>NZ_DATFKB010000154.1:0-17906 GCF_035268865.1 Salinivirga sp. | reverse complement strand
TCCTGGATATCGTTACACCATGTGCAACTTTCTCGTAAATATGGTGAATTTTAGTGTGCTTCAAAATACCGTTTTTAGTATCATAATCAATATGGTTACAAAAATAGTTATCTCCTGAGAATTTAAGAATTTTATATGTTTTTTGTACCTTTACCAGATATCTAAAAGGGTTATTATGGACAATATTATATTCAATCTTGTAAAAGAGAAACCGCAATTAGTAAACAGTGTTTTTTTAGTAGATTCTTTTGATAAGCTGGATAAGAGCATTTTTTCTGATCGTGAAATTGATTATATCCAACACCGCATAGCACAAAACACCCGACTCATACCATTGAATTATTTTTACCACTGGAATTTTATCGTGATTACGGGTTGCGATGATCAGTGTACAGATGAACTTGAGTCTATCAGGCGTACAGGTGCAAAACTTGCAGACAAAGTACATGAAAATGAACTCGATTTTTTAACGCTTATTGATTATTCAGGGCGTAAAGAAACTACAGCCGCGCTGGTGGAAGGCTTGTTAATGGCTTCTTATAGCTTCGATAAATATAAAAAAAATACCAATCCAACAAAACCATTAAAACGGCTGAATATTTTTAATAAGCATTTCAAGGAGGATGACATAGAGGAACTTGAGATCGTAATGCAAGCAGTTGCTATGACACGCGATTTGGTAAATGAGCCGGCATCCACGCTTACGGCAACCCGGTTTGCCGATGAAATTACCCGCGCTGCACATGTTTCTGGTTTAAATGTAGAGCTTTACCGAAAAGAAGACCTGCAAAAAATGAATATGGGTGGAATTCTCGCCGTAAATCAGGGAAGCGAAGAGCCTCCGGTGCTCATTAAGCTAGAATGGAAACATCCCAAAGCCAAAAATAAAAAACCATTGGCCTTTGTTGGTAAAGGTGTGGTTTATGACTCAGGCGGATTAAGCATAAAACCAACAGCCAAAAGTATGGATTATATGAAATCAGACATGGCTGGTGGTGCCACCGTAGCAGGGTTAATGTATACCATAGCTCGCAGTAAAATGCCAATTCATGCCATAGCCCTAATTCCTGCTACCGATAACCGTATCAATTCTAAAGCTTATTCTCCGGGAGATATCATTACTATGCACAATGGTAAGTCTGTCGAAGTAATGAATACCGATGCAGAGGGCCGGCTCATCATGGCAGATGCCCTGAGCTATGTTGATAAATTTGAACCTGAATTTGTGCTTTCTGTTGCTACTCTTACTGGTTCAGCATCAAGAGCAATAGGGCCTTACGGAATTGCAGCCATGGGAAATGCCAAAAACAAATATTTCAATCAGCTGGAGGAATCTGGAATGCGTACCTATGAGCGTATTGTAAAATTTCCATTTTGGGATGATTACGCCACAATGTTAAAATCTGACATCGCAGATCTGAAAAATGTGGGCGGCGAAAGTGCCGGAGCCATTACAGCAGGCAAGTTTCTTGAGCACTTTACAAACCACCCGTTTATACATCTGGATATTGCCGGAGTGGCTTTTGTACATAAGGCGCTACACTACCATAAATTTGGTTCCAGCGGTGTGGGCGTTAGATTATTATTTGACTTTGTAAAGGCGCTTACAAAATAATCCTTTTATTTGCAGGTGATATTGCCACGAATGACAAATCAAAAATACAATGAGGAAAGACGATAAAATAAAAGTGGGTATCTCCCACGGAGATATTAACGGAATTAGTTACGAAATAATTATAAAAGCTTTACAAGATAACAGACTAAATGATTCATGCACTCCTATTTTGTATGGTTCGCCAAAAGTTGCAGCCTACCATAGAAAAGCACTGGATATTGAAAATTTTAGTTTCAATGCGATCCGTAAAGCTGAGGATGCTAACCCCAAACGAGCCAATTTAATAAATGTGCTTGATGATAATGTGCGTGTGGAGCTTGGAAAATCTACCAAAATGGCCGGAGAGTGCTCCGTACTTGCCCTTGACCGTATGGTGCATGATATGACCAATGGGCTGATTGATGCCATGGTGACTGCTCCTATTTGTAAAGAGAACATTCAACAGGCAGGCTTCTCGTTTCCTGGGCATACCGAATATCTTCAAAAGCAGTTCAATAGCGAAGATGTTTTGATGCTTATGGTTTTTAATGAACTCAGAGTAGGCGTAGTTACCGGCCATATCCCTTTAAAAGATGCCCCGGAAACATTGACCAAAGACCTGGTGTATAGTAAAATCAAAGTTTTGCACGAAAGTTTATTAAAAGATTTTGCGCTAAGTAAAGGTAAAATAGCTGTGCTTGGACTTAATCCGCATGCCGGCGATAACGGAATTATCGGTACTGAAGACCGCGACATCATTCAACCTGCAATTGAAAAAGCAAGGCAGGAGGGTATTATGGCAGTTGGGCCATTTCCTTCAGATGGTTTCTTCGGATCCGGCGGGTATAATCAATATGATGCCGTGCTCGCCATGTATCATGATCAGGGTTTAATACCGTTTAAGGTTATTTCGCAGGGAGAAGGTGTAAATTATACAGCAGGTTTGTCGGTAGTCAGAACTTCGCCAGGCCACGGCACTGCCTTTGATATTGTCGGGAAAGATTTGGGTAACCCGGCTTCCTTAAGGAATGCTATTTATTTAGCCTCCGATATCTCCCGTAACCGATGGATTTATGAGGAGGCATCGGCCAATCCATTAGAAAAACAAAGTTTTGATGCAGGCCCCGGTGACGTTGATATCTCAGATCTTGAATCTGATAATGTAGCGGAATAATCAGATATAATTTGAAGTGGACTAAAGATCTGTTTTATCTTTCTGTAGATGAGTGCACCACAGTGAAAAAAAATAGCATTTTTCGAAAAAAAGCGCGTAATTGCAAAAAAAAGTCCTGAAATGGAGTATAACTGGTCAGAGAAAAATATACTAATAGCTGAAGATGTAGATGTGAATTACCGTTTCCTTGAAAAAATACTTCAGGACACAGGAGCCAATATTATGCGTGTAATGGATGGCAGGGAGGCTGTTGATTTCTGTAAAAAACATGATGAGGTAGACCTCGTATTAATGGATATTCAAATGCCGGGCATGGATGGATTTGAAGCTTCAAGGGCGATTAAGTCAATTCGCAGCGATTTGCCAATTATAGCCCAAACAGCTCATGCTATCGAAGGCGGTCGTGAAAAGGGGCTTGAGTCTGGTTGTGATGAATATATTGTAAAGCCAATCAATATTAATAAAATGTATGCTACCATTAACAAATATTTTAGTCCCGTAGCATAATATACAAAAACTGTCATAGAGGCTGTCCAAAACTTTTTGAACAGCCTTTTTTTGTTCGTAAATGAACAATATCCTGTAATTATAAAATTAGATTGGCATAGAAATTAGCTTTATATTACTTTCAATGCAAAATAATAAACTCAATATTCTACAAAATGAAAGCACATTTATCAGCCATTTTAATTATGGTTTTTATCGTAGGTTTTTTGTCCTATTCCAATGCTCAGGAAACCGAAAATACCACTGCCTATGGTTTTAATATTGTAAAAGAGCTGCCACATACCATGGCAAAAGATCAGGGCAGGGCAGGTACTTGTTGGAGTTTTGCCACAACCTCTTTTCTCGAATCAGAAATTATGCGTATGGGAAAAGATTCTGTGGATTTAAGTGAAATGTTTTTTGTCTATCATGCATATTTAGATAAAGCTCAACGCTATATTATGCGTCATGGTCAAACCAATTTCTCACAGGGCGGACAGGCGCATGATGTGATGAATGTTATTCGTGAAGAAGGGATGGTGCCCGAAAAGGCCTACACGGGAATAGCATACGAGGGAACCGAACATAATCATTCTGAAGTTGTAGCCATGATGCACGGAATGCTTGATAAACTTGCACAACAACGAAATAAAATGCCTTTGTGGATCGACGCCTTTAGAGCTGTAATGGATGTTTATTTCGGTATTTTACCTGAAAATTTTGAATGGAATGGAAAAGAAGTGACAAGTAAGGAATTTCAAAAATCTTTAGCTGTAAACCCTGATGATTATGTGGAGTTAACTTCCTATGAATTCTACCCTTACTATACATCAGTTAATCTGGATATTCCGGACAATTGGTCTTTTGATCATTATTACAATGTAAAGCTGGAGGAACTTATTGAAACCATTGATTATGCCATAGCAGAGGGTTATACCGTTTGTTGGGATGGCGATGTGAGCGAGCATGGTTTTAATCATGGGAAAGGTTTTGCTGTTTTGCCGACAGAGGATGCGTTTAAGGAGGAGTCTTATTTGAACGATATTGCGCCGGAAAAAGAGGTGACCACAGATTTACGCGAAGCTACATTTATGTCGCAGGAATCTACAGATGACCACTTGATGCATTTGATCGGTACTTCAGAAGACAGGGAAGGAAATCCACATTATATCATAAAAAATTCATGGAATCATAATTCTAATGATTTCCAGGGAAAATTACATATGTCGCTTCCGTTTGTTAAAGCCAAAACTATTGCTATAATGGTGCACAAAGATGCTGTGCCAAAAAAATTGCGCAAGAAACTCGATTTCTAAAATCGCTGATATAATAAAAAGTGACTGATGATTCCCATTCCTAATATCAGGAAAACTGGTAAATAAAATCCAAGCAACGGAATTATTAGTACAGGAACTAAAATATTCCCGGCCATTGCACCTAGTAAATCGTTTACATAGAGGTGTAAGCCGGGAATGTTTTTGTGATGGTTTATTTTATTAAAAAGAAGACCTGTATAAAAACCAGATAGTAAAATGCCTGTAAAAACAGCGACCCTGGATCCTGCTAATGTAAGCAGAAGTAACAGGACAATTATTGAAATTAGTGCCGCAACTGCGAGATGTTTTTTTTGATCAGTACTTTTGAGCATTAGCCCACCAAGCAAACCCACCATAAACATGGCTATTAATAAGCCAATGAGTAAATAGATGTGACCAAAATGGAGTTGGTAGAAATAAATAAACATCGTTTGTGCAGCTATGCCCGTAAAACCTCCATGGAAAACAACAGCATAACCGGGGTTGCGATAAGAAAAAAAAGTAAAAGCCGATATAAGCGTTATTAGTGCAATCAATTGCCAAATGCGGAGATTGCGATATATTTTTTCACCAATTGCCATAATCCGGGTTGTGATATTTACCGAGTATTTCTGGAACATTTGAAGTAACCCGGCCAGGTAAACCAGCGGTTTGTCAAATGACAGTGTGGTTTCGTATTCGGAAATTTTATCTATCCCGATGTTTTTCTGATTCCGCAACCTGTTGCCCACATGAAAACTGTTGAAATACGTTGGCTGAATGCCGTATTTTGCCAGATTTTGTTGCATATCTATTAAATCGGTTGAAAGCGGCTTATCTGATGCCAATATTATCGTAAAATTGTTCAAGCCAAGTACTTCCGTATGCCGGAAGGTGTGTTTGGTTGTTTTAAATACACTGCCTTTCAGGTTTTTGTTTATTCGTCCCGAATAGGCTGCCTCTGACTGGAATAAAAGACTCAGGCAACCACCGGTATTCAATCCTTCATGCAGCATTTTTATATTTTGTGGAAAATACACCAGCGCATTTTGCATCAATGCAGGTCGGGGTTCATTAATGTATATTAAATCATATTTACCTGTTCTGTTTTTCAGGTGGTTTTGCAGTGTTTTGTGGACAACCCGGACATTAGGCTTTTGTATAATTTTTTTAATGTGAGCAGGGAGATGTGTTTGAAGTATTTTAAAGTATTTCAGGTCTTCCGTGAGTATGTGGATATGTTTATACCTCACCTGAGATAGTCCGGTTAGTATTGGCACAATATCGCTGCCTGCTATTAAAATGGAAGGGTTTTCATGAGCTTGCGCAAGAGCGGGAAGGGTTGCCTCTTCAGCAGCAGCAGGCGGATTTGCTTTTATGGCTGGTGATCCCTGAAAGAGCAGTAAAGTATCTGAGCCCTCCTTAGAAGTCAATAGCGTTAATTCGCCTTCTGAAGTCGACTTTGATTCCACGTAACTGTACCCGGCAAACAACGTTTTTAAGCTTTGTGCTTCAATTGTAGGTTTAAAAAGTATCAATATCAGAACCAGAGCTATTGCCAGGTAACTCCACCATTTCTTTTGTTGTTTTAATAATAATAGTTGTGTCGCTACAGCTGCCCCTGCAAGAATTAAGAATGCCGGGTAATAGAGGTAAACAATAGTTGAAAATAAACCAGCAAGAATAAAGGCAAGTGTTTCTGTTTTGTATAGATCCAATACTTTTTGCCCTGTTTTTGTCGGTTTGGCAAATTGGGCAAACAACCATCCGTTAAAGCCGCTTATAAAAATTATAGAAACTGCAGTGTAGATAATTCCGCGCATTAAATTCATGGAGGTAGTGATACCTAATAGCTCAGGTCTGGCAAGAATTATTACATAATAAAATATTATTGCAAAAACACTGTATAATTGAACCAGGGCGTATAACCGGGTTATTGAAAAACTTTGCCTGCTACCAAGCAGCACGCCCAATCCATTTGCCCCTAACCACAGAAACAGGAAAATGCTGATAATATATTCTGATTGCTCAAACAGCATAAGTACCTGACGCAGGTAAATAACCTGGGTCAATAAGGCAATAAAACTGACCAAAAAGAACAAATAGCCATTTTTTAGCTTTAGGTCCATTTATTTCCAGATTCCGTTTATGGGTTTGTTGCAAAACTCGCACTTTCCGTCTTTTACATGCAGTGCCTGCATTTGATATCCGTTGCGGTCGATAATTTTTTTCTGGCAATGCGGGCAAAAGGTGTCTTCTGTTTCCGGGTCGCGCACATTGCCGATGTAAACGTATTCCAATCCGGCATTTATTGCCCGTTTACGCGCGCGTTTGAGCGTTGGTACCGGTGTTGCTGGTTTCGATTTCATTTGGTAGTGTGGGAAAAAACGTAGAAAATGTACTGGTGTTCCTTTTCCTGTGTTGTTTTTCACCCAGCGGGCAAATTTGTCGAAATCTTCGTTAGTGTCATTTTCTCCCGGTATTACCAGGTAACTGATTTCGAGCCATACGCCCTCTTTTTTCATTACCTTAATTGCATCTAATACCGGGTCGAGTTCTCCTGTGTTGAACCGGTCGTAAAATTCATTCGTCATACCTTTTATGTCTACCGTCGCACCGTCGATATATTGAGCCAGTTCCTCCATTGGTTCTTCATTGATAAAACCTGCCGTAACCATCGTGTTTTTAATGCCATTTTTATGCGCTAATTTGGCTGTCTCCAGCATGTATTCAAAGAATACAATGGGGTCGTTGTAGGTGTACGAAATTATTTTGGCATTGTATTTACTGGCAAGGTTTACTATCGTTTTAGGTGACCTTACTTCTACATTTTCCATTTCGAATGGTGATAGCTGGCTGATTTGCCAGTTTTGGCAATTTCTGCAGCGCAGGTTGCAGCCTGCTGTGGCTATTGAGAGGGTTTTTTTTGTAGGCAGGAAGTGAAAAAAAGGCTTTTTCTCAATTGGGTCGAGGTGCATGGTTATCGGACGGGCGTAGACTAGTGTACGTAATTTGCCTTCTACATTTGCCCGCACTCTGCAATCGCCGAGTTCGCCTTCACGCAAAATGCATTTGTGGGGACAAAGCCGGCATATCACCTCGCCGGTTTCAGGAATTTTATCGTAATAGTAAGATTCTTTCATGGAAAGGTTATGCGATTCCACCAACTGCCGCGTAATTTTACTTTGAGGTAAGCTGGCAATACCGGCCTTCATGCAGGGAGGGGTGAAATTCTCTTTTACGGCGATTTTTTCTGGTGCTTGCTGGGGTTGATAAAAGATTATTTGTACAGCAATGGCCACAATAGAAACAGTGAGTGCTGTGATGACGATTAGTTTCTGGTATTTATTCATTGCTATGAGATTTTTCTGAAAAGATTAACGCTTCATATGTATACAATTTGGCTTTCTTCCAACCATCTTTGCCCAATCCGGCTTTATGTTTTGAGCAGTGGCTTACAAACTCCTCCTTTGTCCAGTTTTTACCATCTGCAACCTGTGGCAGGTAAGTTCCCGAATGCATACCTTTTTGGATGTAAATGCCATGCTTACCCAATTCAAAATCTTTGAGGTTATCAATGGGCTTAAGTGGGGTAAGTACTGAAATCTCAATCTTTATCGATTTCAATTCTTCAGGCCTTAACTTATTGAAACGTGGATCTTCGGTAGCTGCTGCCACAGCCATCTCCTGTACACCTTCTGCCAGTGGGAGTGTCCCCGAAAAATTACCGATACATCCGCGGAGCCTGCCGTTTTTATGCAAGGTGACGAAGCAACCTGTTTTTGTTTTTAAATTGGGAGTTAGATCGTTTTCAGGTATGGCAGGAATTCGTTTTGTTTTTAAATATTGGTCTATGGTGTTTCTTGCTAATTTGAGTAAGTAGTTTTTTTCTGTTGCCTTGAGCGAGAAACTGGCCTCTTTGGCTTTGGTTGTCTGTTTTGGGGCCACACGCATGGCCCAGTAACCGACTACCCTGTTTCTATCGCCGTATTGGCTGTCCGATGAGTTACGATACTCAATTTTTTCAATTGCATGGCCCTGATCTTCAATTATATCGAGAAAAACCAACATGGCACTTAATCCACACATACTTGTTTTTAAATTGGAGACACCTTTCCTGTTGTTTTTTTCAATCTGCATGAGTAGTTTTTCAGGATTGCCTGATGCCAGGGCTTCTGCTGTAAGGCTGTCTGTTTTGCAAGCATTTTTGTCAGAAGGATAATGCGAAAAATCAGTGCTTATTACGAAAAGGTTATTTTGAGTGTAATATGGTTTTAGTGCTTTGGCAATGGACTGAATTTCCCTTTGGTCTTGTGTGTTAACAAGTATAGGGATAATTTTAAAGTCGTTTTTGAGGTGATGTTGCAGAAAGGGCAATTCTACCTCGAGGCTATGCTCGTTTTTATGTGCCTTTTGGTTATAACTGAACGCAGAATTTTCGAGTAGTTTATGTACAATTTCGGTGTTTACCCGTACTTGTCCCAAAGGTGTTTCATATGCTTCACCACCAAATACCGATGCCTTGTTTACCCACACACGATGGGCAGAACCTAAAAGAAATACGTTTTTTATTTTTCGATTTGGTTTTATCTGGTTGAATGCCGATGCAGCAACCTGGCCTGAGAAAACATATCCGGCATGAGGAACGATTACTGCTCGCGTTGTACCTGGGCGTTTAGTTTCAGCTTCTGAAAAAAACTCTTTTAGTTGATTTTTCAGTTCAGCCGGGTTTTTATGATAGAACTGACCTGCTACAGCAGCTTTTCTGATGTTTTGTTTTGGCTGGTCCTGCGACCGGCATCCAATAAAGAGCAACATCAGTATTACGAAAACGAATAGTTTGCTTTTGTTCATTGACATACCCTATTTTGTTGACCCTTAAAAAGATAAATAAAAAAATAGATTTTGCCAATTTTAATTTTTTATTATTTGCGGAGCATTTTTTCAATATCTTCTGTTTCGCGGGGAATATGGGCCATGAGGTCTTCGTTGCCGTTTTCAGTAACCAGTATGTCGTTTTCAATGCGTACACCCAGCGCCTCTTCTTTAATGTAAAGCCCCGGTTCACACGTTAGTACCATGCCGGGTTGCAGCTTTTCTTTCGTGTCGCCTACATCATGTACGTCAATACCCATAAAATGGCTTGTTCCATGCATGAAATATTTGCGGCTCAGCGGTTTTTTGGGGTTTTGTTGTTCGATGTCCTGTTCAGTAAAAAGGTTAAGTTCAACCATCTTTTTTTCCAGGTATTGCCGTACTTGCTCATTTATATCTTTTATGCTGATGCCGGGTCGAATGAGCTTTATGGCCTCTTTTTGTGCATCAAGCACGGTTTGGTAAACCTCTTTTTGCCGGGTGGTAAATTGCCCCCCAATAGGTAATGTGCGACTCATATCTGCTGCATATCCGTTAAACTCAGCACCAAAATCCAGTAGCAACAACTCCTTATTCTTCATTTTTCGGTTGTTGTTGATATAGTGTAGTATACATGCACTTGGGCCTGATGCGACTATGGGGTCAAACGCATGCCCATCTGAGCCATTCGCAATAAAAGTGCGTATCATTTCAGCTTCGATCTCGTATTCCATTGCACCTGATTGAATCTTTGGAACCAGATTTTCGAAAGCTTTTCTTGTAATGTCAATTGCTTTTTTAATCAGGGCTATTTCTTCAGGCGATTTAATTACACGTAGCTTTGAAATGATTGGTTGCAGGCTTGTTTGGTTGATTTTTTTATTACGTTCCATCAGGTATTCTGTCCATTTTACAGCAACTTGATGGTGTGCAGGATAGGTTGAAGCAATTTTTTTGTTCTTTTTGGCCAGCTTTTCCAGTGTTTGCTTCATTGTGTCGGTATATCTTACATCTGTTATGCCAGAATTATCAGCAGCATCGGAGGTGTTGAGCTGATACCCATCCCAAATTGCTGTTTTGGAGTCGGGGCGGTTGATGAACAGAATCTCATGCCAGTTTCCCCCTGTGGTGTACATTACAAGCACAGTTTCGGGTTGTGTGATGCCAGTGAAGTAAAACATGTCTGAAGCTTGCCGGTAAACGTATTGCTGGTCTCCGTTGCGGATAGATACGGGGTTGGAGAATACAATTACAAGTGTGTTTGGATCAAGCTCCTTTTGAAGGTTTTTTCTGTTACGTGTGAAAAATTGATATGGCAGTTCCTGGTGTCGCATTTAGTAAGGTTTTTTGCTGAAACTTATATAGAGTTAAACATGTTCAGTGGATTCACTAATTTCTTCCCCGTTGTCTTGCTCTTTTCTTTTTTTGGCAATGTGATAAATGATGAATAAAGCACCAACATAATATGGGAGCAGTGGAATTTTATAACGTACAAGTGCACCAAAATTTGCGGTTGTAAGTCCTACCGAGAAAGCAAATAGTATGGTGAAGCCAAAAGCAAAAAGTATCACGGGTTTTTCGAACATTATGCCAATAAAACGCCTCAGTCCAGTTTTAAATATCACCCAGAAAAGTAAGAGCAGTAAAGCCGTGTTTTCCAGGCCGGAGATAAACATTACCGGGTTTTGTGCTTCAAAAATGAATGGTCTGAACAGGCCTGCAATAGTTGCTTTGGGGGCTTTTGACAAAATACTCTGTATGTTTGGTTGAAGTTCTCCCAGGTCAAAGGAATTGCCGCCATAATATGCCCTCGTAAGGTCGTCCTGTGTGATAATGGCTTTTTGCAGCAGCGCATCCATAGAGGTATAGTAAGAGCCCACGTATTCCCCAATATTGAAAATTATGTATTGCCCGAGGCCCCAAAACATCAGGGCGAGTATGGGTAAAACAAATAATCTGAAAAACCCGCTTTTGAGTTTGTTAAGGAAATAGAAGGCAACCCAAATCATTATTCCGCCCAGCAGCGCAAAAAATATGTATGCCTTAATTGAAACCAACACGTAAACACTCACTACGATGGCAATACCATAGAGCAATATGCGCCTTCGCTGAAAGAATATTTTATAAAAAGCAAAGATGAACCACCCGGCTGCGGCCATTGTGTAAGAATCTTTTAATACTCCGCTTCCCCAAAATGCTACCGAAGGAATGAACAGGGCTGCAACGGCAAGCAAGGTGTCGTTTTTCGGATACATTTCAACAAACATGAGGTAAAGCCTCCATACCCCGCTGTAAGTGATGATTGCAGTGAGGATGGATACCTGCAGGAAGCTACCCGTAGTGAAAAGCATGAGCACTGAAGTGAATCTTACCACCGTGAATGAGTTCGGATCCCGGTAATATATCGGGTATCCGGTTTCGTTTGTAAACGCACTAAAGTTCTCGGGAGTGAGGTTATTTGACAGAATACTCAAATACGTGCCCGGATCTTCAAAAAGTAGGTTCCGTAGCACGAGTGCGCTTCTGAAATAACCTGTTGTATCGCCTCCGCCGTAATAAAAAAGATAAATGGCACATAGGGCAAGTGCACCCCCAATTTTGTATAAAAGTCCCCAGTGATAGAAGCGATAGTGTGGAAGCTTTTCGCGACGCTTTTGGGCAATTCTGGCAGAAATTACCCAGGCCAAAAGAATATAGGCAGGTACCAGAAAGAAATCCCAAATGCTGAAATATTCCATTTCCAATCGTCTCTTTTATTTTATTTCAGGGTAAGTATTGCGAAGATAAAACTTTCGGATTGAAAATGATCAATTAGATGTGCTAAAACCGTACTTTAAGCAATTGTAGGTTGCATAAACTAAATTATACGTTTGTTTACCTGTTTTTCTTTTTAATTTTGACTTCTTTGCACCTCTTTTTGCTCCAATGGCCGTCTTTTTGTATTTTGGTTGCGTTTTTTGTGCATGCTAAAAGATGGCCACTGATTTATATCCGTATTGAAAAAAGTATTATACATATCATACGATGGAATGACCGATCCACTAGGGCAGTCGCAGGTACTTCCGTACCTTTGGGGGCTCTCGAAAAAAGGTCATAAAATAACCCTGCTCTCTTTTGAAAAAACCAATCGGTACGCAGCACAAAGTAAGCATATAGAAGCAATTTGCGATGATTTTAATATTGAATGGACCCCGCAAAGTTATACATCCACACCACCTGTTTTATCGTCGCTGAAAGATTTTCATACAATGAAAAAATTTGCTGTAAGGCTGCATCGCGAAAAGGCATTTGATGTGGCACACGCCCGGGGGTATTTGCCTGCAATGGCCGGACAGGTTTTACAAAGCAAATTTGGAGTGAAATTATTATTTGATATGCGGGGTTTTTGGCCCGATGAGCGGGCTGAAGGAGGTATATGGAACAGAAAGAATCCGATTTTTAATCTGGTTTATAAGTATTTTAAAAATAAAGAGCGAAGTTTGTTTAAAACTGCCGATGCTGTTGTGAGTCTCACACAAGCAGGTAAAAATATTATTCAGCAATGGCCTTTTGTGAAGCTGGAGCCCGATGAGGTTTCTGTAATTCCATGTTGTGCCGATTTTGATCATTTTTCTCCTGAAAACATTGATGCATCGAAAAAAGCTTCTTTTAGGGAAGCATTGTCGTTGAAAAACCACTTTGTGCTTTCTTACCTGGGCTCGATAGGTTCATGGTACATGCTGTCTGAGATGCTCGATTTTTTTAAAGTATTACTGGAGTTTAAACCTAAGGCCAAAATGCTTTTTATTACACCCAATGAAGCAGAAAAAATTAAATCAGAGGCCGCTCATAAAAACATTGATAATCAACAGATTGTTTGCCACGGTGTGACGCGCCATGATGTACCTGCATTGCTTTCATTGTCAGACTTATCTGTGTTTTTCATCAAGCCGGTTTTTTCCAAGCAGGCATCATCTCCAACCAAGTTGGCTGAAATTCTGGGTATGGGTATTCCAGCGATTGCCAATGCTGGTGTAGGCGATGTGGATTTGATTTATAAGCAACATTTTCCGGATTTATTGGTGCATGATTTTACTGAAAGCGCTTACAGGCAAACATTAAACACATACTTTAATGGCCCTGCAATAAACCAGGATCAGCTTGTTAAAGTTGCCCGTCAATATTTTTCATTAACCGATGGTATTGAAAAATACCATGAAATTTATTCAGAACTTTGAAAAAGCGCATTTTATATATTGTTCCGCATCGAATGAACCGTTCACCCGGTCAGCGTTTTCGTTGTGAACATTTTATTCCGCATTTGCAGGCCAACGGCTATGAAATTGATTATGCCAACTTACTTACAGCCTGGGATGACCGGAATTTTTATAAAAGACGCAATTATTTGCTGAAATTATTTATAGTTATTAAATCTTATTTACGGCGGTCGCGCCATGTGGCCAGGGTAAAGCAATACAATGCTGTTTTTATTTATCGCGAAGCTTTTATGCTTGGCCGGACCCGCTTTGAGCGAAAAATAAAACAAAAAGGCGTACCCATAATCTTTGATTTTGACGATGCCATTTGGCTCAATGATGTTTCAGATGCCAATAAAGAATTGAAATGGCTTAAAAGACCTGAGAAAACAGGCGAGATTTGTGCTTTTTCGACTTTGGTTATTGCTGGAAACCAGTATTTGGCCAATTATGCAAAACAATTTAACGACAACGTGGAAATTATTCCAACCACCATTGATACATCATACCACCAACCACAGGAAAAAAAATCTGAGCAAAATTATGTGCGCATTGGCTGGACTGGCAGCAGTACCACTCTGAAACATTTTCGGTTGCTCATTCCGGTATTGGAAAAGCTCCAGAAGGCTTATAACGGTCAATTGAGAATTCGTGTGATTGCCGACGCAGGCATCGATGATGAGCGCATTGAAGTTGAAAATGTGCCCTGGTCGGCACATGATGAGGTAGCGCGACTAAACGAAATCGACATTGGGGTTATGCCGTTACCCGATGATGAATGGTCAAGGGGGAAGTGCGGTTTTAAAGGCCTGCAATACATGTCGGTTGGTATTCCTGCGGTGATGTCGCCCGTGGGAGTGAATACGGAAATTATTGAGCATGGTGTGAACGGTTATTTAGCAGCGAACGATCAGGAGTGGGAACAAACGCTCAAACAACTCATCGACAATGCTGTTTTACGGAAAGAGATAGGAGCAGCCGGGCGGGCAACCATCAAGAATCGCTATTCCATTGATGCCAATAAGGAAAAATACTTGCGCTTGTTTGATGCTATTGTGGTAACAGGAAAAGCAACGGCCGGGATAGATTAACTTTAAAATACATGTAATTTTTTTAAACGGGTTTTTTATGGAAACACAAGAAACCATTGTTCAAATTAACTGGTGGGAGGTAGCATTAGGGCTGGCTGGCGGTCTTGCGCTATTTTTATATGGTATGGTACAAATGACCAATGGTTTGAAGGCTGCTGCGGGTAACAGACTTACCAACTTTTTGGCCAAAATGACCCGCAACCGCTGGACCTCACTTACCGCAGGAGCTGGTATAACTGCTGTAATTCAATCTTCTTCAATTACTACCGTCCTGGTTGTTGGTTTTGTGTCGGCCGGTCTTATGGAGTTCTCCAAAACCCTGGGCATAATTTTAGGTGCCAATATTGGGACCACTATCACAGCGCAAATTATTGCATTTAAAGTAACCGAATCGGCATTGCTGATTGTGGCTGTGGGTTATGTGTTGACTACCATTACTAAGTTTCGCCGGCTTAAAAATTACGGATATATTTTATTGGGATTGGGCCTGGTTTTTCTTGGAATGAACTTAATGACCCGGGCTACTATGCCACTCCGCAGTTATGAGCCCTTTATGGAAGTGATGAAAAACACCGCACTCCCTGTATATGGGATTTTATTCGGAGCTTTTTTTACAGCCCTTGTGCAAAGCTCATCGGCTACCACAGGTGTAGTAATTGTACTCGCCTCGCAAGGATTGTTAAATATCGAAACCGGCGTGGCCATGATAATTGGCGCCAATATTGGAACCTGTGTCACAGCTTTGCTCGCTGCAATTGGTAAACCAAGGCCTGCCGTGCAGGTTGCACTTGCACATGTGTTGTTCAATTCATTGGGCGCCATTATTTTTGCTTTTTTAATACCGCAATTAAGTGAGCTGGTTGCAGATATTTCGAAAAATGATGTTGGACGTCAAATTGCCAATGCCCACACTATCTTTAATATTGGCAATGCCCTGTTGTTTATTGGTTTTACAAAATCTGTAGCTCATCTGATCAAGAGGATTTTACCCGACAAAGCTCCTGCCGATCGTACTGTACCTTTGCTCGACGACTACTATTTAAAACACGCTAACCTGGCCCTCGATATGGTTGAAAAAACCCTGAAAGAGATGGGGCAGGATCTTGTCCATATTGCAAGCGATAGCATTCCCCTGGCCATTCGCGGAACACGCTCCGACCTCGATGATTTACGAAAAAGAGACGACATACTGGATTCGTGGCACGAACGTATTTTGAGTTATATCAGTCAAATTCAACAGAAAGAATTGTCAGAGCATGAAATGGAACGTGTGCGACGCCAGACAGATATTGCCAACATCATTGAAAATGCTGGAGACCTTTATACCACCAGTGTGGTAGAAGCTGCAGAGCATCGACTGAAGCTTGGTTTTGAAGTGAGTGAGGAGACGCACAAAATGTTGCTTGATTTATATGAACAGGCCAATGCCTACCTGGCTGATGCAATAACGGCTTTTCAGGAAAAAGACAAGCCAAAAGCAGAGTCAGTAACGGAAAGCAAAGATCAGTTTGCAGAGGACCACGCAAAAGTACACCGGCATGTGTATTCCAGATTGGCTGATTCTGAGGAACATCGTGTTTCTATAATTCGTTTTGAAGTAGAATTGTTAGAAGTGGCAAGGCGACTACACAGCCTGGCGCGCCGAATTGCACGGCGTGCTATTGGTGCAATAGAAAAGGATTCCATTAAAGGTAAATGAAATCCTTTTGTAAAATCAGTAAATATTTTGCTTAATAAAGCTGTACGGCTTCATCGTAGTCGATTTCAAATGTAAGGCCATCCATACATTTGTTGTAGCGCTCTACCAGCTCATTTTGATCTCTGCCGCCAATAAAAATGTTGGCCAGCTCAAAACTATAACTGTCCTGCCCCTGCAAATCTTTAAGATGAATACCTTCTTTTACCTGTACTTTTACCTCCAATGAAGGGATGAATTTTTTCAGGATTTTAATCTCCGATTCAGTGGGTACTTTTTTAATTGTTCCGGGTTCGAACGTACGCAGCATAAAGTTGGCTGCCTTATTGAATTCCCCATTATTTCCCAATGTTTTGGGTTTTTGTCCCAAAGCCAGATTCAGCATGATGGAGTGGTGCGAAATACCGTGAATCTTTTCAAATATATCAGTGTGCGCCTGCGAAATACGCGGGTTAATCTCCAAAAAGTAAACTTCATCGGCTGTGGGATTGTAAAAATACTCAATATTAAAAGGTGAATGGTCGAGACCAAGTTGGTTTACTACACGGCGGGTTACGTCGGCCATGCGGAACTGAATTTCCTGTGGTAGTGACGATGGATACTCATAGCGGCCAAATGAAGAACGGTCGCCCTCCCTGATACTGTCCACAATACCATAAACAACCACATTGCCATTGTTCACATATCCTTCCACAGTGCATTGATGGCCTGTAATCGGACTCTCAGCTATCATGCGTTCTTCCATATTAGCAAACTCTTCAGGCATGTTGTATTGTTTCATTAAATAGTTAAATGGCTCGGCCATAAAGTCGATGTGTTTTTTTATTTCCTCCATGTTTTCTTTAAACTGTGCCTCACCATTAATCTGATATGCCAAAAATGACCGGAACGACTTAATGGGTTTCACCCAATATGGTGTAATCATGCCAACTTTCTCAAATGCATTGTCATCGAATGGATCAAAAGCTTTAAACTGGGGGATATGTTCCGGAATTACTTTGCTTTGTTCGAGCCGGCTCCAGTATTTATTTTCACATTTGGTCATTGCTTCCAGCGATGGCCCCGGCAGGTTATATTTTTCAGCAATAATGGGAACCAACATGGTGCCGGGGAAGTCGTAATAGCTGGCTACGGCATCTATTTTTCCATGTTTATCAATCCGATCAAAACACAAATTGATCAAATTTTCCATATCATACTGTTCTACATTGCGCATTTCGGAAATGTGCAGCGCAGCATGAAAATCGCAATATTCTGCCTCGGGCAGATTTTGCAGTTTTTTCAGGTTAAAATCATCAAGACCTACGATAAATATTTGTTTCTTTTCCATATTTATAAGTTTTTTATAATAAATCACGTTTAATTTGTTCATCCCATGATTTGCTGAACACTCGTACATCGCCATGGTATGCATCAAGGGTGGCACGAATGATAAAATGGGTACGCGTACTTGTTAACACGGTTCGTGTGATTGTTTTTGC
>NZ_DATFKB010000153.1:0-22889 GCF_035268865.1 Salinivirga sp. | reverse complement strand
GTTTCCAAAAACAATCACCATAGATTATGGCGATGGAGTGGAATTGAATAACGGACGCATAATAAGTGGAATTATTACGATTGAGGTTTCAGCCCCGCCCCTTACAAATGGAGCTACCCGTGTGATAACATACACCGATTTTTATATCGATTCGGTTAACATAGCCGGCCAGGCCACCAGAACATTTACCGGAACAGACAGCACTGAACATATTTTCTCGAATGTAAGCGACCTAATATTGACATTTGCTGACGAAACTCAGCTAATACGACATGGAGAGCGAACAAGAAGTCTGGTTGAAGGTTTTGAAACCATTTTTGACCCTTCTGACGATTTAATCCTGATTACAGGATTTGTAAATTATGAAACAACAGATTCTACTACCTTTAGAAAAGACATTGTGAGTCCATTGACCAAAGTTGGCGATTGCAGATTTATCATAGAAGGTACAGTAGAATTCAGTATTGATGGTGAACTTTTTGCAGAACTCGATTATGGTGATGGTACCTGCGATGATATTGCTACAATTACAATAGACGGAGAAACGCACCAAATCACTATAGGTAATCGCTTCAGGCATCAGAACCAGAACAGAATCCGTCACAGGAACGGCTCCGGAACTATGAACCAACAAAAATAAAACCTGATTTTATAACGTTCAGTAGGCATCATGTCAGTTTAATGAAATCTGTTTTTTTCTAAAAGCCCTACTGAGCGTTATTTAGAAACATTTTGATCCTGTAAAAAGTAAATTGTAAATTTACCTGTGTGAACCTAATAAATGCCAGACTTTGAACCAGAATCAATTTAAGCAGCTCTTTGACCTATATTTTGAGCAGGTAAGAAACTATATTTTTTACCGGTCTGGAGATCCTGAACTGGCTACTGATATTGCACAAGACACTTTTATGCGGATATGGGAAAAACAATTAGATCCGGAATCAGGAAAAGAGAAAGCGCTGTGTTATAAAATTGCTGGGGATATATTCGTAAGCAATTACCGAAAACAAAAAACAGCAATAAAATTTGCTGCTTCAGCAGTTCAAAAAAACAGCAACATGGCCACAGATGATCAGATCTCCTATAATGAACTAAAAGCCAAATACGAACAGGCTCTATCTGCCATGAATGAAAAGCAAAGAGTTGTATTTTTAATGAGCCGGAACGACGGATTAAAATACCAGGAAATTGCATCAACCCTCAACATTAGTGTAAAAGCAGTAGAAAAACGCATATCAAAAGCACTTGAATATTTAGATAAGCAACTAATCCATGAGCAATAAGAACCAGCATAGCGACAGGCATTCACAATTTTTTGAGCATACCAATATTCCATATTCACGCTCAAAAGATGATGTGTGGGATGCCATGATGAACCAACAAAAACCGGAGATTAAGCAATCGGGCAAAACACGAAAAATGTTAATTTACTGGTCGGTGGCTGCTATGGTTATCGTCCTTCTGGGTTTAACCTCCTTCATGCGTTTTTATAGTGTCACCCTGTATGCACCGAAAGGCCAACATTTATCTAAATTACTGCCAGACAGCAGCAGGGTTCACCTCAATGCTCAAACCCAAATTTCTTATTATCCTTATTGGTGGCGGTTTGCCAGGTTAGTAGAACTTGAAGGAGAGGCCTTTTTTGATGTACGTAAAGGAAGTAATTTTGCTGTCAACTCTGAAATGGGAACCACTACAGTGCTCGGAACTCGTTTTAATATCTTTGCCCGCAACAAGCAATACCGGGTACAGTGTATTTCAGGTCAGGTGGAGGTAAAAGATAATACCGGACAGAAACAAATTCTAAAGCCTGATCAGGCAGTGATTGTATCCAATGAAGGCAACCTCAAATACATTGAAAAGGGTGGAGCAAAACATGCCATCTCATGGACCAAAAACTGCTTTGTGTTTACTGCAGTGCCTATAAAAGACGTTTTTAAAGAAATGGAGCGCCAGTTTAACTTGCAAATTAAAGTGGCTGAGGCTATAAATGGCACATATACCGGAAATTTTAAAAGAGGTAGTAACCCGGAAAGCATATTACGATTAATCGCCCGTCCATTTGGGCTTGAAATAGAAAAAACAGACACAAAAACATACAGGATAACAAAAAGCGAAAATTGAATGATCGAATTATAGCATTTTTGTTGCTTTTTATTCTGCTTAGTGCGCGTTTAGACGCACAGAAAATAAGCATCGAGGCAACAGAGCAGCCCCTCAGTGAAGTATTGATTCAACTCAGGGATGGTTATAATATGTCATTTTCTTTTGATGATGCAGCTCTCCGAAAATTCCGAATTACGTTAAATAAAACCTTCAAAAATCCTGAAGAAGCATTAACTTTTATTACAAAAGACCTTCCTCTGGATTTCGAAAAATCGGGCGATGTGTGGATAATATTTCCGGCACCTGAAAAACCAAACCCCCTGCCCCAAAACAAATCGCGACTTATAAGCGGACAAATACAGGAACGAAAAACGCTTGAGTCCCTACCCTATTCCAATATTGTAATCAATGGGCAAGGCACCATTTCTGATGCTGACGGATATTTCACTTTCCGGTCAACCGATACTGTATTTAATTTAAGCATCTCACAACTGGGTTATTACCGAATTGATACCACCCTGGCGCCGGGTAGAAACTATAAAATAACCATGGTGCCAGCGGTAGAATCGCTCAAAGAAATTGTAATTACCGACCGCTTACTAGAAACATTTGTTTACACAGAATCACGCGCCGGGATTTTACATTTAAACCATAAAGTGACGAAATTTTTACCGGGTAGCAGCGACAATTCGGTCTTTAATCTGCTGCGATTGCAATCCGGAATACTAGCCGCAGCCGAGTCTTCCGACAACCTGATCATTTGGGGAGCTTATGAAGGCCAAAGCCGAATCTTATTCGATGATTTTTTGCTGTTTGGACTTAAAAATTTCAACGACAATATATCAGCTGTAAACCCCTATGTTGTCAAAAATATAAAAGTCTTAAAAGCCGGGTTCGATGCTTCATATGGCGACTGCGTAGGAGGCATTGCCGACATAACAGGCATAGATGGGAACAAGATTAAATTGGGGGCGGATGTGAGTCTGAATAATTATACCGTAAACTCAATGCTGCAAACTCCGATTGGAGAAAGAGGTGCATTTTTACTCGCATTCAGACACACTTACCACGATTTATATGACAATAAAAACCTCGATCCTTATAAAAGAAGAGGCCAGACATCTGAATCCGGTATAACTGTAATACCAGATTATGTTTTCAGAGATTTAAATCTTAAATACACTTTCAGAAACGATAATGGTTTTCATTTTCGTACAAGCTTGCTAACCGGACAGGATAATTTTTCATATAGTATAGATGAAGCCTTTAACCAAAGATTTCAGCTTTTACGAGAAACCTCTGAAACCAACATACAACAAGGAGCTTCATTTGTTATGGGTAAAGATTTTTATAACGGCTTAAACTTAAAACTTACCTTAACCTATTCAGCACTTAATTCAAAATTCAATAATGAGCAAGAAATCATTAACAACAATAATGGAAATCTTATAAAACAAGAGTTGATTGAGGCCATAAATAAGACAAAAGAAACTACAGCAGAATTATCTGCTCGAAAAGCCATTAACAAAAACCATCAGATTGAAGGCGCTTTTAAGTATACAGCCAACCGCTCAATTTGGAAAGAAGATTCTTCCGGGGTGCAATCCATAAGTCAAAATATTGTAGGAGCTTATGCTACAATAATTCTTCAGGATCAAATAAATTTGGGACGATTTACATTATTGCCGGGTTTACGATTTTCATATTTACCTTACCTGAATAAAAACTTTACACAACCGCGACTTTCAATCAGTTACAAATTTGGCGAACATATAAATTTCAGTCTTGCCTCGGGGCTCTATAATCAATACCTGAGTAAAAGCTCTGTACAGGATCAAAGTGGAAACTATCGATACATGTGGACTTTGGCCAATGATTCAACGTACCCGGTATTGAGGGGCAAACACCTTACCGCATCATTAACATTTGAAAGGGCTAATACACAGGCAGCTTTATCGCCTTATTACAAAAAAACCAAAGGGATGACCCGTTATGTGAACTTCAGCCAAACAGAAACAGATGGAATATTTAAAGGACAGGGACGCAGTTATGGTTTTGACGTATATGTAAAACAAAACTTCAAAGGACATACTGCCTGGCTTTCATACACATGGAGTAAAACCGAAGAGCTTTTTGACCATTTTCCTGACAGCGAATATCGTTTTGCCCCGCAAGATCAGCGGCATGAAATTAAACTGGCAACCTTACTGAATTTTGACCCGTTTTATTTCTCTGCCAATTATGTATATGGTTCCGGATTCCCCGTTCCTGACTATAACCAACAGCCAATAGAAATAACACGCACACCTTACCACCGGTTTGATGTGGCACTTACCTATAAATTTAATTTTAGCAAATTTTATGGTGAAGCGGGCATCTCTGTTTTAAATATTTTTGACCGTGAAAACTTACTGTATAACAATTTAGAACGCGTACCTGCAAGCCAGACTACCTCAATTAGCATTTATGAGCAATCGGTACCTTTTACTCCCACAATCTACATCAAACTAGGCTTTTAGCAAAACAATTTTTTACAGTGTAATTTGTCCTGAAAACACTAACTTCTTGTTTTGTAATGCCTGATAATTTGCTATTTTTGAATTATGAACCACGATGAAATGAAACAAAAAATCAATGAGGAAATTGCTAAAACCGAGCAACTCATTGCCGATTACAAAGAAATGACACAACCCGTGTCGCCTGATAATGCTATTGGTCGGGTATCACGCATGGATGCTATTAATAACCGCAGCGTGAATGAATCTGCTTTACGGAATGCAGAGGAGAAACTGAGAAAACTGGAGTATGTAAAAAAGAACCTGGATAGCAAAGATTTTGGAAAATGTGTAAAATGCGGGCAGGAAATACCACTTGGCCGTCTGCTTATTAAACCCGAAAGTGTACATTGCGTGAAATGTGCCAGGTAATTATCTATGAGCAGAAAAGACTTTAAAAAATCTACTCGACGGTTTTTTGTATTTTTACATGCAACTTTTTCTTCACTATGGGTTGGTGGTGCACTTTCAATGCTCATTCTTATTTTTTTAAAGCACCCCACCAACGGATACCAGTTATTGGCCTATAACACAGCAATTAAGCTGATTGACGATTTTGTTATCATCGGTTCAGCCAATGGCGTATTACTTACCGGAATTATACTTTCATGGAAAACACCCTGGGGCTTTTTTAAGCATTGGTGGGTGGCAATTAAACTGGTACTTACCATAGCTATGGCAGTATTTGGGACTGTAGCACTAGGTCCCTGGACAAACGAATCAGTCACAATGGTACAGGAGATGGGCATGGAAGCAATCAACAGCAACAAGTATCAACACATACAGCTAATGCAAATGATTTTTGGCCCTTTGCAGTTCTCTATGATGCTGTTTTTACTTTACCTGACAGTTTATAAGCCTTTCAAAAAAATAAAGTAATTAGTTTTAGAACCTTGTGTAATTATGGTGAGGATTTAAACAATTGTAGATTTATAACTGCCCTATATTTAACCGTTAGGCAAAAAACACAATAAGCTGATTTACTCTATATCAAACATAATTTCAATATGAACTTTAGAGGGGACCTTGTCCCCTTTTTTTATGGCTGGTCGCCATGGGCCCAAATCATCAATCAGGTTCCTCATTTTTATTTTTTGATCATCAACTAAATCCGCTTTCGTTTCAACCCGATAAACTTTTCCAGTTGTATCGATGAACAACGTAAGATCAAAGTTTTGATTTGTAATGGAGTGCTCCAGAATTCGTTTTGCCAGTTCCTTTTTATAACTCTTCAGCGTCATTGAATCGGGAGGCTGCGCAACATGATCTGTAAGCTTAGCTTTTCCCCGTTTAGCACGCGAAGTTGTTTTTTCTTCAGTCGCAACACCAGCAAGGGCATCTACAGTACCCGAAGAAGATGCTACATTGTTTCCAGATAATTCGGCCTGCTCTGTTGAGGTTGTTTCTGCTTTAACTTTAGGCTGAGCTTCTGCAAATGCCATTTCTGAAAGCGATTCTGTGGCTTTCTCCGTTTGATCCTCCTTTTTAATTTCTTCTTCTGCAGCTATATCAAGTTCTTCGGTAAGCATTTCATCATCTGCTACAAATTCAGTCATTTCCAGCATTCGATCGTCCTGTTTTTCTTTGCTTTGAGATGCTGTCTCAACTGTTCCTTTTGCACCTAAGCCCCCCGCCTCTGCTGTTGTTTGAGCTCCTTTCTCGCTGGGTGTAGCAGATTCCTCCTCAATTTTTTTGGGTTCTTCTTCCGGTGAAGTGTCACTCATTGCAATTTTTTCGTTTAAGGGCTCACTATATGCAATATCATGTTTCAGCTCCTCATTAAGCATAAAAAAAGTGACAGACCCAACACCTGCTAAAATGGCAACTCCGGCCGCATAACTAAGCCAAAGCGGAATGGTTCTCGATCGTTTTTGGGATCGCTGGTCAATGCGCATTTTTAGTTTTTCAATGTCCGCCTCCAGCTCTTCAGAACTCAATTGCGACAGGCCGTCAAAAGCCTCCTCATCAAAAGCATCCCGCATCATATCCCGCTCAAAAGCATGACGTTCTTCCGGTTTTTGACGATTGCCAAAATACTTTTTAAAATGGTTATATGAGAGTTTTCTTTTACCCATGTTTCACGTCCTTTTGTTCAAGACATATCTTCAGATTGCGTTTGCCATTTTGTATGTAGCTTTTTACCTTTTTCTCTTCAATGGTTAATTGTTCAGCAATTTCACGGTAACATTGCTTTCTAAAATAAAACAATTCAATGCACAATTGTTGTTCATTTTTAAGTTTCTCAATGCACTCCCGGAGTTTGGTTTCTATTTGCTCATTGGGTGCTTCATCAATAGGATGCGAAATACTTGTGGATTCCATAAATTCTTCCGCAAAAAAATCCGCTTGTTGTTTTTGTTTAGTTTTGGCTTTCCGCATTGCCATCAGGCAATGATTTTTTGTAACCACGTAAAGCCAGCTTTTAAAATTTACGATGGTTTGCTGCCGTACTTTTTCAATGAGGGATTCAAAAATTTCTGTTACAGCATCCTGACTTTCCTCACGCTGTCGAAAATATTTCAGACATACACCATATACCAAATGCACATATCGGTTGTAAAGATCTGCCAAATACTCAAGGTCGCCATTTTGCAAATAAGCTTGCAACAACTCCTGATCGTCGGTTATTTTATTTTTTCGCCTTGAATTGACCATTTTTACACCCTGGTAATCAACACATAATGATTTTAATTAAAAAAAAGTTACCCGGTTTTATGGAATTAAATATCAGAATGCATCCTAAATACAAAACCGAATGTTTCATTTAAATCTTAAAGTTATGAAAAATATTCATTTGATAATGATCATTGCAGCAATGCTGCTTGCAGGCAACCTTAATGCAATAAAGGTTAGCGGAATTGTTACATCCAAAGCAACCGGGAATCCTGTTCAGGGTGTAAATGTTTCCATGAAATCGAATGTGATGAATTATGCCGTAACAGACCAAAAAGGACGCTATAACATTAATGTTCCTGGCACGGCCATACTGGTTTTCCGCACTTCAGGTATGCAGCCTCATGAAGAAAAAGTCAGCGGACGCAATATCATTAACGTCCGCCTGATGCCTGTAATTACGAAAGAAAAACAGGTGGAGGAAGCAGAACTTGATGACCATTTAGCTTTTACAGAACCTACAATTTCAAGAAACAAAAAGTTGAGTGCTGCACAAACTACTGTTACTGGAGCGGCTAATTATCGCATGCCTTCAGAGCCATATAACAGAGAAGGTTATGCTACCGTCATTGAAAATGATTTCAAAAAATCCATTAAAGATCCGCTCTCTACTTTTTCCATTGATGTGGATGCTGCATCGTACAGCAATATGCGCAGGTTTCTGAATAATGGCCGCAAACCACCAGTTGATGCGGTGCGCATTGAGGAGATGATCAACTATTTCAGTTACGACTATCCAGAACCCGATGGAAAAGATCCGTTTGCCATTTACCAGGAAGTGAATACCTGCCCCTGGAACAAGGAAAACATGTTGTTGCACATTGGCCTGCAGGGGAAAAAGCTTGATATGGAAGACCTGCCACCGTCAAACATCGTGTTTTTGCTGGATGTATCAGGTTCAATGAACTCACCAAATAAATTACCATTATTGAAAAAAGCCTTTAAACTCCTCGTGAAGCAGCTTGATGAAGATGACCGTGTAGCCATTGTGGTTTATGCAGGCAGCTCTGGTTTGGTGTTGCCTTCCACTTCAGGCGACCAGAAAGAAAAAATTCTGCAGTCGTTAAACAAATTACGTGCAGGAGGCTCTACAGCAGGCGCTGCCGGATTAAAACTGGCTTATGAAGTAGCTGCAGACAATTTCATCAGAAGGGGAAACAACCGTATTATTCTGGCCACTGATGGAGATTTTAATGTGGGTGTTTCGAGCGACGCTGAAATGGAACGCCTCATTATGAAAAAACGAGACAAAGGCATTTTCATCTCCGTATTAGGATTCGGAATGGGCAATTACCAGGACTCAAAAATGGAAATAATCGCTGACAAAGGTAATGGCAACTACTCCTACATCGACAATATTTTGGAAGCAAAAAAAGTGCTGGTTAACGAATTTGGCGGTACACTTTTCACCATTGCCAAAGATGTGAAAATCCAAATCGAATTCAACCCCGCAGTGGTTGAATCTTATCGACTTATTGGTTATGAAAACCGCTTGCTCAACGATGAAGACTTTGAAGATGACAAGAAAGATGCCGGAGAGCTCGGCGCCGGACATACCGTAACAGCCCTGTATGAAATTGTGCCAGCCGGGAACGCATCATCACAAATCAATACCCTGAAATACCAAACCGCCCAGATTAATGCTTTGGCTAAAGAAGGAAGTGAAGTAGCTACTGTAAAATTTCGCTATAAAAAACCAGATGGAGCTAAAAGCATTTTAATGGAAGAGGTTATTGCCTACCATAAAAAACGGTTTGACAGAAGCTCGGATAATTTTAGATTTTCAGCTGCAGTGGCTGGTTTTGGTATGCTGTTGCGAGACTCCAAATACAAAGGAGAATTAACCACATCTGATGTAATTCAAATAGCCCAGTCAGCAAAAGGTCAGGATAAAGAGGGCTACCGCAGTGAGTTGATTCGCCTTATGAAACTATCAGAACATTTGTAGAATTTTATGATAAAGAGTAGCAATATCACAATGGAAGTCTGGCTGGGAGTCGGGCTTCTGTTTTTTCAGACCCGGTGTGTATTAGAGACACGCCGGGTTTTTCCGGTACAAACGTAAAACCGAATGCGCGTCAACCTAAGTTTGTTCTGAATTTATTAACTTGAATTAAGTTAAACAGACGAGAAGAGAGTAAGAAAAAAACTATAAGCGTCATTTGTCTTTAAAACTGTTCATTTACCTTAGTCATCGGATGAGTTGTTCATTTAATTTTTAATTTTTGTCAATTTTCAAATTTTACCGTTTTGTAATTGGTTATTCACACGATGACCTAGTATGATGGGGTTTTCCAGAAAACTTTGTAACACCCGTGGTTGTTCCCTGACCCCGTGTCGGGGCTTTTTTCGGCTGAAGCTTACAAGTATTTCGAGTTGTTGAATTCCACGCCATGAATGACCGGGTAAGTTTTATCCTTAGCAAATTGTGCAGAGAGGAACTAAGAAAATTACTTGCCTTCCCTCTATTTATAAGCATGGGTCCGGGCAAACATCCTTAAACAAAAACCATCTCCACATTTGGCAATTGTAAAAGTGTTGATTACATTTAAGGGCATTTAGAATGAAGGTAGCGCTTTTACTGCAATCAATTAGCCATAAATGCTACCTATCTTATAAACCTCTAAACAATGAAAGATACTTTCGATCCCAAAGCCAATTATAAAGCTACCCGGAAAAAAATTGGCTATCAACCCCGTAAAAAATCCGACCAAAAAACCTATGACCGAATTGGTTTCATGTCGGGTTTGGAAGTGCATCAGCAACTTAAAACAAAATACAAACTTTTTTGTCGCTGTCCGGCAGGTATTTACCACGATGACGATAATTACGATGCCGAATTAATTCGTCACATGCGCCCAACTTTAAGTGAATTAGGGGAATATGACGGCACGGCGCTGATGGAATTCAAGACACGAAAAAATATATTTTATCGGATCAACAATGAAAATGCCTGTACGTATGAAGTCGACGATACGCCACCATTTTTGATGGATAAAGAAGCCCTGGAAATTGCCCTGGAAATTTCTTTGCTATCGAAACTCAATGTAGTTGGCGAAGTCCATATTACACGCAAACAATATCTTGATGGAAGTATCCCAACGGGTTTTCAGCGTACAGCTATTTTAGGTGTAGAAGGCACCATCGAATTAAAAAACAAAACCGTAAGGCTCATTCAACTAAGTATTGAAGAGGATTCGTGCCGCGAGATATCAGATGTTGGTCACAACCGGATATACAAAACAGACCGTCTTGGAATGCCATTAATCGAAACGGTAACTTACCCCGACATGGTAAACCCCAACGAAGTGAAAGAAGCTTGTGATTATATTCGTTTCTTAAACCGCAGCACCGGAAAAGTGCTTACTGGCCCCGGTGCGGGCCGACAAGATGTGAACGTAAGCTGTAAAGGAGGAACACGGGTAGAGATTAAAGGAGTATCGCACACAAAATGGATCCCTGAGCTCACCCACAATGAAGCTTTCCGCCAATGGGCTCTTTTAGCCATTCGCGACGAACTTAAATCCCGTAAAATTGATCCGGAGAAGTGGGCAATAAGCCATAAAATACTGAATATTGACAAACTCAGCATCTCAGAAAAATTCAAAAAAGATCATCTCCAGCAAAATGAAAAACTGGTACTGGTAAAATTACCTGATTTTCAGAGCATACTCTCTCACTTCACGCAGCCCGGAAAAATGTTTGCCGATGAACTTTCGGGCAGGCTTAAAGTAGTGGCATGTCTGGAGCATCCGAATATGTTTCATACAGAGGAATTGCAACCTACATTCGATGAAAAATTCTGGGATGAGATGAGAAAAACGCTCAAAGCAGACGAAAAAGATGCCATGCTAATTTTCCGTGGGCCCGAAGATGACATTAAAACAGCCCTGGAAACCATTCAGGAACGTTGCCAAATGGCTTTTGAAGGAGTTCCAAAAGAAACGCGCAAGTCTTTTGAAGATGGCACAACCATTTTTGAGCGGGTGCTCCCCGGTGCCGACCGCATGTATCCCGATACTGATTCGGCACCCATTCCATTGCCCGATGATTATATTGAAAAACTTCGAAAGCGCTTACCAAAAGATATCATAGACCGATACAAACAATTAAAAAAATGGGAAATACCAGAGGATACATACACCTATATCCTGAGTAAAAACCTCTTTCCACACATCGAAAGGGTTATAAAAGAACTCCATTTCGATCCCAAATTTACAGGGACATTCTTTGGTCAGTACTTAAAATATGTAGAGGGACATTACAAACAGGGACGAAACTTCGACTACCACATAGTTTACGGTATGTTCAAATTTATACGCGAACGCAAACTGGAGAAAAACATATTGTATCCCATGCTGCCGATGATTTATGAACAGCCGCAAATGGAATTTGAATCCGTGCTAACAGATATCCGCTATAAACCACATGGCAAGGAAGAGATTATCGCACCGGTGGACTTTTTACGTGAAAAATTCCGTGAAATAGGTCGAAAAACAAATCATGATGCTGAAAACAACTGGATCATGGGCGAACTGCGCCACCGTGCAATGGGAAATCTTGATTATGCCATCCTAAAAAAAGAACTCAACAGTAAAAAATAATTGACATGGATAATGATATATTTCAGGGCTATACAGGAAAAGCATTAGCCATATTACAAAAATATAACGTACGCGTTTGGGGAAAAGCCAAAATGGAAACAACGCGTGGGAACTTTGAAGGAACCGTGCTTCCACGCGCCGAACATCAGGATGATGAACACATTGTCATGAAAATTGCCACCGGCTACAACATTGGCATCGATATTAAAACCATCAATACCATGAAAGAGGTTGGTTACAGTAAAGCCAACTATGCCATTCCAGAACAGGAATTCCCATATTCAAAAGGGTTACCCGGTGTAAAATTATTTGGTACTGGCGGCACCATTGCCTCACGCCTTGATTACAGAACCGGTGCAGTAATTCCCGCATTTTCGCCGGGCGAATTGTATGGGGCTGTACCCGAACTGGCCGATATTTGCAACCTGGAAACCGAAAAAGTTTTTGCCGTATTCAGCGAAAATATGGGTCCGGCGCAGTACATTGCCCTGGCCAAAGCCATCGGCAAAGAAATTGAGAAAGGTATTGATGGTATTGTAATTGGTCACGGAACCGACACGCTTCATCATACAGCAGCAGCATTGACTTTCATGGTGCAAAATCCACCCGTGCCTATCGTACTGGTGGGTTCGCAGCGTTCATCGGACCGCCCAAGCTCCGATGCTGCACTGAACCTCATGCACGCCATGTATGCAGCCGGGCACGGCGACATTGCAGAGGTGATGGTTTCCATGTTTGGTCCCACTTCAGACGATTATGGCTTGTTGCATAAGGGCACCCGCGTGCGAAAAATGCACTCTTCATACCGCTCCACATTCCGAACCATTGGACACACACCCCTGGCTATGGTCAGACGAACCGGAATAGAGCATATCCACAAAGATTACAAACCACGCCGTAAGGACCGTAACGTGAAAATTCTACCTTACTTCAGCGATAAGGTTACCATGCTGTATTACTACCCCGGCATGAAACCCGACACAATTGACGCACTGGTTGATGCCGGCTACAAAGGGATAGTAATTGTGGGCACAGGACTTGGGCACGTGAACAAAGAGCTTTATCCGGCAATTGAACGGGCACATAAAAAAGGTGTGCACATGTACATGACCTTACAAACCATTTGGGGCTATGTACACATGTTTGTTTACGATACCGGCCGCGATATGATGGCACGGGGCATTATCCCTGCAGGCAACATGCTTCCTGAAGTGGCTTTCATCAAACTGGGCTGGGCCCTGGGACAAACCGATGACCCGGAAAAGGTTAAGGAACTCATGCTTACACCTATCAACGACGAAATCACCGAGCGTGAGCCTTACAACGGATATTTGGTGTATCAGGGTGGCGTGCCAGAAGTGGAAGAGTTTGTGCAGAAGGTGAGGAAGTAAACGTGCCTTAAAAAAACTTGAACCCTAAATCGGATAACTTATATCCCCGCCCCATTTTCAAACATGGTAGCGGTGGCTTTACGTTGAAGCACCCGTGAGTTGGGGGCCAAATCGCGGGTTACCCAAACATTGCCACCAATTACGGAACCTTTTCCGATGGTGATGCGACCGAGTACTGATGCATTGGAATAAATCACCACATCATCATCCACAATGGGGTGCCGCGGAATACCTTTTACAAGTGTGCCGTCTTCCTCCTGGGGGAAGCTTTTTGCTCCTAACGTAACGCCCTGGTACAATTTTACATTTTTACCAATAATGCTGGTTTCTCCAATTACTACACCAGTTCCATGGTCAATGGCAAAACCTTCACCGATTTGCGCCCCGGGATGAATATCGATTCCGGTTTCGGAATGGGCCATCTCAGCAATGATACGCGGAATTACCGGAACCTCCAATAAGCGGAGTTCATGTGCTATTCGATGATTGGTCATGGCTCGAATGGCTGGATAGCTAAAAATAATTTCTCCGGCGTTTTTGGCTGCTGGGTCGCCTTTGTAAAGTGCCTGCACATCGGTAGCCAGTAATCGCCTTATTTCGGGCAACCGCGAAATAAACGCTGCGGCCATTTGGGGCGCCTTATTTTCGCATTCTTCACAACTCTGACTTTTGCCCTGGGTGCAACTAAAACACATACCTTTTCGTATTTGATCGGCCAACATGCGATATGCCGCATCGGTGTTCACTCCAATATGATACTCATACGTCTCAGGCCTGAGTGAAGCATTTCCAAAGTAACCGGGAAAAATCACCTCGCGTAGCTTGTCAACCAAATCGCCTAAAATTTTAACCGATGGCATGGTACGCCCGTGCTTTGGCATATAAACCAACTCGTAAGAGGATTCTGATGATAGTGCTTCTATGGTTTCCTGCACCAATTTTCTATTTTGATTTCTATAAAATTCAGGCATATTGTTCAATTAATTTTTCAAGCGTCTGTTTTTTCTGGATACGTTCAAGTGAAATGGCTTCGGACTTCTGATCGGCCAAATTCAACAATTCAAGTGCTACCTTAAAATACTCAGTCACATAATTCGCATCCTTTGCTACTGCATTTGTACCCATTTCTTTCAAGATTTCAGCCAGTGTTTCAAGATTAGCAGCATTAAAGCTTTCCCGATCCAAAAATGCTTGCCGCTCATCAGCAGTTACCCTCATAAGTTTATCTAAATCAAGGTCAACCTGGGTTTTTAGCTGCTGATTTGTCTCTACTAAAGCGCTTTGTGGTTCATTTTTAGTTTTCAGGCCCATCAAATCGCTCAAAATTTTGGCCAATGCCTTACCCATTTGATCAATTTGATCTTTCAGATAATCTCTTTGTTCCATTTTATAAGCTTTTAATTAGTCTTCGCAAGAAAACTCCGATAACTGTGTTGCGCTCATATTTATCATCAGTCATTTACGAATGTAAACTCCTAATAATAAATATTCACAAGCCTTGTTCTCAAAGTTTTCTTATCAAAGACTTCTAAAAACAAGGGTTTTCTTGCAGTCACTGTTTATAACCACAAGCGAATAAAACAATTAATCAGCAGCATACAAAGGTGAACTTAAATAACGTTCTCCGGTATCACACACGATAAAAACAACATTTTTAGCCTGGTTTTCAGGCCTACGGGCTACTTCAACAGCAGCATGGTATATAGCTCCCGAAGATATTCCGGCAAAAATTCCGTAATCACTTACCAATTTTTTGGCTGCCTCAAAGGCTGCATCGTCTGTAACTTTAAAAACCTCATCAATCACTTCACGGTTCAACACCTCGGGCACAAAACCGGCGCCGATCCCCTGAATTCCGTGTTTCCCGGGCTCCCCGCCCGACAGAACTGGTGACGCTTCTGGCTCCACTGCGATAATTTGCACATCGGGATTTTGCTTTTTCAGGAATTCTCCCACACCCGTCACAGTGCCGCCGGTACCTACTCCGGCCACAAAAATATCAACCTGTTGATCTGTATCCTCCCAGATTTCCGGACCGGTTGTTTCGCGGTGCATTTGGGCATTCGCTTCGTTTTTAAATTGATAAGGAATATAGCTTTTTTCATGCCGTTTCTGCAATTCTATAGCTTTGTCGATGGAACCACGCATACCCTTATCCGGGGAAGTTAGCACCACCTCAGCTCCGTAGGCTTTGATTAAGTTGCGGCGCTCCACGGTAACACTCTCGGGCATGGTTACAATGAGCCGATAATTGCGTGCTGCGCAAACCATGGCCAGACCAATACCCGTATTGCCACTGGTGGGTTCTATAATCACCGTATCGTGCTCAATCAGTCCCTTTTCTTCTCCATGCCGGATCATGGCCCAGGCCAGCCGATCTTTGACCGAGCCACCGGGATTCATAGATTCCATTTTGGCAAGCATCAATCCTTCATGGTTCTCTGGTGATTTAACCTGTAATAAGGGTGTTTTACCAATTAACCCGGTAATATCTTTTGAAATATGCATAAGCTATACTTTATAAGGGAAACAGGAAAAAAGTAAAATTGTTAAGCATGTTCTATATATTAAACAGCTATAATTTCTGTTAGCAAAAATACACACCATATGAATTCAAGATTAATTTGGACTAACTTCAAATTAGGCCATAATCCAAACATAAAGTATAATAGACCGTCCCACTTAATATAAAGTCTATAAATTTACTTTTACTTAAATTATTAACCATAAAAATAGAAGACAAATGGGAAAGCATGGTAAAGAAATACTAAATCTTGATGTAGATGACCTGATCAACAAACTCAATGAAGCCCTGGCCGAAGAGTGGTTGGCTTATTACCAGTACTGGATTGGCAGCCGCGTAATTGAAGGGCCAATGCGTACGGATATTGAACCTGAATTGCAGGTGCACGCTGACCAGGAATTAAATCACGCCGATATGCTGGCCAACCGTATTGATCAACTGGGCGGAACTCCGGTTTTGAGCCCGGCTGAGTGGATGAAATTGAGCAAGTGTGAATATATGCCACCCGAAGATCCATACGTAGAAAAAATCCTTGAACAAAATCTGGATGCAGAACGCTGTGCCATTAAGCGCTACCAGGAGCTGTCCAACATGACTTATGGCAAAGACCATACGACCTATAACATCGTTACTCAGATTCTCGACGAGGAAGTTGAACACGAGCAGGAAATCGAAGACTGGATGGGTGACATTGACATCATGAAAGAGAACTGGAAAAAACTGAGGATGTAATAAAACAAGACTGGTGCTGCCTTGTAAATTCTGCATGGCAGTGCCATTTGTTTTAAACCCTATGACCAACAAAAAAACCAAAGTTTACACAACTTCCATTGCCAGGGCTAACTTATTTGCGCTTATCATTACAATCCCTGTAGCCGCAATATTTGCAACCCCTTACCTTATGTTATGGCCTCTTGCCACATTAGCCGATAGTCTGGACAATATTCTGATAAAATTTATCCCCGCCCTTATTCTGGGCACCATAATACATGAATTGATACATGGTATTACATGGGCCATTTATGCTTCCAAAGGTTGGCGTTCAATCAAATTCGGCATGAAATGGACACTGCTCACACCTTATTGTCATTGTAAGGAGCCCCTCAAAAAATCACATTACCTGCTGGGTGCTATTATGCCATTAATTTTAATGGGCATCATTCCCGGTTTAACAGGAATAGCCACTGGCAATCCGTATTTGCTGCTTTTCGGAATTTTCTTCACCTGGGCAGCAGCCGGCGACATCCTGGGCGCCTGGATGCTACGCAAGGTTGAACAGACCGAATGGGTGGCCGACCATCCGGACAAACTGGGCTTCGTTGTGTTAGATAAAAAATAATTAACCCGCTTAGAGAAAAGTTTTATTCAATTTGCCCGATTAAATCGGGAAGATACCGGCGAAACACATCGTCGAACAAAGCATCCTTTGCATTTTTGCGGGCCAGTTGCTTATTTTCGCCCACACCACGTTGTGCTGATGCTAATTTCTGATCGAGTAAATCACCGCCTGCACTTTTAAGTTTCAAACTACCTTCGCAATAAACTGAGGTAAATCCACCGGCCTGGTCTCCAGGTGTAAAACCATAATCCATTTCAATCACAAAATCAGCTGTTTTAGGTTTTTCTGTAAAATCAAAACTTTGCTCCTGCAACAATTCTTTAAATTGACGGTAGAAATCTGCATTGGTTTTTTTCATGCTTAAAGCCACAACCGGCGAAAGCGTTTTAATCTTAACTTTAGTTTGAGGCATGGACATCGGTGCCAGCAAGCGCCTTATACTCATATCTGTAGTAGCATTCTGAACCATTTTGGGCCAGTGCAATTGTGCTGTGAGTACATTCTTTTGGGTTTTTGGCGACGATGAAGCTATAAAACAGGCAACACGTGCACTTTTTGAAGCATAAACCACATCGCGCTTTAAATAACCACCGGTATAATGAAATTCCACCGGTATACCTCCAAGCATTTTACCATCGTAGCTAACTTTAAATTCCACCGGTTGCTCATCTATTTTATGCCGTTTAACTACTAATTGCTTATGAGCTGCTTTTATTTGTATGTTACTACGAATTTTCTCAATTTTTGCCAGCAAATAACTACCCAGTTCAGTCTGTTGCCCATTTACCTCCGCCATACAGGATTCTCCGAGATACTGTTTAAGAATGGCTATTGACTGAATATAGGCTTTCAGAGCTCCCAGCACATTACCTTCCGCTTCATATCTCGCAGCTTCTTTTTGTTTGTCGAGGGCAGTTTGCACGGTTTTTCGTTTCCGCTCTGCTTTCCGCTTTCGATAGGTTTCCTTATCAATTTGATAAAAAACCCAATAACGGTTTTCAGTTTCATAAATATCTGAAGGTTCAAAACCTTCTAAATATTCATCAGTTTCAACCTTTATCTGCTGGTTAAAAGCCTCAGTTCCGCCATACGAATTTTCAATTTTGTGTAGCACAGAGGTAGAACTCACAGTAGATGAAATACTTGATGCCAAATCGTTCAGGGCCCGGTTACGTGCTTTTGCACTATATTCAGGGGCAATTCCTATTTTCATTACTGTACCAACACCAACGTAATGTCCGGGAACTATAGGTTTTTGTTTAACCCACCCTGGAGCAGGATTCTCATCTGTGGTTTTTTTGCTTGTACCACAAGAACTGAAAACAAATACTATAGCCAAACCAAATAGCGAAATTATTGAAACCAATTTTTTCATATAGCTGATTTAATTTTCGGGATTGTAATTATTAACTGCAGAAGCCAGTCTTGCTACAACATTATCAGCAGCAGATTCAAGCAGGTAACTTACTTTGGTAATCTTATCTGAAGCATTCATTAATCTTCTTAACTGCCTGATACGGTATGTATTGTCATGTATAACATCTTCATCACTATCATATTTACGCGATTTCCAATATCCGGGTACCAATTTCTTCAGATCTCCCTGATAGCGGCCAAATTCTACAGCATCAGTGCGCGTATCCTTAAGGTCGTCTGTAATCATAAGGCTTGCTGTAGCTGTAGACAACATTTTATAGGACATCCGTACAGAGGCACTGTTAGTTTTATTGTAGACTTTATAGGTAGTTTTGCTAAAAGTTTCCTTTTTATGTTCAACCCCTTCATCATCTTTATATACATGTACTTCTTTGATATAACCACGCTCGGTTTTCACATGTGTTTTACCTTCAATTTTTTTTACATCATTTATCTGCACATGCAAAACAGCCTCTACACCGGCCAGGTTGAGTGCTTTCAAATTATAAGATCCGTCACGATTTTTAATTTTATTTTGGCTGAAAGCCGATTTATCAACAATATTGATAAAAGGATTTTGCTGTTCAGCAATGGCATTGGTAATTTCAGACAGAGAAACAGGATTTGTCCTTCTTGTAGCACCACTAACTTCTATGGCGGGAATCAATATATCGATTGTGCCTTTTTCTCTTGCTTCCTGTTGTAAATTGGTAGCATCTTTATATCCGCCGGTCTCTTGTGCAATTTGCTCAAAAAGATAGTAGGCGGAACGATACTGACCCTCATCAAAGTAGTTATTGGCTTTACGGTAATGTGGTTCATAAACTGCTGTTTCTAGTTTACGGCGTGCATCTTTATAGTTTGGCGAAATTCGTACAATTTCTTTAAAAATTGTTGCAGCCTTATCGAACTCCTCCCGATCAAGGTGTTCAGAAGCTTCTATATATTTATCGGCAATAAAGGTATTTTTAACTTCATCGTAATAGGCATGATAGCGGTCAGGAAAAGTCAGATCAACTCCAACTCCAGCTACCTTATCATGGTAATTTTTGGCGGCTTCATAGCTATAAACGGCTTCCTGTGTTTCATTTTGTTGATAGTCTTTTTCAAACTCAGTCAACAAATCGTTTAACACTAATTGTCCATTTTTTTGCAACCCAAGCTTGGTCTCTACTTTGGTACGTTTTCGTTTTACCGACTCATAATAAAACTCTGCAGCATCTTTATATAAACCGGCTTCATCAAATTTTTCAGCTTTTTTAGCATATCGATGTGCTGCACAACCTGTCAACATTACCAATGATAAAAACAATATGGATAATCGCATTTTTGTGATATTTATGAATTGGGGGATAAATATACTAATTTCAAAAAAGGAACAAGTTGGCTAAAGCCATCTATTTACCAAACTACAATATAAATCCATGAAACAGAACGAAAAGTTCATAAGAACTTTAAACATTTCAGGATATCAGAAGTTATAAGTAATTATCCTATAAAATGGTAAAAAGATTTCAATACTTACTCTCCATTACACTGCTTCTGGTATTCATCATGCCGGGGAGCTACCGTTTTGTACACATACTGAAACATCATGCTCCCTTTACCATAACTCAAACCCACCATCATCATGCTCATAATCATGAGTGCTCTTCAGAAAATGACACTCCTTCAAAAAATAATTTTGAGGAGTACGAAGCAGATTGTCCTGTTGTAGAATATGAAATTGCTGTTTTTGATATTCAAATTATTACAGAGTATACGACCAATATTTTCACACCCAACATTTATTTTGTATTATCTGAACAAAAAAAATCTACCCATTTTAAGGGTAAGCTTTTCCATTTGCGCGCCCCTCCATTTTGTGTTTAAACTATTCCCCAAAACTCTTCTTACTAACTTTTTTAAGTGGCTATATGCTGCTTAATCTTTTATTGGACACAAAAAATTATTAAAAATGAACCGAGCCATGATCCGCCGGCTGGCGGAACACACACGAGTATGATTATAATAAAACTGAAAGCCTTGTGTGACGGAAATTTGATTCATCATGGCGAGCTCCATATGACCACTAAAATCAAAAATATAAACATATGAAAATTAATAGTCTATTATTGATATTTGCGCTATTGCTTATATCCATTCCTGTATGCGCACAAACAAATATTAGTGGAACCATAATCGATCGTGAAAGCGGCACACCGTTATCGATGGTTAATGTATTTTTACCAGAATTGAACAAAGGCACTCAAAGCAATGAGGATGGATTTTTTACACTTAAGGATCTTCCTGCGGGAAAAGTCAAGGTACAATTTTCTTTTGTGGGTTATAAAACCCAGATGAAAACGATTACAACGAATGAGGGCAACAAAAAAATTGACATAGCTATGCAGCCCACAGTAATCAAAGCAGATGAGGTGGTAATTTCAGGAGGAACACACTCTACGCAACATCAAAATGCAATTAAAATAGAACTGATCAAAGCTAAAAAACTTGAAACAGGAGCCACTCCAAGTTTTACAGAAACAATCACGCAAATACCCGGTGTGGAAATGATCTCAAAAGGACCTGGCGTAACTAAACCGGTCATTAGAGGCTTATCCAGAACCAACATATTGATGCTCAATAATGGTGTAAAACTGGAAAATTTTCAGTTTTCTGAGAACCACCCCTTCCTGGCAGATGAATTCGGAACAGACAGGATCGAAATTATAAAAGGCCCTGCGTCAATCTTATACGGATCAGATGCTGTGGGAGGCGTTATCAATGTATTAAAAGAAAAGCCAGCGCCAATAAACCGTATTCAGGCAGATTTTAACACGCAATTTCACAGCAACACCTCGGGTATTGTATCTAATGTGGGGATCAAGGGTAGTGAGAAAAAATACTTCTGGATGGTGCGTGCCGGACAAAAAAGCCATACAGATTATACCGATGGAAACAACAACAGAATTTACAACACCCGGTTTAATGAGCAAAGCTTGAAGACCGGTGTGGGTTTCAACAATAATCTTGGTCTATTCAAGTTATATTACGACTACAATGCGCCTAAATTAGGCATGAGTGTTCCAGCAGCGCAAGACCTGGTAAATTCAAACGGACGAGCAAATGAATTTTGGTATCAGGACCTCACCAATCACCTAATTTCAAGTAAAAACACAATTTTCGCAGGTAATTATAAAGTGGATATGAACACAGCTCTGCAAATGAATAATCGCAGATTGCAAACCGATTCCACTACCCCCAAAAAGAAAATGGTGGACATGCAATTGAATACATTTTCATATGATATTAAAACGCATTTTCCCTCTTCAGAAAAATCAGACTATATTTTGGGGGTTCAGGGAGCCTTAAAAACAAATCGTAATGGCGACGCACCAAACCATGTTATTCCTGACGCAGATGTGAATGACCTGGCTGCATTGGGGCTGATCAGATATACTTTTTTTAAAAAGCTTAAGGTACAAGCCGGGGCCCGTTTTGATTACCGCTATATTGAAACACAAGCAGAGCCCAATAAACCGTCTGTTAAATCAGAATTTGGCGACTATAGTGCCTCCCTGGGCGCTACATACCAGGCAAAGCCCACATTGCTCCTTAGAGCGAATATGGCTTCAGGTTACCGCACACCCAACATTGCAGAATTAACTCAAAACGGAGTACATGGTAATCGTTTTGAACGGGGAAACCCTAATCTGGAATCACAACGCAGTTATGAAGGAGACCTGAGCGCACACTGGCATACCGATTTCCTTATGATAGATATCGCCGGGTTTTATCATAAAATATATGATTACATTTACATGGCTCCGACCAATGACTCCATAGCAAACGATTTAAGAATTTACCAGTATAATCAGGCTAACGCAACACTGTACGGTGGTGAAGCAAATCTTGAAATCTCTCCATTGCGATGGTTTGATATTACAAGCTCTTACGCCTATTTGGAGGGTAAACAAGATGATGGCACCTATTTGCCATTCATACCACAGAATAAATGGCGCTTTGCACTACAATTTCACCCCGAGTTACCCATCCCCTTACTGCCAACTTCGCTGAAAGTTGAAAATGTATTGGCCATGGACCAAAACAATCCGGCGAGGTTTGAAACCGCTACGGAAGGTTACTTTTTGGTTAATGCAAAACTAAGCAGTGGTATAAAATGGAACAACCAAAAAATATACTTTTCACTAAACGTGTACAATCTGTTTAACGAAATATACATCGACCACCTGTCTACCCTAAAACCACTGGGGCTAAACAACATGGGACGCAACGTAA
>NZ_DATFKB010000152.1:0-4151 GCF_035268865.1 Salinivirga sp. | reverse complement strand
GCCGGACTGAGCTACATCTCAATTGCTCTAAAGCGGTTGCAAATATAGATCATTTATTTATTTCAACAAAGAATTTTTTATGGATTTCCTGCCAAAATTACCTTAAAGCTTTGGCATAAATATTGAAATATCTAGATGCTTAATTATAAAATGTCATTTTGACAATAATATTACCTTTGTACAACAATTGTATATAACAGACTTAAAAAATAAAATATTATGGCATTGTTTAAATCACTTGACAATCTTGAAGAAAAAGCAGAAATGAATAAAGATGGCTGGCCCGAAGGCGAGGCCGAGAAAGTAAAATGTTTAATCATTGGTTCAGGACCAGCAGGATACACAGCTGCCATCTATGCAGCGCGCGCCAATTTGTCGCCTGTAATGTACCAGGGCATGGAGCCGGGAGGACAGCTTACCACAACAACCGAGGTTGAAAACTTTCCGGGTTACCCATCGGGTATTACCGGCCCAGAAATGATGGAAGACCTGAAAAAACAAGCAGAGCGTTTCGGCACAGATGTGCGCTGGGGCATGGCCACAAAAGCTGACCTGAGCAAACGTCCGTTTAAAGTGGCTATAGACGACAAAAAAGTGCTGGAGGCCGAAACTTTAATTATAGCTACAGGAGCCACTGCCAAATATCTTGGTCTGGAATCAGAAGAAAAATATAAAGGTTCAGGCGTTTCGGCATGTGCCACTTGCGACGGTTTTTTCTATAAAGACAAAGTTGTTGGTGTTGTTGGTGGTGGCGATACTGCTGCTGAAGAGGCTACCTACCTTGCAGGCTTGGCCAAAAAAGTTTATTTAATCGTACGTAAAGACTACATGCGGGCTTCGAAAGCGATGCAAAAGCGTGTAGACAACACTAAAAACATCGAAATTTTGTATGAGCACAACACTAAAGAGCTCTATGGCGATGGCGTTGTTGAAGGCGCAAAACTTATTTACCGCAAAGGTAAACCCGACGAAAAAGAAGTTGACATTAAAATTGATGGATTCTTCCTTGCTATAGGTCACACACCAAACAGCAAAGCATTTGCAGACTATTTAACCACTGATAAAGAGGGTTATATCATTACTGATGCAGGCTCTACCAAAACAAACATTCCGGGTGTTTTTGCATCTGGTGATGTACAGGATAAAATATACCGACAGGCAGTAACCGCAGCAGGTTCAGGCTGCCAGGCTGCACTGGATGCAGAGCGTTTTCTTGGCGAACAGGAATAAACCAACAATTTTCACATACAGTATCAATGGTCCTTTCGATGCGAAAGGGCCATTTTTTTTTATACCAGATAAACGGACCAAAAGTAATTATTTATCAACAGGCCATTTGATAAAAAAAGAGGATTCAATTTTACAAACAAGTGATAAAGGGTTAAATTTGCATTTAAGCTTAAAAAATATGCAAAAAGTTCTGATCCTGACATATTACTGGCCGCCGGCGTCGGGCCCGGGGGTGCAGCGTTTTCTCAAATTTTGTAAATATTTACCTGAATTTGGATGGAAACCATATGTTGTAACCGTTGAAAACGGCACCTATTCTTCCGTAGATGAAACACTTTTAAAAGATATACCAGAGCAGGTTCAGGTTATAAAAACCCGCACCAACGAGCCGTTTAGTATTTACAACCGGCTTACAGGCAAGGAAAAAAAATCGGGCACTGTGGGTATGCTAAATATGGATAGCGGACAGAACCCAATAAAACAAATGTCACTCTATGCCCGCGCCAACTATTTTATACCTGATGCGCGTAAAGGCTGGAACCGTTATGCCTATAAAGCAGCCAAAGCGGTAATTGAGAAAGAAGACATCAATATCATCATAACTACCGGCCCGCCCCATAGCACGCATCTAATTGGCAAGAAACTTAAAGAGGCCCTTGGTGTGAAATGGCTGGCAGATTTCAGAGACCCCTGGACCAATATTTTTTACAACGAAGCCTTACCCCGTACAACCAGTACGCAAAAAAAAGATAAAACCCTGGAAGATAACGTGCTTAAAAGTGCCGACAAGGTGACGGTAGTAAGCGACGGACTCAAAGACGAGTTCGCTGACCGTACTGAACCAACGGTAATTTATAATGGATTTGATGTAGATGACCTGGCTTATCAGCCCTGGGATGACAAGAACCGCAAATTTACATTATCCCATGTGGGGAATTTAATGCCAGGGCAAAATATTGAAGAATTATGGCAGGCGCTAAAAGAATTAAAAGATGAATATGAAGAATTTGGTGCCCAGGTTAAACTATCATTTACAGGCAATGTGGACGATGGCATATTAGCCTCGCTTGACAAATATGAGTTAAATGACATGGCAGATATTGATGGGTATGTGCCCCACCTTGAAGCGACCAAAGCTATGATGACTGCCGACATGCTACTTTTTGTCATTCCTGACACAAAACGAAACGAATTAATCATTACGGGTAAGCTCTTCGAGTATATTGCGTCGCGCACCCCAATACTTGCGATAGGTCCTACTGATGGCAACGCTGCGCACATACTTCGCAATGCGCATCGCACCCCCATGCTCGATTTTTCAGATAAGACAGCTATAAAAAAGCAAATACTTGTAGCCTTTACAAAATGGCAGGAAGCCGATGCCCCGTTCAAACTCGACGAAAAAGATTTGGAGAAATTCAGCCGCAAAGGACTTACCGGCCAATTGGTCAACATACTTGATGAATTGCAGAATGAAAAAGTACAAGCTTAACAAAAATTATAATTCTCTGCTCTGTCAATAAAAAAGGTGGCGTTTTTTATTGCTGTTCCAGCCAGCCTGATTGCTATACTCTACGAAATAGATCGTAATATCGGCCTGGTTCTCATAGTCAGTATAATAAATTGTTTTATCGGCCTGGTTCTTATAATCGGTAAAATACCAAAGGCCATTGTTTTTCCCAGCCTGATTTGAATACTCTACCTTAAATACACTCAAGTCGGCCTGGTTTTCATAGTCTACCACAAAAACTTTCACCTCAGCCTGGTTGGCATATTCAACTGCATATACCTTCTGTCCGTATGAAAGTAAGCTACAGCATAAGACCAAAACAAACAACATTAATAATTTTTTCATAGCTTCGAGATCAATTATGCGTTCAAGATAGAAATTAAAGCTGAGTCGTCCTAAAATAGGTTGACAAGTTTTTAAAAACAAAAGCCGGCGAAAAACATGCTGACTCTTTAAGCTTTTATTTCAATATAAACTTTTGCTTTAGTCGTTTTCGATCATTACCTGCTTCAAAGAAATAGATGCCGGCTGTGTATTTTTGCAGGTTTATCATTAGGTCGCCGTTCTCGGGAAAAATCCCTTGTTTTATTGTTTTGCCTGTTACATCAAATATACGCCAATATTGAACAATCATTGACGAAGAGATTGCAACATTTATGGTTTCCTGAGCCGGACTTGGATAAATCTTAACAGCATCTTGTCCGGAATTATGATCAATTATAGCTGTAGTAGCAGTTGTATCCTGGTAAATAGTTTGTACTTCAGTTGGAGTTAGTACGCGATCAAAAATTTTAATTTCATCAATTGCCCCTTCGAAATGCATCGTAGCATCATCCCAAAAGCCTTTGCCCAACCATAACTTTTCATGCGCAAGGGCATCGGCGAAAAACTGGGAATACGATGAAGTTCCAAAGTTATACCATCGATCTGTCATTTCCTGACCATTCAAATACCCGGTATTAAAATTTTCTCCAACAACTACTACAAAGTGTTGCCAAACTCCTTCTGCGATTGCATGCTGCGAATCGAAGCACAGAGAGGGATAGGTACATCCATCTTTCCAAAAGGTATAATACAGCCGCTCAGATCCGTTGTGTAGTGGCGTATGCCCCACTTCAATTATAAATCCTTTGTTGGCGGCATCGAAAAAATCGCAATTTTCCTCAGCGCCATAGTAAAAAATCGGTGCAATGCCATCTATTTGAGTAGGGATATAATCTACACGGAACCAAACCGACAAAGAACCGGTTTCGAGGTTGGAAAACACGGCTGGTGCATTCATTCCATCTGCTGGAATACGGGCATAATCATCGACTCCGTCGAAAGAAAGTGCATTCCCTTTCATTCCTTCAATTAGCGCGGCCCCATAAACTGTCCCATTATTATCATTTCCCGAATGGTCGGCAAATAT
>NZ_DATFKB010000151.1:0-6641 GCF_035268865.1 Salinivirga sp. | reverse complement strand
AGCCATACCTGCCAAACATTGGGCAATATGTAAGGCATCGCGCGCATCGGAATCACCATTATAAGAAGCAATCATGTTTTCTTTGATCATTCTAATGGCTTTCAAAGCCAAAGGATCGCTGAAATCAGAAGCTAAAGCAGCTGTTATTGCCTCTGTGGCATGAGTTAGCGCATCCATACCTGTATGTGCAGTGAGGTTTTGAGGCATTTTGTATGCAATCTCAGGATCAAGAATAGCCAAATCAGGTGTAATTTCGAAATCGGCCAGTGGGTATTTAATACCTACTTTGTAATCAGTAATTACTGAAAAAGCGGTAACCTCAGTTGCTGTTCCACTGGTTGAAGGAATGGCAGCAAAACGCGCTTTTTTGCGTAATGTTGGAATATTAAAAGGTTTTGCAATATCCTCGAATTTAGCATCCGGATATTCATAGAAAACCCACATTGCTTTAGCAGCATCAATTGGAGATCCTCCACCAATACTTACAATCCAATCGGGCTGAAATTCCTGCATTTTTTTGGCACCCTTCATAACTGTTTCAACACTTGGGTCTGGCTCAACACCTTCAATAAGTTGGGTTTCCATACCAGCTTCTTTTAAATACTGTTCAACGGTATCTAAAAAACCAAAGCGTTTCATTGAACCACCACCTACAACAATGGTCGCTTTTTTTCCATTAAGTTGTTTTAGCACTTCTAAACTTCCTTTTTCGAAATAAAGATCTCTTGGCAATGTAAATCGTTTCATCGTATTATAATTTTAGGTTAATATTTAAAATGTATTTTCGATTTACCTATGCCAAAGGAAATGCCAAAACAACATAATAACCTAACATAGAAGGCATTACATACACTCAGATCCTCAGTAAAGAAAAGCGCACAAAAAAAGTGTCCTAAAACTGCACAAAACAAGCAATCGGATTGTGCAACTTTAGGACACTGTTCAATTTTAGGACAGCTCTATCCTAAGCTAATATTATACTTCTTTATTTTTAAATAGAGGGTATTCCTACTCACATTCAACACCTTAGCCACCTTCGAGATATTAAAGTCATATGTTTTTAAGCAGGAAACAATTGCATTTTTTTCGATTTCAGCGAGCGTTTGAGGGGTGAATGACTGATTGGTATTTTGCACAGCTGCTATTGGCATTTGTTCAGATGCTGTATTATTCTGATTGAGGAGACTATCCATATTGCCATCCAAGACAACAAAACGTTCCATCATATTTTCCAGCTCTCTTACATTGCCCGGCCAGCTATAATTTTCAAGAAACCGGCTTACGCGGCTATCAATAAAAGGCATGGGTTTGCCCATTTTTTCTGCCTTTTGAGCCGCAAAAAAGCGAGCCATGTGCAAAATATCCGCCTTACGATCGCGTAAAGCAGGAACATGGAGATTAATTACATTCAAACGATAATACAGATCAAGCCTGAAGTTCTCTTTTTCTATTTCTTGTTGTAAGTTTTTATTGCTTGCTGCAATAATGCGAACATCAACCCGTATTTCTTTTTTTCCTCCTACACGGGTCACATAGCCCTCCTGAATACAGCGTAACAATTTCACCTGCATATCAAGCGGCATATCACCCACTTCATCTAAAAACAATGTGCCATGATTGGCCAACTCAAATTTTCCCGGTGCTCCCCCCTTTTTTGCGCCGGTAAAAGCTCCTTCTTCATAACCAAAAAGCTCGCTTTCAATTAAAGTGCTTGCTATTGCGCCACAATTAAGGGCTATAAAAGGACCGTCTTTTCTCAACGAAGCATTGTGGATGGATTGTGCCAGCACCTCCTTACCCGTACCACTCTCTCCGCTAAGCAAAATGGTTGATGGTTTTGTTGCCACCTGTTGCGCATTCTCAACTAGTTGTCGCATAGAAGGGCTCTCGGCCACAATATTATCAAAACTAAACCGTGTGTGATGATTTTGATACTTCCTGATCAGATCCACAATTCTGCTGAACGGCCTAAAGGTGAGCAAATAGCCGTGCATGGCACTATTTTCGCCACGAATCACATATGCATTGAATAAAAACTGCTCATTAATATCAGGAATATTAAAACTTGTGTGTTCGTCTATAAATTTTAGTTCATTTAAAATAATACGTTTTATTCTTCGCCAATCTGTCATCAAAGCATTTACATCTTTGGATAGCAAATTGGTTCTTCTGATATTAATTAGCCGACACGCAGTATCGTTAACCCATTCAACCTCATCGCTGATATTGATGGCCATTACCCCAAAAGCCAGATTATTCATCATTGCAAAGGCAAATTGATTAGAAGTTTCAAGCTTTTGAAGTACCTGTTGCTGACTAATTCTATTTTCGATAGCATGAGCTGCAGAAATAACCATTCCCAGGGTATGCGAATGAACAAGATCTGCATGTCCGGTCATATTAATACAACCAATAACCTGATCATCGAGCATAATTGGCGCAGCAGAACAAGTCCAATTATGATAAGCAGAAATAAAATGCTCTTGTGCTGTAACCTGAACAGGCTTTCGCTCATGAATAGCCAACCCCATAGAATTGGTCCCAATAGAAGCCTCATTCATATAAGCGCCTGCGACCATTTGCATTTTTTCTGCTTCTCTCATCACCTCATCATCTCCCTTAATGGTAAGAATACAACCCTGAGCGTCGGTAACATTAATAAAGAAGCCTGAACCAGCAACAGTTTTATACAGTTGTAAAATAATATAGGAAGCATGAGAAATCAACTCATCATTTTCTTTGAGTCGTGCTTCAAAATCATCCTCTGAGAGTCTGTTCTCAGGATATTTTCGTGAAATTGGTACGCCATAGGTCTGACTTCGCTCGTGAGAAGATCCAATGAGGTTTGAATTATCCATCTTAAAATATACTTAACCTTAATATTCAGTTAGAAATGCTTTATTAGAAAAGTATATCAAAATTCAATCCGAAGAGATGATTAATAAAACCAGAATTGACTGTTATCGAACATCTAAGAGTAGCCGCCATAAAAATTTGACTGTAAAAATTAACCCCTTAGGGGTAAAATAAATGTAAAGGTTGCCCCCTTTTCAGGAACAGATTCTACGTGAATAGCTCCTAACCTAACTTGAATCAATTTCTCCGCTGCTTGTTCAATGGTCAACTGGTTTCCAATGAATGCCAAAAAAAGATAATGGATCTTTAATGGGACAAGGTACAGGGCAACCGGCATTTCCTCTGACGGCCATCAGCAAGACCGAATTTAAATACGACCAGGCAAAGCTTAAAATTAAGTTTGTTCCTGACGATAATAAAATGATTCTTGAACAGATGGGAAACCGCTATGAACTTGCCAAAGAGTAGAGCTCAAAATTTAAACCCCTCAACCGAAATATTTCGCACACGTGTGCGATGAAATATTGCTTTTATTTCGGGAAAAGGTACTGTTTTCCGAATGCATTTTTTTAATTTCGTACAAGCAAACTTCTTTGAAAAACAATAGATGACATTAACATCAGCTTGTGGCCCCTTGATGTAAACCAATTTATTCATTTTTTTAACATTAACACCTATGCAAAACCAGGTAGATAAAAAGTACCAGATATACAACAGCATGTTCCTGAACCTTGACTATCAGGGCGCAGAAACTGTAGGACACCTAATACCACTTTTGAGCAGTTACGCGAAAAAACATTTGGCTGAAGCCAAAAGCCCGGTTGAAATACTGGATTCTTTCATAGAAACTCATACCGATCTCATTGGAGAAGATAAATTTGGGTTCATGTTCAAGGTAATTCAATACGTGGAACGCCAGGTGGTACTTTTCGACAGTGTAGAAGATGCTGTTTTGCCCAATAATGAGGATGGTGAAAGCTTTTTAAGCATTAAAGGGCTGTTCTCGACAGTGACAAAAACCGAAGAGCGGAGTGCTTTGATGGACAAGCTGAATTCTTTCAAATCCAGAATTGTACTAACAGCTCACCCAACCCAGTTTTACCGGCCGGCCGTACTCGATATCATTGCCAAGCTCAGGAAACATATTAACCGTGACAACCTGGATAAAATCGACAGGCTACTCCATCAATTGGGATTAACCTCACTGGTCAACTCGCATAACCCCACACCCTACGATGAGGCGATGAATATTATTCACCTGTGCAGAACCTACTTTTACGATGCCATTGGTGAATTCCATTCCACATTGAAGAAACAATTCCCAGAATTCGACAATCCAAAACTTATTACCCTGGGATTCTGGCCTTGCGGAGATCGCGACGGCAACCCATATGTTACACATAAAACAACAATGGATGTTGCTGATGCATTGCGCACCAACCTGATGAAATGTTACTATAATGACCTGAAAGACCTTTCGACAAAACTGACCTTTAAGAAAGTCGAACCCATGATTAACGGGCTTAGAGACGACGTTTACAAGGCTATGTTTGATAGTAACCACATTGTGAGTCACCGACAGATTATTAATGTGTTAAAAGAGGTTAAAACAGAGGTTGAGCAAAACTACGAAAGACTATACCTTAACGAAATAGATGACCTCATCACACGCCTTAGAGTTTTCAGGTCGCATTTTGCGGCACTGGACATCAGACAGGACCACAATATTCATAATCAAACAATTGAATACGTGCTAAAAAAGGCAGGTAAAATTGAGAAATCTGTCACAGAGCTTTCAGATGAAGCACTGATCAAAATACTGACAGAAGAACACATAGAGATACCAAAACCAAAAGATGCAGATCCACTGGTTGCAGATACCATTGAAAATATACGTCAGTTGCCACAAATTCAGAGCAAGAATGGTGAGAGAGGCTGCCACCGTTACATCATCAGCAATTCAGATTCTATTTATTCCGTACTTTACGTCTTCGGACTAATGCGCTGGCTCATACCCGAAAAAGATATGAACTTCGACATTATTCCACTATTCGAAACCATGGAAGGGATGAAGGAATCAGAGCGGGTAATGGAACAATTGTTCAACATTAAACCCTATCGCGAGCATGTAAAGCGACGTGTAGAGCGGCAAACCATCATGCTTGGCTTCTCTGACGGCACAAAAGATGGTGGATACATGAATGCCAACTGGGCCATTCATAAAGCCAAAGAAACACTTACTGCCATGTGCAGCAAACACGACATTGAAGCCATCTTTTTCGATGGCCGGGGAGGGCCCCCTGCACGTGGTGGTGGCAAAACACATCAGTTTTACGCCTCCCAAGGTTCTAATATACCTAACAATGAGATACAACTAACCATTCAGGGACAAACCATTACAAGCAGATATGGAACAAAACCCAAAATAAAATTCAATGCCGAACAAATCATAACCTCGGGACTTACAAGTTACCTGAAACCAGACTACGATTTAATGAAGCACGAGGTACGTTCTGTTATTGAACAATTGAGTCTGAAAAGCTACAACAAGTACCTGGAGCTTAAAACCCACGATAAATTTTTACCTTATTTGGAGAAAATGAGTACGCTACGGTATTATTCTGCCGCCAAAATTGGCAGCAGACCCACCAAACGGGGCTCCAACAAAAAGCTTACCCTTAATGACCTGCGGGCCATATCATATGTGGGATCGTGGAGCATGCTCAAACAAAACATTCCCGGGTATTACGGACTCGGTACAGCTATTTCAGAGATGATCGAAGAAGGAAAAGAAGAAGAGCTCAAACGACTTTACAGAGATGTTCCCTTCTTTAAAACACTGATGAACAACGCCATGATGTCACTGGCCAAATCTTATTTCGAACTCACGTCGTACACCAAGCGCAATAAGGAGTTTAAAAATTTCTGGCTTATGCTACATGATGAGTATCAACTGACAAAGACCATGTTACTCAAAATTTCGGGACTTGATTCGCTCATGCAGGAAGAACCTACATCGCGGCAATCGATTGCCTCACGCGAAAAAATTGTATTGCCTTTATTGCTAATACAAAACTATGCTCTGCAAAAACTGGCAACAAGTGGGACAAAACACCGGGAAGCCTATGAAAAATTAGTAGTTCGAGCATTGTATGGAAATATCAATGCCAGTAGAAATTCGGCATAATCTATTTAAAACCTTTCCTACAAAACCTGGTTAATGAAATAATCAGGTTTTTTTATTCTCCTCTTCCATAAATCGATGGGAATGCTAGCTTATAATACGTTATGAGAATTCTAGCGGCTATAATAAACAGAATAGGTGCAATCTGCAAAAAAGGACTCGACACATTAAACTGAGCAAGAGCCCAGTAAAATATGCCCCCTACAATACTCACAGTAGCATAAATTTCCTTGTGAAAGATCACCGGTACTTCATTGACTAAAATATCGCGCACCACACCTCCAAAAGCACCGGTAAGCGTACCCAGAATAATACAATTGATAAAACTCAGGTCATTATCGATGCCAATTTGAACACCAGTAATCGTATAAAGCGCCAATCCAACTGCATCGAAAAACATCAGGGTATTATGAAAATAGGTCAGTCTTTTGCGAAAAATAAGCGCCATTATCGTTCCGGATATGATGAAATAGATGTAGGGCGTCTCTTTAAGCCAAAAAACCGATTTCTCGGTGAGCAAAATATCACGCAACGTACCACCACCCACAGCCGTTACAAAAGCAATAATTAAAATCCCGAACGGATCGAACTTTTTGCCCAT
>NZ_DATFKB010000150.1:0-3197 GCF_035268865.1 Salinivirga sp. | reverse complement strand
CACCGAGGCCTATGATATTTATGGTATATGGCATGGAGTCTCGGATCCGGAACAAAAATATCGCTCCATTGCAACCGATGGAGCGCCATGGTATATTGTACGATGGAAAAATAATTTCAGCCATTCTGATGTTCAGTACATCGGTGACTTACAGTTAAATTATGGTTTTCAAAATCCTTCATCAAAGGATGCGGTTACACTATTTGACGACAAAATAGAGGTGAGCATTCCCTGGTCGTTGATCAATGTAGTGGCACCTGATAAGCGCACGGTTCTGAATGATGACAGAAGTACCTCTCAAACAGAGGAGGCCATCACAGACGGAATTCATATGGCAGTATATTATCAATCACAGTGGTACGATACGGATCAGCGTTTTACCTGGGATACATGGAACACCATTGATCAGGAAACCCTTAAAGAAACAAAGAAAACCTCTTACTGGGTAATTAAAGACAATCTGCAAAAGTTCAATACTCCGGCAATTGCCGTCAGGGATAGCTTTACATTTGATAATGAAACCTTTCCGGTTTTTGTTACAGGCGATCAGGGACTGCTAAAAAATGATTTCGATATTGACGGCGGATTTATGGTGGCTCTGGTTGATGAAGCTCCCGCAAACGGAGAGATTGAGATGTTTAGTGATGGTTCTTTTATTTATCAGCCCAATGTGAATTTTAACGGCTACGATTCGTTGAAGTATAGTGTTTTTGATGGTTATAGTCTGTCCGAAGCCAATTCTATTGTGTTTGAGGTTATGGGAAATGACTCTGATGCTGAAGACGATTCAACCGATGAAGTGGAACTGATGAGGGTATTTCCCAACCCTGTATCCATCAGTTTAAATATCGAAACGGCGGTGGTGTTTGAAGAAATACTGGTTTTTAATTCTTCCGGAGCTTTGATTGAAAAATTGGATTCTGGTAAAAAGAATTTTGAAGTAGATGTTTCCGGTTATACGGGTGGCATGTATTTAATTGTGGCCAGGTATGAGAACAAATATATTTCTAAGAAGATTGTAAAAGAATAGGGAGAGATGTCCCCGCACTGCCCATGGAATTTATCTTGTGGTCGGTATAAAAAAGAAAAAAGCCTGACATTTTTGTCAGGCTTTTTTCTTGTGAATTAAAAGGTTTGTTCATTCTCCCTGCGCGCTACCCCCTGACCCCCTGTAAGGGGAACTCCCACGCGCATATCCTTTTGTTACCTAAATTGAGCGATTCTCTTCCTCACGTTCCCATTTTTTTTCGTGATTATGATTTTTTGATAAATAGGAAGTGATTTAGTGGCTTAAATTGTCAAATTAAGAAGATTCATTAAAATTTATTTTTATCATAACATATAATTTGTACTCGAATTTGTATTACACTACATACCAATCCCATGCCACCAACTGGATTGATAGCGTATTAAGTCGTTTCGGGTAGGTTTTTCTCTTTTTCTCAAATGCCTAGTATTATTGGAGGTGGCGATTTGCATCGCTCCCATAATTCAACAATGTTTATCGATTGAAAAACTGCATTAGTCACTTTCATTACAGTGCTTCTGGCTCTTGATGATATCTTAACCGCAAAGTCAACTAATTTACGGCGAAATGTGTTTGGGTATGCTTGTATTGGTATGACATGCGGCGTTATATCTCGCTTATAAGCTTCAAAAAGGAAATGAACAATTACCAATAAAAGGTAATATGCACGGTTCATTCCAAAACAGTTAAAGGGGAGTTGTTCTTTACCGGCAAGTTCCTTTATGCTTCTATGAATCAGTTCATCAGCTCCACGCTCGTGCGATTTACGGACGATTGTTTCAGCCTTGAAATAGTGCTCTCCGCCGGCATTTAGAAGCATTTCATCTGCTTTTTTGCTTTGTCCTATATTCGTGTATATAAGGTTATCAGGCTTCCCCAATCCCATAATGTATTGCCCCTGCTGGTCCCGGTGCAGGTGAGTAAATATACAGCGTCTGAATTTCGACCATGCCCCCAACTTGTTACCAAGTTCCGTAAAATGCCAGATAGCTTTACCTTTTATGAATTTTTGAAAGCAATCTTCAGGCAGAGCTTCGATATAATTTCTTGTAGGTTTGTATATCTTTCCAGTTGTAATGTAGTGAATGTTAAGCTTTTCCTCAAATACTTCATAAGCCTTTTGGTCTGCAAAACCACTATCTGCACAAATGATAATGGGAACATCTTGTGAGTATTTTTCCCGGATAAAGTTTACCACAGCACTTACCCGGTCAATGTAATCAGTACCATGATTAGAATGCGCACTTCCTTTACGGAATAAAACATCAATCAGAAATGAGCCCCAACAAATATGGAGAGGCTGAAAACCTTTTTTTTTCTTGTAGGTTGGTTCGCATCCTTCACGTTTGCGGGCATCATCATTGTTTAATACCATGGTGTCGATGCCAAGTTCTATGATTTGAGGTTTTTCTATTTGCAGCCTCCAAAGAAACAGCTGGTGAAGTATATTGTTGAATATCTTGCTTTTAACAAAAGACATCTTTGCAAAAAAACGTTTAATTTGATGAGAAGAAGCCATTTCTTCCATAGTATTTTCTATAACCGAAGCATAACCAGTGTCGGTTTTTCTTGTATCAAAGGCACTAATTGAGGTTTCTGTTCCGTCTATCATAAAGGCAATAATTTGCTTAATGAATTGCCCGAGCTGAAGTCCCTTGTTGTTCGAACTGGGAAGCACAGGCATGACAGTTTTGAAAAAAAGCTCATACAAGCCAATATTTTGCACGTAACGCATAAATAATGATAGTCCCCCACGTCCTGAAATTTTTTCGCTTGTTGACGATATTTTTGTTATTTTAGAGCTCATAAAAGATAGTCTTGTTTGTGAAATGGTGAAGTGTCGTTTTTTTGTTTTGACACCTCTAAAATACACATTATCAGAGTAATAAACAAGCTATCTTTTATTTTTTTATTGCAAATCGCTCAATCTAGGTATAAATTAAAACAAGGGGTTTGTTCCTGCATGCTCCAAAAAATTGTGCTTCACCTTTGTTTCACCAAATGCAGAACAAAACTCACAAATCTCTAAATTTTAGCAATATAAAAACATCTCAATTGTTCCCTGCTGGGTCACCAATCAAAAAAAGCCACTCATTTTGAGTGGCTTTTTTGCTTTATAATGTAAGTGTTTCAACAGGGCCACAAAAACATCTGGCAAGTACTATAAACA
>NZ_DATFKB010000149.1:0-2610 GCF_035268865.1 Salinivirga sp. | reverse complement strand
ATATTTGCCTGGTACGACATATGGGTAGGCGCATTTTGGGATCGAAAAAAACAATGGCTATATATTTTGCCATTACCAATGGTGGGAGTTATTTTGAAATTCAACGCCAGACAGAAAAAAACTTCACAAAAAAATCCGGGGCACAAATAATTATTGCGCCCCGAAAGCAGATTCAAGTAAAGCTTATAAAATATCCGCTTTAATCTTTTCGATCTTTTCTTTCAGTTCTTCAATTGCTTCATCATATTCGCGGTGAGACTTCAGTTCTCCGGTTACGCCAAAATAAAATTTGATTTTTGGTTCGGTTCCTGACGGACGAGCACTGATTTTACTGCCATCTTCCAGGAAAAATTGCAACACATTACTTTTGGGTAAGCCAATATTCTTAGTTACTCCGGCGGTTAAATCACGGTATTCATCCTTCATGTAATCTATAACTGCTGTCACCTCTTTCCGGTGAATTTTCTTTGGTGGGTCATTCCGGAGTTTATCCATCATAGCCTGAATTTCATCGGCTCCGGCCTTACCTTTTTTCACAATGGAAATAAGGTTTTCGTAGTACAATCCATATTCCATGTAAATATCGAATAGCATTTCAAACGCTGATTTTCCCTGGTCGTTGGCCCATGCCACAGCTTCAGCAATTAGCGCACACGACATCACGGCATCTTTATCGCGCACAAATTCTCCGGCAAGGTACCCATAGCTCTCTTCACCTCCTCCTATGAAGGTTTCTTCTCCTTCTTTGCGACCAATTATATCAGCTATATATTTAAAACCTGTAAGTACATTGTGACATTTCACACCATAATGTGCTGCAATTTTTGGCAGTAACTCAGTGGTCACAATGGTTTTTACAATATACTGTTTCCCATCAATCTTGCCATTGTCTTTCCATTTATGTAAAAGATAATTGATCAGCAATACAGCAGCCTGGTTACCATTGAGCAATTCAAACTCACCCTTCAGGTTTTTCACGGCAATTCCCACGCGGTCGGCATCGGGGTCAGTAGCCATAACGAGGTCGGCATCTATTTCTTTTGCCTTATTGAGCGCCATTTCCAGTGCTGCGGGTTCTTCGGGGTTGGGCGATTTCACGGTTGGGAAGTTTCCGTCTGTTACATCCTGTTCAGGAATATTTATTACATTCTCAAAACCATAAGCCTTAAGCGCCATGGGCACCAATTTGACAGCTGTACCATGAATGGGTGTAAAAACAATTTTCATGTTTTTGTTCCGCTCAATTATTTCTGGTGATAGAGAGAGTGTTTTCAGCCGATCAATATATTTTTTATCGATTTCGTCGCCAATAATTTCAATGAGCTCCGCGTTTTTGTCGAACTTAATTTCGCTAATATCGGAAATGGAAGCCACCTCATTAATGATATTTTTGTCGTGGGGTTCAATAATCTGGGCGCCATCTTCCCAATAGACCTTATAACCGTTATATTCTTTAGGGTTATGCGAAGCTGTTACCACCACACCACTCTGACAGCCTAATTCGCGTATTGCAAACGAAAGCTCCGGGGTTGGTCGTAATGCATCAAACAAATAAACTTTAATGTCGTTGGCCGAGAAAATATCGGCAGTGGTTTTGGCAAACAGCTCGCCATTGTTGCGACAATCATAAGCAATGGCCACACTTATTTGCTGATCTTTGAAATTTTTCTTCAGGTAATTTGCCAATCCCTGCGTAGCCATGCCAACGGTATAAATATTCATACGGTTCGATCCGGCCCCCATTACACCACGCAAACCGCCGGTTCCAAACTCCAGATCCTTGTAAAATGCATCAATTAGCTCATCATTTTCAGCCTTCAGCATAGCGTCAATTTCTTTCCTGGTCTCATCATCAATTTCCATTGAAAGCCATTGCCGGGCTTTATCTTTTACTTGTTGAAGGGTTTCATCTTGCATGGTAGTGTTATTTTAGTTTGACAAAATTCAAATTGAACTACAAAGTTATGATTTTACCACTATTTTTGACATAAAGCCAGCCTCCAATAGCTTAAACCAATTAAAAAAGCCATTGTTTTCCGGGTTTATTATGTATTTTAGCACAACAACCTTTTAAAAAGAACGAATGAAAATTCACGAAACATATTTTCTGATAGGTGCAGCATTGCTTGTATTATCAATTCTGGTAGGATTCTGGCTTGGAAAACAGGGAGCCCCTTACAAAATGCTTCCATCCACACTCCACAAACTTAGTGCTGTTGGAGGAATTGTATTATTTATTTTAGCTTATCTGAAATACAGCAAACAGGCAACATTACCTTCAGCCATGACAACCCTAAGCATTGTAACTGCCGTACTTCTCGCCGCTGCCATTATAACGGGTGCAATAATCAGTAATCGCAATACCGGAGAGGGCATAATTATAAGAATACACAATGCAACAAGTATCGGGAGTGTACTATCACTTATTGGTCTTGTCATTTTTTATTTGCGACATACTTAATAAAGCAAGATGGATTCAGGAAGTACGCTCAAGTGTACAAATCTCTTTTCCTGCTTCGGTTTTACGCTCATTATCAACATGATACCGACGTACACCCTGACGCAAATTATACCGGCTCGACATTACTTCACCATATGCTCCCACCTGCT
>NZ_DATFKB010000148.1:0-9877 GCF_035268865.1 Salinivirga sp. | reverse complement strand
CTTCGGTTTTTCTTTAAAACAATTTCTTCTTGTTTGGGAAAAATGTTAACACTCTTGGCATCAGAAATATGCACTTGCGGGACACCATTCACAAAAATATCGAAATTCCGCAAATTCAATACGGCATTTTGAGTATTGCCCTGTGTGGTCGATTCAATTTTTATCAGGTCATAATCTTTTCGACCTGCAATATTGAGCAAATAGTCATAAAACTTCTGTTTCATCTTACCTCTATGGCTGGTATTATCATAATCGGCAAATCCAAGGTAGGTCATGTGCAAAAGAAATTTCCTGGCTTCATGTTCAGGCTGTTGTATAATCCGGGCAATTTCTTTTGCTGTAAAATTGCGCGATTCCTTATTATTGAGGTAACGTCTGATTCTGAAAAAGGGGTGTGTGAAATCATGGCCCTGGAATACATCATAATATTCCCGGTTAAAGAGGTTATATGAGAGAAAAGCAGCATTGTTTATGGCACTGTTTTGCAATGATGTAAAGTTCACCGATTGGCTACCCACTTTCCATTTAACCACCGGAGCGTCGATTTCAAACATGTGGTAACTGTCGTAATATGGGCTGCGCGACATATTGGGGGTGTTGTCGTCGCGTAGCAGTGTTACCTCTTTATCTTTTTCTAAATAAGTAAATTGCAGTCCAGGATGGTAAAGAGAATCCTGGTTAAGAATCATTACAACCTTTGCATTTCGGGAGAGAATATATTTGTCGGTAAAAACAAAAAAATCGCTCAGGGCTTTCATAAAAAGCATGCGTTTAATCAGGGTATCGCCATTTTCAATATACTCCACATCGCGAAATATATCTACTCTGGCATCTTTATTTTCATTGCCTGAGCCATATAACTGTGCACCACGCATAATGAAACCACCTGTATAATTGATATCTTTAAAAATTCCCTCGATCAGGAAATTTGATTCATAGGATTCGAATTCTGGAAATGCGGCTCTGCTGGCATCAGGGATTTCTGTGACTTTGTCTGATAATTTTCCGGATAATGGCTTTTCGTAAAAGTAATAGTTGTAAAATTTTGCGCTATCGACCTCAAATTTACTCAGACGCAAATCGATTCTGAAATTTTCATATAGAGCAAAAACAGAGTCGCGGTTATAACCTGCACGTTCCCAGTACGTTTGTCCGGTTTGGCCATACCAGATACGCTCAATAGGGTCGTACACTCCCGAAGTGTTGAAAATTTGAATACTGTCCCGAACAGCATTGCAGGTAAGGGTATTCAGCGGAAATTTAATGAGCATTGTATCGGCGGTAAACTCAAAAGTGTGCGATTTGGCATTGCTTTTCCAAATGGTAGAGCCGTTTTTACTCAGTCGGTTAAACTCCTTCAATTCTCTGATGGTTTCAATAAACTGTTTGATATGCCTTAACCTGATGTCTCTGGCCTTGCATAAATTGATAATGGCATTTTGATAGGCAAAGAAGTTCTCATTCACTTCATCATTTTCCAGGTAATGGGCTGTGGTATTCAACCATCCGTCAAAATGTGGGAAAGGTCGTCCGCGGCGGGCTTCAAGCGTATTGGCAACCTCATACATCAGCGCTTTAACCGTATCATCCACGCGGCCGGTTTCCCAGAGTGTTTCAATGCGGTTTACAGTAGCTTTTCCCCGGTCTTCGAGTCTTTTTACCTGCTCCATAAAATCGTGCATATCTTCTATAAAGCCAGCCGAATCGGTTCTGAAGGTCTCCTGTTGCTGCGAAAAGGCATTGAAACTTATCAATATTAATAAGCTCCAACACGCAATGCCTATGATCCCTTTTTTGAATGCCATGATCGTTATTTTTAGTTTGAGGCTTTAAAAACCATTGCTTGCCATTGATCTTCCGATAATTGATCGGTTAGTGTTAATTGAAAAATTTTGGCTTTTTGTGCAACAATTGTTTTATCTGCTTCAAGAAAGCCGCTGAGGAAAAGGTATCCTTCCGGATTGAGATGCTCTGCATATTGCTCCATATCGGCCAATAAAATATTACGATTTATATTGGCCAAAATTACATCGTAATTTCGTTTAATTTGTTTAGCATCTCCAAGCATTACATTGTCGAAATTAACACTATTGCGGGCGGCATTTTCTATGGTGTTCTCTACTGCCCATTGATCAATATCGATACCGTCAACTGCACCAGCACCGGTCATTTTGGCAATAATGCCAAGCACCCCGGTACCACAACCCATGTCTAATACCTGTTTGCTCTTCATGTCTGTTCGCTGCATGAGCATTATCATTAACCTTGTTGTGGCGTGGTGGCCGGTGCCAAACGACATTTTCGGTTCAATTTCGATCTCAAAATCATACCCTTTACCGGTTTCATGGAAAGGAGCTCTTATAAGACAATACCGGTCGATACTGATTGGAGAAAAGTTCGATTCCCATTGCGCATTCCAGTTTTGTTGGGGGATGACCTTAGCGCTATAGCTAAAGCCATCGTATTGAGCACTTAATTGTTTCAAATCAGATTCATTGTAAGCATCAGAAGGTATATAGGCGCGCAAAAACTGATTTTCTTCCATAAAGCTTTCAAATCCCATCTCTCCAAGTTCTGCAATCACGATATCCTGAACCGTACTATTCAGGGTACTTTGGTCTATACTTATTTCAGTGTATTCCACTTATTTGAAATTTTTAGGCGTTTATAATGGCATAAAAATCATCGGCTTTTAATGATGCACCACCTATTAGGCCTCCGTCTACATCTTGCTGACCAAACAATTCCGATGCATTAGCTGGTTTGCAACTTCCGCCATAAAGGATACTCATATTTTCTGCAGTGTTTTCATCAAATTTATCCCGTATCAACTGTCTGATAAAGGCATGCATTTCCTGCGCCTGCTCTGGGGTCGCTACTTTGCCTGTACCAATAGCCCATATAGGTTCATAGGCCAGAATAACTTGTTGAAAATCTGATTTTGAAAGTTTAAATACGGTCTCTTCAAGCTGCTTTTTTACAGTGGCCTCATGCTGCTCGCTTTCGCGCTGTGTGAGTTGCTCTCCTATACAAAATATTGGTTTAAGCTTATTTTTTAAGGTAAGTTGTGTTTTGCGAAGCAATATTTCATCGCTTTCTTCAAAATATTCCCTGCGCTCAGAGTGGCCTAAAATTACATATTGAGCGCCTGTGGCTGCAACCATGTCAGGAGCCACCTCTCCGGTATAAGCACCTGATTCTTCACTTGCACAGTTCTGTGCAGAAAGTTGAATGGGTGAGTTGGCAATAACATTACCAATTGCATGTAAATGGGTAAATGGGGGTGCAATGATAATGTCTTTTTCACCTGTGTAGTTGCTGAGTAAACTTGTTAGCTCTTCAGCTAGTTTTTGGCCTTCTGGCAATGTTGTATTCATTTTCCAGTTTCCGGCAACAATCATTTTTCTCATAATTATTTATTTTTTTAAAGTTTGATATCGTATTCGGGGATCGAGCCAACGATAAATTACATCGACTGACATATTAATCAATAAAAATAGGAAAGCTATCGTTAGAATGCAACCCATAACTACAGGAAAATCATAATTATTAAGTGCATTGACTAAAAGCTGCCCGATACCTTTCCAACCAAAGATGTATTCCACAAAAACAACACCGGCCAGCATTGAGGCAAACCAACCTGAAATTACTGTAATAACAGGATTTAGTGCATTTTTAAGGGCATGGTTTCGCATGGCTCCGATTTTTGAATTGCCCTTAGCCAGTGCTGTTACAAAATAGTCTGAGGTTGTTTCATGCAACAAGCTGTTTCTTGTTAGTTGAATAAAAACGCTTAATGGCCTTATTGCCAATGTCAAAGCAGGTAGAATCAGGTTATATAACGCAAGGTGTTGTGCTCCCGTAATTGCGTTCATTTCATATAAACTACCTGTTAAATTCAGGTGTGTATAGGATTCGAGCAGGTAGGCAAAAATCCAGCCCATAAGTATAGCCGCGAAAAAAGAGGGTAAACTCATGCCAAGGGCCGTAAGTGATACCAATCCCTTATCAAACACGGTGCCTTTGAAATAGGCTGCCACAAATCCCATTATTATACCAAAAAAAGCGGCTATAGCAATACTAACCAGGGCAAGTATGAGTGTTTGGGGCAGTGCATTCATTAATAATTCATTTACTGATTGCTTGCTTTGGTAAGAATTTCTAAGGTAGGGAAATTTTAATACCAACCTGGTGTGTTTCCCAAGTGGTAAAAGTGTCTTGTAGTGCTCAAATCTGTCTGCAGTTGGGGCAAATCCACTGGCATTTTTTACAATTATACCAATTGGTGATAAATCGTTCAGGTACATTAAATATTGTACACCGACAGGCTCGCTGAAGCCATATTCATTCCGGATATTGGTTAGCGTTTGTTCATCGCTACGCTGGCCAACCATCATTTGTGCAGGGTCGCCCGGTAAAATGATGAACAATAGAAAAACCAATGAAACCACACCGTAAAGTACCAATACAGCATAGCCGACTTGCAATAGTGTTTGTTTGATCACGAATACCGCGATTTAAATCCAACAATTTCAAAAATAGTAGACAACAGTAACCAAATGCCAATAAAAAAACCTATAAGCATCATTGTTTTACTGTGCTTTTCTTGAAGCGATGCTTTATACAAATGATATTCACTCATTTTGTTTGCTTGAGGAAAATCATTGTAATGCCATTTATTCAGAATCATCCCTGATTTAAGCAATACAATGCCCGGGTTGCTTCGTACAATGGTTTTTAATGTGATGGGATCGGCATAATAAGTTTTTGTTAGTAAAGACTGTTCGCGTTTAAACTGATCCACATCTTCAGGATTTGACGCTGTAGCTATGAATACATTAAAACCATTGGCACCACCCACATCTGAAATTTCATGCAGCATATCATAAGACGCTTCCGGTAGTTTCTCTATGTCATAAGCTACTATCATTAAAGTAAAACCATCATCATTGAGCACCATCTCCGTTACGTCTTGTTTCATATTGTTAGTCAAAAGAAAATTGTGGATGGGCGGTTCATAACCTTTGTCAGTTTGATTGCTGATGGTTTCTACCCATTGCCATGTGCTGTCAGGCAGGTTATCGGTTGTAAATGTCTTTTTTTCGCCATTTTTTTCATATACAATTTTTGTTTCAAATTGTGGTTGGGGGGCACCTTGCAAATTATCATTCATAGCCAGATTGATGTCAGTCCCAATTTTATATGGTCTGAAATCAATTGCTGGTAAATGATTGTAGCTTTGCTTTGATATATATAATGATATTAGAATTCCCACTATGGCAATTATTAACTGTGCAGGTCGATTAAAACGCGATGAAAAGTGTTTTCGCTTCCAGAATACTATTCCGGCGGGAATCATAAATACCAGGTTTTTATAAAATGTTTGCCAGTTGGTGAGTTTTATGGCATCTCCAAAACAACCACAATCTGTAACAGGATTAGCCAGTGCCAAATAAAAGGTCAGCAATGTGAAAAAACTCATAAAAATAAACATGAGCACGCTGCTGATTCGCGTATATACATTGTTTAGTATTGCAAAACCTATAACAAATTCAATAGAAGATAGTACAACAGCTAAGAAAAGGGCAGCAGGAGAGAGCCACTCTATATTAAAAGCTACAAAATAATCGGTAAATTTATATGTAGATCCTAACGGGTCTATAGCTTTTACAAAACCGCTGAATATAAACAGTAAGCCAATTAATAATCTGGAAATATTTTGTATGAACTTCATGATATTAAATTTAATTTTAAACTTGTTTAAGGTCAACTTATCCTGAGCAAAACTACTTGTGAGATATAATGTCGTATTTTGTAAGAAGCGCATGTATTTCATTAAAAATTACATCCGCAGATTTCATCTCTCCATTTTCCGAACAGTCCAATCTCTCAAAGGTTGAATCGAGTTTAATCGCTTCCAGGTATTCTTTCCTAACAACTTCCTGAAAACTTGATTTTGCTTCATGAATGTCTTGTTTTCCCTGCAAATATTCCCTGTCGTTGCCTTTTCGTTCATTTTTAAGATTATGCTTTACAAAGTTCATCGGCACATCCAGAAAGATTGATAAACCTGGTTTTGGTATCTGATAATAGTTGTATTCGAACTGAAAAATCCAATTCCGCAGTTTCTCTTTTTCTGCTTCACTGGTAAGTTTTGCACACTGAAATGCAATATTGGAGAGTACGTATCGGTCTACAACCACAACAGTTCCAATGGAAAGCCATTCTTTAATGTCGTTTGATGCTGAATAGCGATCACCAGCATACAACATGGCCACCAAATAGGGGTCTACAGCATCGATCGGACCAAATTCGCCACGTAAAAAGCGGGCAATCATCTCCCCAAAATAGGGTGTTTCGGTTTGTGGAAAATGCAGGAATTTGTAATTAATTCCCTGTTCGTCAAAAAAACCTTTAAGTAAGTCTACCTGAGTCGATTTCCCTGAACCATCAAGTCCTTCCAGCACTATAAATTTATTCATTGTAATTCGTTTTGATCAATAAAGCATTTGAAAATTCGCATGGCTGGTTTGCATTACACATCTCTTGCGAATTAAACTTTCAAATATACTAAGCCTGTACTACAGTAAAAAGTGAAAAGTTTGTTTTTTATAAACACGTTATTCAACATTTGTGAACCTGATTAGAAATAGAGACTATTAAGTTCCGGAAGTTTTTAAAAAAAACATTGAACATCGGTTTTTAGGTATAAAATTGTACCTTCGTACTGGATTTTAAACTATTGTAAACAATCTATACATATTTCCGGTCTATATTTAAAATGAAACAAGCGCACTCAATAAAAATACATAAGCAATTGGTCAATATGGACCGGCCTTACATTATGGCTGTGTTAAATGTTACACCAGATTCGTTTTATGAGGGGAGTCGTGTAACACCTGCCAGCATTGAGCAAAGGGTTGCACGGGTTATTAGTGAAGGTGCAGATTGGATTGATGTGGGTGGATACTCATCGCGCCCTGGCGCTGTTGATATATCTCCAAAAACTGAAAAAGAGAGATTGATGCCGGCACTGGACATCCTGGCATCAAAATATCCTCAATATCCTGTATCGGTAGATACATTCAGGGCAGATGTTGCAAACTGGGCCATTGAGAATTATAATGTGGCCATAATAAATGATATATCGGGTGGGCATCTTGATCCTGAAATACTCGAAGTGGCTGGCCAGCATGGCTTACCCTATATTGGGATGCACATGAGGGGAACACCCCAGAATATGCAGCAGCAAACCCATTACGATGATATTATAAGGGAATTGACATTATACTTTGCTCAGATGGCTGAACGTGCTTCATCCGCAGGAATAAGCGATTTAATAATTGATCCGGGCTTTGGGTTTGCCAAAACAATAGACGATAATTATTTGCTATTACAAAGATTGCGTGAGCTCTTGGTATTGGACAAACCCATTTTAGTGGGAATGTCACGAAAGTCCATGATTTATAAACTACTAAATATCAGGCCTGGAGATAGTTTACATGGAACAATAGCTTTACATACCTTAGCCTTACAAAATGGTGCCTCTATTATTCGGGTACACGATGTAAGTCCGGCTTTTCAAATGGTTGCTGTAGTTAAAAAAACACAAGAACAATATGATTGAAGGTTTTATATCACTCAGATTTCTTGATATACTGGATATACTACTGGTTGCATTTCTTATGTACCAAATATTTCTGGTTATAAAAGGTTCTGTTGCCATTAATATATTTGTGGTTATTTTTTCTGTTTATCTTTTTTGGCAACTTGTAGAAGCACTTGAAATGGATTTGCTCAGTACCATTTTAGGCCAGTTTATGGGTGTTGGTTTAATTGCCCTTATTATAGTTTTTCAGCAAGAGCTGCGGCGCTTTTTATTAATGATTGGAACCCGCGACTTTTTTAGTCGCAGCTTCTCAGTCGAACAAATATTTTACAAAAACCGTAAATCTTTATCTGACAAAGAAGTTGATGAGATTGTGAAAAGCTGTGTCAACATGTCGGCAACACGCACGGGAGCATTAATAGTACTAACTACCCGTGCAGAGCCAGGACCGGTCATCGAATCTGGTGACGTGATTAACAGTAAAGTATCAGGCAGGTTAATAGAGAGCATTTTCTTTAAAAACAGCCCGTTGCACGATGGTGCCATTGTGATTTTTAATAGAAAAATTGTGGCTGCCCGGTGCGTATTACCTTTGTCGAAAACAACCGACTTGCCAGCCCATATGGGACTAAGACACAGAGCCGCCAAAGGAATGACAGAAAACTACCATTCACTTGTTTTAACTGTTTCAGAGGAAACAGGCAGTATTTCCATATTTGAACCAGCTTCTCATCAATACAATATCAATAGCCAGGTATTACGTTCGAAACTGGAAAATTGGTACGGTATTAATGAGCAAAAGAAAGAGGAAGCATCTCAAACGGGTAACCCGCTTTTTAACGTTTTCCGTAAATTTTAGCTTTACTCTCCTGGCCACGCACTAACCGTACAATATTGCCTCTGTGGCTAAGGAAAAGAATAGCTGCAAGTATAACAGCAAACGACTTTAGGTAAAGGTCTGTTTCAGGAAAAAAAACAAAAATAACCAGGGGGTAGGTAACAGCAGATGCCAACGAACCCAGTGATACATATTGGGTAGTAAAAAAAACAATGGCAAATACGCCAAGTGCAATGAGTGCTCCCGGCGCATGCAGTGCCAAAACAACGCCAAGCATCGTAGCTACACCTTTGCCTCCGTTAAAACCGGCAAGAATGGGGTAAATATGTCCCAAAACTGCCAATAAACCGGCTGCAATATAAAACAGCGCAGCATATTCATGGGATGCGATTCCCGATATTTGTGTAAAATATACAGCCAGAAAGCCTTTTACCGTATCTGTTAAAAAAACAACCACACCGGGTTTCCAACCTAATACCCGGAATGTATTTGTAGCCCCGGCATTTCCCGATCCATGCTCACGTACATCTTTATTGTATCTTGCTTTCCCGATCCATACTGCGGTAGGTACTGAGCCTAAAATGTATGCCAGTAGAATTGTAGCAATGGTTATAACCATGGTTCCTATTTTTCTTTTTCCAAAATTATGGACTTGATGGTTTCTACATCAACCCTTTTGGCTATTATTTCTTTGTCCTGGTTTAATAAAAATAATGATGGAGTACTGTAAACATCGTACTTATTTCTAAAATCGGTGAAATTATTCGGATCCCAAACATTAATCCAATCTGTAAGTCCTTTTTCTTCGAGGAAATTGCTCCATTCTTTTTTGTCAACCTGGGTATAAAAAGCATAAACCTGGACACCAATATTATGCATTTCACTGAAAACAGTTTCATGAAGGTTGGGTATCACTTTTTTGCAATGACCGCAATTGGGTTCCCAGAAAGCTACAACAGTGTATTTAGCCTCCACATCATGCAAAGGATAAAAATATCCTTCAATAGACTGTGCTTTATCAAGTTTAGGGGCTTTGTTACCAATGAGGTTTGGTTTTAACTTTTGCACCCGCTCTCGCAATTTATCCAAATATTCATCTGATACCCAGTGTGCCCGGCCGTTTAGGTAGTAATTCTCAGCCAAATGAACCATAACCTGATCAAAACCCATATACTTTGTTTGTGCATATTTGTTAAAAACATAAGCCAGTGTGTATTGAAAGTATTCCGGTTTATCTTCAAGTTTTTTAAGCAATCGGTCGGCCGCTGCTATAGCCGAGTCTGGTCTTCTGATGACTACCCGGTCAAAATAGTATTTTAACTTGCGATGGTAGACCGGTGAATAAAGTAACTGATTGTCGCTAAAATCAATATAATCAAAAAAGTGGTTCTTGTAGTAATTATATTGAAACAGACTGTCTTTTGGCTGAC
>NZ_DATFKB010000147.1:0-2152 GCF_035268865.1 Salinivirga sp. | reverse complement strand
GCATTAACAAATTTAAAATAAACTTTAAGCTCACCGTCTTTTTGGAGGCCCTGATAGCGATTGCGCTGATCAATTTGCTCACTGTATTCTGATTCGTTTTCTTTATTGATTTTGTTATAGTCAAAACCCTCTACGGCTTCTTTAAGCGAATAGAAGTTATTGAGTTTTTCGCTCTCTTTTAAATCTTGATAGGTCTTGAATCCCGGGCTATTGATCAGTTTAAAGTACTTTTTCAGGTCGGGATGTTTTTTTAATGTTTTAAAACGTTTGGCTTTTTCCTTTTCTGCTTTGTGGTCAGCATCCATTTGTTTTTTCAGCTCCTCAATCTGTCCGCTTTCTACTGTTTCCTTGATTTCATTATATCGCTCCAGCTTTTCGCTTTTTTGTATTTCTTCAAAACGTTTGAGCTCATTTGATTCAAGGGTTTTGAAATAAAGCTGAATGCTTTTATCTTTCTGTAAGCTGGTGAATTCATTTATAAGCTTTTCCTCTTCACTGCCTGCAAATTTTATCGCCTCTATCTCTTTTTTCTTTTGTTGAAATTCATCAGATTCAATATAAGCTTTTAGCTCTTCATATTCCTTGAGTAGGTCAGACTGAGCAATTTCCTGATGTCTTTTTTGTTCTTCAATCAATTGGTTTCTTGATGATTCCAGTTTTTCTGTAGCCGGAATTTGTCCAAGTATGTTTTTAAACCACAAATTTGCCATAACGATTCAATTGTTTGTATAACTGATCAAGTGGATAAATATACAAATTTCACAGGTTTGGTGCCACTTTATTCTGAAATAATTGGCAAATTTGTGTATTGATCTGTCTCATTTATTAAAAAATATATTGCTATGTTAAAGAATCCTGTGCAAAAGGTAGCTGCTATTCATGATTTAAGCGGATATGGAAGAGCCTCGCTTACCGTTGTTATTCCTGTGCTTAGCTCCATGGGCTTCCAGGTTTGTCCAATTCCTACAGCTGTGCTTTCCACACACAGCCAGTATAAAAATTACCGTTTCGTTGATTTAACTGAACATATACCCGGTATTATGGAGCATTGGAAAGAGTTAAATCTTGAATTTGATGCCATTTACAGTGGTTTCCTTGGCTCTGCGCAGCAAATCGACATGATGATTGACTTCATTGATCAGTTTAAACGACCAGAAACAATAGTAATGATTGATCCTGTGTTGGGTGATAATGGTAAACTTTATGGGCCGTTTAACCAAGAAATGGTAGATGAAATGCGCAAACTGGTGTGCAAAGCTGATATTATTACACCAAATACCACTGAAGTGGGACTCTTGCTCAATAACGACCCTGAAATGATTAAAAATACAAAAGATACCTTGCAAGCTATTGATGAGCTCACGGCACTTGGGCCTGAAATTATTGTTGTCACAAGTGTGCCCGATGGCGACGATGGTAAAACTGCCGTAGTGGCATACAACCGTCAGGACGGGCGATACTGGAAAGTCCCGGTCGATTATTTACCAGCGGCTTATCCCGGCACAGGAGATACCTTTGCAAGTGTCTTGCTGGGATGCTTGCTACAGGGCGATAATTTACCCATGTCACTCGACCGGGCCGTTCATTTTATTTCGCACGGTGTCAGGTCTACATTTGGTTTTCATTACGACGAAAAAGAGGGTATATTGCTCGAAAAGGTTTTGCCTGCATTAAAAGCACCAGCCCAGATTAGTAGTTACGAAGTGCTAAAAAAACAATAACCCAGTTACCAATTGCTTTGCTTTACAAAATTGTGAGAAATAATTTATTATACAGATGCTTACAAAATTTATAAGGTTTTCGTTGCTTGCATGCTCATTAGTACTGATGCTCCCGGCGTGTGATAAAAAACAAATAGATGGACAAACAATGTTAATTCCCAAACCTGATAAAACGGTTTTCTATGAAGGCGCTATTCAATTAAATCAGGGGGTAAAAATATCATCTGATCAGGCATTCATCAGTGAATCGCAGCTGTTATCGGGTTATATTAAAAATTTCGGGTTTTTAATAGCCGAAAATGCAGAAAATGAGATTGTTCTGCAAATCGATAAGGCTATGAAACCAAATTCTTATGATTTAGAAATCAAACAACAAGTTGTTGTACTGAAATCTGGTGGTAATGCTGGATTGAAGTATGGTATTCAAACAT
>NZ_DATFKB010000146.1:0-4951 GCF_035268865.1 Salinivirga sp. | reverse complement strand
ATTCTGGGCGTTGGTACGCCAACCCATCTTTTCTGGTCCATTTTGATTGATGCGATTGTAGGCCCCAAAGCGCTTTAACCCATCTGGATTCACCACCGGGGCAAACATGATGGATACACTATCGAGCAATCCTTTCTTTTTCCCGGTTACAATATCGCGAAGCAATAGCATCATGGCATCATTTCCATCTGGTTCACCGGGGTGAATATTCGACTCTACAAATAAAATTGTGCGCCCGGCATCTCTGATGGCTTCCACTTCATTTAACCCATCTTTATCTACAATAAGTAATGGTAATTTATACCCTTGAGAACTTTCTCCATAAGTAGTGTAAAATACCTGCGGAGATGCTTTCTCAATCGATTCGCAAAATTCCAGGGTTTGTTCGTAAGTAGCCGTCTTACTGCCCTCTGAAGTTTCAAAGGGCAGCTGAAATTCAAAATTGCTTTCAGGTTGAGGGCTACATGCGGCCAAAAGAGTAACGGATAGTAAAAAAAGGGCTGCGCGTATCATTTTTTTGATAAATTTAAAAAGTTAAAATTGTGTTCAAAAGAACATACAAAAATCGTACGGAACCGAACAAACAGCAATTAAATGAACACTCAAAAGTTGGTAAATCAAATTATTTATGAGCTAAAATCGTTGCAGGATGATACAAGAAAAGCATCGGCAATGGGTAATTTCCCGGGTAAACTTGAAATTATTGGAGTAAGCTCTCCGAATATTAAAAAAGTAGTTATTAAGGTTCGAAAAACAACAAATAGCTGGACTTTGCAACAAAAAACAGCACTTGCCATTAATCTCACGCAAACCCATTACCATGAATGCCATCATCTGGCCTACTACTTTTTGGAGCAGGAACCAAAAGTAATTAACATTTTAACCATAGAGGAAGCAGAAAAGCTTGCAGCTTGCCTTGACAACTGGGTACTAACAGACACTTACAGTACATTTATACTTGGTGTGCTTTGGAGAATTGGGACTGTCGATGATCAATATATCCACAACCTGCTTAAAAGTGACGATTTATGGCTAAAAAGATGCGCTGTTGTAAGTACAGTTCCATTGAATCAGGCCTCAAGAGGCGGAAAAGGCGATTCGAAACGCACAATTGAGGTTTGCCGAAAAGTTGTAAATGATCATCGCCCGATGATTATAAAAGCCTTATCATGGGCCTTACGTGTATTAATTCGCAGAGATAAAAAAGCTGTAGAAAATTTTATTCAAACCAATGCAGCTTATCTGCACAAACAGGTAATAAGAGAGGTAAGCAATAAATTGGAGACTGGCCTCAAAAACCCATAACAGACATAACTTAGCCCAGCACCGTTTTTTTTAATTTAAGATGTCATGGCTGCAAAACAGGCTAACTCCCTTAACAACAAGGTTAATTCGGGTTGATTCACCCTTTTTTTATTGGTTTATATTTCATAATTATGTAATTTTAGGTATTAGAAAAATCCTCCCCGGCCATATGCCGAGCAACTCACAAACCAACTAAAACAAGGAATTATGCTAAAACTCAACAACCTAAAAATCGGCACAAGGCTTAACATTATTTTAAGTTCAACCATCATTGTAATAATGGTCATTCTTGGTATTTACATGACTCAAACCATGCGTGAAAAAATACTGAACGACACAGATATAAGGATGACAGAGCAGGTTGAAGATTTGTCAAAATTCATTACTGTGCAACTCGAACTTAACCAGGAACAGGTTAACTCAGATCTAAAAGTTGCTCATCAATATTTTTACAGCCTCGGGGAAATTGATATAAAAGAAGAAACTACTACTTACAATGCCATAAATCAGAATACCAAACGCACGAAGAAGGTGAATTTACCCACGTGGGAAATCAATGGCGAAAAGATACAGGGCAACACACAAATAGTCGATAAAATTCAGGATCTCACTGGGCACACAGTTACAATATTTCAAAAAATAAATGGCGGATATTTACGTATAGCAACAAACGTTAGAAAAGAAAACGGAAAAAGGGCTACAGGTACATTTATTCCCAACAGCTCACCGGTTATCCAAACCATTGAAAAGGGTCAAACTTTTCGAGGAAGAGCATTTGTTGTAAACGATTGGTATCTTACTGCATATGAACCAATCCGTATTGATGGTTCAATAAGCGGGATACTATATGTAGGCGTGAAGGAAAAAGACCTGGAACAGATAAAGCAAATCTTCCACAGTAAAACATATTTTGAATCAGGTTATCCATTTATGGTAGATGACCAGGGCACCTTCATCATTCACCCGACAAGCGAAGGAGAAAATCATTCTAATGCTGTGTTTTTCAAACAACTAAAAAACAGCAATTCCAATCAGGGTAAAACCAAATATATGTGGGAAGGGCGACAGAAATTTCAGTATTTTAAGCACCTGGATGCTATTAACTCCTATGTATCCGTAAGCATTTATGAAGAAGAATTGATGGTTATTATTCAAAAAACACGCAATGCTTTAATAATAGCTATTGTATTAGGTGTACTGATATTTGGTTTAATAAATTATCTCCTAAGCCGGACAATTTCAAAAGCTATGCAACAAGGTGTTGAATTTGCAAATAAAATAGCAGAAGGCGATTTGAATGTAAAACTCGACATCCATCAAAAAGATGAAGTGGGGCAACTTTCAGATGCATTAAATAAAATGATTGCCAAACTCAGGGAAATAACCCAGACCATAATCCAGGAAGCAGATAATATTGCAAGTGCCAGTAATGAAGTGAGCAACAATTCTCAACAAATTGCTCAGGGAGCCTCCGAGCAAGCAAGTTCGGTTGAAGAAGTAAGCTCATCAATGGAACAAATGTCAGCCAATATTCAGCAAAACAATGACAATGCAAAACAAACAGAGCAAATTTCCAACGAAGCCTCATCTGGCATTGAAGAGGTAAGCAAGAAGTCTGAAGAAGCCGCCATTGCCTCAAAAGAGATATCAGAAAAGATAGATATCATTAACGAAATAGCCAGACAAACCAACATACTGGCGCTTAATGCCGCCGTGGAAGCTGCACGTGCTGGTGAGCACGGAAAAGGATTTGCCGTGGTAGCAGCCGAAGTACGCAAACTGGCCGAGCGAAGCCAGGTGGCAGCAGATGAAATAGTAAACTTAACACAAAACTCGAGAGAGCTGGCTGTTACAACCGGCGAACGCATGAAGGCCATGTTGCCCAACCTGGAACGTACAACCAGCCTGGTTACTGAAATCAACGCAGCTAGCACTGAACAGAGCGGTGGAGCAGAACAAATCAACAGGGCAGTGCAGCAGCTCAATGATGTAACCCAACAGAATGCAAGCTCATCGGAAGAACTTGCTACAAGCGCAGAAGAACTGAGCAGTCAGGCCCAGGTGATGAAAGAGGCTATATCGTTCTTTAAAGTTGATGAATATGAAGAGAATAAGAAATCAGAATAACAATTTACCACATATAAAAGTCCGGATAGGTGGCTCCTACCCGGACTTCTTCTTTTTTAACTTATTCGTAAAACTTTATATTTTAATTACCACGTAAGGTAGATACCTGTCCAATATCCTGCCGCACAATTTTTGCTCCTCCGTCGTAATGTACTGATGAAGCACCGCTGGCCGACACACTAATTTCTTCAGTTACATTTATTCTTACATCTGCGGCACCACTTGCACTAATATCGGCGACAGCCACCTTAAATCCACGGGCGTTAAAATCGCTACCACCGGAAGCATTCAGCGTAAGATTCTCGCACTCACCAATAACACTGACGTCAGAGCCGCCTGAAGTATTGATGATACTCCTTTTCAGCTTTTTAAGCGTAAGCTCTGCATCACATCCCCCTGAAGCGGAAAGGTTAAGTTCTCTTCCGGCATATTCAAGCTCCAGATCTGATCCTCCGCTTAAATCTGCCTCTAAAGTATTTGCTTCAATATCTGCTTCTGCATCGCTACCGCCTGAAATACTCAAATTAAAACGCTCCGCTTTAATTTTGCTTTTACTATACACATCTGAACCGCCGGAGGCATTAATAGCTTCAAGTGCTGTGTAAGTAACATAAGCCTTCAGTGACCTGGAGCGCCATATATTTTTACGACTTGTAATTATAAGTGTGTTGCCTTCAACCCGGACTTGTATGTGGGGTATTAGGTTTTCGTCAGCCTCTATTCTAACCGCAGTGGATTCGCCTTTTGTAAGGTACAAATCGAACCCCTTTCGAACGTCAACGGCCTTAAAGTCGCCAACTTCAATCTCTTTTTCGGTTACTTTACCGTTACCCTTAATACCATTGGGTATAAATTCACATCCTTGCGCTAACAGGGCAACTGCCAGAATAAATACGAATAAGTTTCTCATAATCTCTGTGTTTTAGTCAATCAAATTTAAGAAATTCTTGTAAGCAAAGAGAACTTTTAAATAATTAAGAGGCTGTCTAAAAAGTCAGATATCTTCGTCATTGAGAGTCTCCACGCCTTTTTGGACAGCCGCCTTAAACTATCAGTTATTGTTTTTTTACGGATGCCAAACTGGAGGCATTCACTCTGCTGTTTTTCACTTTTCCTTTATATCTCACACTGCTTGCACTTGAGGCATTTACTGTCAGGTTTCCGCCAGCCATGGTAATTTTAACGTCCGATGCACTGCTGGTATTAATCATGGCGTTGACTGCTACAAAATCAAAAGCATCAAGGTCACTTCCGCTTGAGGCATTTACTTTGAAGGATGCAGCAGAGCCGTGTAATTCCACATCTGAACCACTAGACATATCAAGGTCAAGCTCCTCAAGTTCGTCAGCATCAATTTCAAAATCGCTACCACTCGATGCGTTAATAGTCAGTACTTTTCCCTCATACTTTACAATTGCATCTGAGCCTGAACTCATGTTAAATTTGGCTTCTGGCGATTCAAGTGTCATCTTCAAATCGCTACCCGACGACATGTTTACATGCATTTCATCAGCCTTTA
>NZ_DATFKB010000145.1:0-16420 GCF_035268865.1 Salinivirga sp. | reverse complement strand
CGGTTTGCTCAATAATGTGGCCATGATTTATAAAAACATGGGCAATTATGAAAAATCACTTGAATACTATCAAAAAGCACTTGAGCATTATAAGAATCATGGCGATAAAAAGTTTTATGCAGCGACACAAAACCACATAGGGAATTTATTCATTGAAAAGGAAGCGTATGATGAAGCCCTTGAGTGGCTGAAAAATGCTTATAAACAACGCCGTAAAATAGGAGATGATTTTGGGTTTGCTCATTCTGCGCTGGATATAGGCAGCGTTTATTTAAAGCTCAGTAAAGAGGCCGCTGCTATGGCCTTTTTGATGAAATCATTAGAAGTCGCTAAAAAACTAAATAACTTTCAGCTTTTGCGCGATGTATATTTTACACTGTACAAGGTTAGCAAGGCTATGAGAAGAGAGCATGCAGCCTTGCGCTACCACGAAAAATATGCAGCATGGAAAGATTCGGTATTTAATCATCAAACACTTGAAAAAATTACCCGCGTGCAAATGCAAAATGAAGCTGAACGCACAAGGTTAAAAATAGCTTTTGAGAATAAACAAAAGCAAAAAGAAATTGCACGACTTAAAAAGAATCGGCAGGAGAAAGAACGTTATTATAAACTGAAGGTTGAAAATGAGCAAAATTTCAGGAATTTAATCATAGCCATAGCCGCTAGTTTATTGTTGATTGTTGTGTTGCTCGTGAACCGGTTCATGATTAAAAATAAGGCAAATAAAAAACTGAAAAAAGTTAATGATGATTTGTCAGATCTGAATCAAAAACTGCAAAAATCGCAAAAGGAACTAAGGCAACTGAATGCCACAAAAGATAAGTTCTTTTCCATTATAGCTCATGACCTCAGAAGCCCCTTTACCGCACTTGTTTCCCTTTCTGAAGTTTTGTATGATAAAGATGATGAGATGGAGCCCGGTCGGCGAAGAGAAATTATTGGTCAAATAAGCTCTGCATCAAGGTCAACTTTCCGGTTATTGGAGAACTTACTAGAATGGAGTCGTACCCAACAAGGTAAAATCGAATTTCAGCCCCAAAAATTATTGCTAAAAGAAGTCCTGGACGAAGTGCTGGCGCTGCAAATGAATAATATTAATCAAAAACAAATTAATGTTCATATCGAACTTAACCCCGATTTGCATATTTATGCAGACAGGCATATGTTGTCTTTTATTTTAAGGAATTTGTTGGGTAATGCAATAAAATTTACCCCATTCGGAGGTGAGATTTCTTTCTCAGCAAAAGATGGTAGCAGGGATACAATTGTTAAAATTTCCGACACAGGAGTTGGTATGACAAAACAAATTGTTGATAAATTATTCGATATAAATGTGCATCATACAACCGAAGGTACAAATAAAGAAAAAGGAGTGGGACTGGGGCTTATTTTGTGCAAAGAGTTTATTAATAAAATGAATGGGGCCATTCATGTTGAGAGTACACCCGGAAGTGGAAGTACATTTACATTTAGCATTCCAAAAGAAAGGGTTAATTAACGCATAATTAATATTTTTTTCTTATTTTCAGCATTTAAAGATAATTCTGATGAGAACCTGGTTGCTAATTTTCACGCTATTTCTTACATCTACATTTAATGCAATTGCATTGAATCCTGATATCTCTGTAGAGGAAACTGTTGATAGCCTCTTGAGACAAGCCCGGCCACTTATTCAATCTGATCCCATCAGGGCCGAAGCCTTAATCAAAGACGCATTACAACTTGCCGAAGATGGAGGCTTTATGAAAGCTAATGCAAATGCGCTGAATTATTTGGGCATAATTTATTACAATAAAAAAAATTACCCTACAGCCATTAAATATTTTCAGCAGTCATTAAAAGTGCTTTTTCGTATTGGTAATAAAGAAAAAGTAGCTAACATGATGAAAAAGATTGGCTTGTCGTACCTCAATCAGCAAAAGTATGCCAAAGCAATTGAGTATTATAAATTGGCGTTAAAGGTATTCGAACAAACTGAACTCCCCGGTCGTGAAGCTAATACGCATGTCGAAATGGGAGTCATTTATCGCTTATATCAGCGGTTTTCCGATGCCATTAACCAATTCGATGAAGCCTTCGTGCTTTATGAGAAACTGGACAATAAAGGAGGACAGGCAGAATCATTACATCATATAGCCAAAACATACCACTTAATGGGTAATTATAAAAAAGCAGACGAGTTTTTTACACAAACATTGAAAGTATACGAAAACTATCTCGATTACTCCGGTTTGGCTACGGTTTATAACGACTACAGTAGAACTTTGATAGAGCTTGAAGCTTTTCGTAAAGCAGAAGAAATGCTGACCAGGGCAGAGGAGCAATGTAGTACCGGAGATACTTTGCTAATGGGTAAAATATCAGCCAACTATGGCGCGGTGTTGGTTTATCAATCAGAATATGATAAAGCCGAACAGTACCTCAATAGAGCTTTAGATGTGGCCAAAAAGACTAAAAATGAAGATTTACTGGCACAGGTTTACAAAAATTTATATGAACTTAATTTTAGAAATAATCAAACCAAAAAGGCACTTTCATTCTATCAAAAATATATAGCAGTTAAAGATACCACAGCTGTACAAACCATTAAAGAGTATGGAAGTGCTGCAAGTGGTGCTAAACTGAGCAATATTGTTATTTTTATAACCGTGTTTGGCTCAATTATAATTATTGGTCTTGTGATTTGGCTTATTGCGGTAATAAGGCAAAGAGACAGGGCCCTTGCTGAATTAGCCAAAAAGGATTAATTAATAATTGTTCGCCGGAATTCTGTGTTGGTTATAGCCAAAATTAAAGCTTTTTTCTCCAACCTGAATTTCCACTTCAAATGAATTAAATAGGTTTTTCTTCGGGAAAATAACATAGCCTCTGATGCTCTCTCCCGGGTAAAGTGTGGTTTTTCTTAAAACATCCTTTGCCCAAAATGCACGTTCCCTGTATCCAAGGTTCTCTTTTCTTACATTAGCGTGATGTACAGCACTTGTCGTGATATATGAAGCATCTGCTGCTGCAGCTCTTGCAGCAACTTTTTGCGGGGTGTCTTTGTCCGATACTGTCATGGCAATGTCTGTAGCAAGTAGGGCCGTTCCAATAATTAAGCTCGTGGTGGCGGCATTTTTTTGAGCAGCAATGCTACGCGATATGTCAATGTCTTTTTTCAATAGCATCTCTTCCGGATCGGTTGCCCCAATCCATTGTTGGTATGTGCTGGTATCGTTAATCTCTATAATACTGTAGTTTTTTGAAGAAACAGTGACTTTTTCTGAACTATGGTTGAGGATTTCAGTGTCAAAAAATATATACGCCCCTTTGTCTTGTTCATATTTTAGTGCGATGGTCAGGCTGTCTTTATTTTTTGTAACTACTTGCTTGCCCATTAACCAGTCAATATTATTTTCTGTTGATTCTATCCTGACAATATCTTCAGGAATAGCACACGAACAAGCTATTAGGGCTATCAGGATACTTAAAAGCGTAATGCGCATGATTGTTGTTTTTAATACTAAGATATAAAACTATTGCTATTTGCAACTGTTCCATAAATACATTTTTTATCTTTGAGATAATAGCACATAAAGGAAAAGTATTGCTGTGTTGTATGTTGAGACTTTTCAAGCAGGTTTTAAATTGTTTGTGTGGAATAAAAAAATTGGAAAATGGAATTAAATAAATTAGTATCAATAAGGAAATATTTACATCAGAATCCTGAATTATCCCATAAAGAAAAAAATACATCAGGTTTTTTGAAAAAGGAAATTGAAAAAACCAATCCATCAGATTTGATTTCACAAGACAATGGACACGGATTTTTAGTAAGATATCGTAAAGAAAAAAACAAACCTGTTATTGCTTTCCGAACCGATATAGATGCTTTGCCAATTCAGGAAATTAACACCTTTGATTATAAGAGCAATAATGACGGCGTGGGGCATAAATGCGGCCATGATGGGCATGCTACTTCAATGTTGGGGTTTGCTCACGAACTAAAGCAGATTTTAGATGCCCCTGTTGATCTTATTTTCCAGGGTGCAGAAGAAACTGGCGAAGGGGCTGATCTTTGGCTCAAAGACTCTGCCATGAAAGATTTTAATCCCAATAGGGTCTTTGCGCATCATAATTTGCCGGGCTTTCCGCTTCACAGCATTATTGTGCGAAACAATGTTTTTTCAGCGGCTTCAGTAGGCGTTACAGTAAAACTTAAGGGTAAAACATCTCATGCCGGACACCCCGAAAGGGGCATTAGTCCGGCCCTTGCTGTTGCAGATCTGATAAAGGCCATAGAAAACCTTCCAAATTCCAATACATACAACGATTTTACCCTTACTACAGTAATTCACACACTTATCGGAGAAATAGCCTTTGGTACAACGCCCGGGTATGGTGAAGTGCGGGCAACCCTGCGGTCGTTCGATAATGACGATTTAGATGCCCTGTGCAAATATACAGAACAGTATGTGAACAAGTTTGGTGAGAAATATGGATTGAAAACAGAAGTGAGTTATCAGGAGTATTTTCCTGCAACCGAAAACGACGATGATGCTGTAGCAATAGTAAGAAAAGCAGCCGAAAACCTCGGGCTTGAGATTATCGAACCCGAAGAACCTTTTCGTTGGTCAGAAGATTTCGCACATTTTACACTAAAAACGCCGGGAGCACTTTTTGGTGTCGGCTCCGGTGTAGACCATCCTGCACTGCATAACCCGGATTATGATTATCCGGACGAGCTGCTCCCAACGGTCATAAAAATGTATAAAGAAATTTATCGCTTAAGTATTTAAAAGCGTTTCTGATATTTATTTCATTTGACTTAAGTTAAAATAGTTCAGGTATTTCGAAGAGTGGTCACCGAAAATTTCAACTGACTCGCCTTCAATTTTGTAAGTGCTCTTTTCCCCCTTGATTTGTGAGAAATGAATTTCATAAACACTGCCGCTATCGTCTACCATGTGTATTTTTGCAAGCTCATTTGCCTTGTTCGATGTCAGTGATTTATGACATACAGGACAATAGAACTTTAACGTTTCGCCCTCTTCGGGAATAAATCCTTCATTGTGAATTACATTATAATTTCCCAGTTCAGGATGTAGCAAAAAGAGCCCAGCTTCGCCATTGGAACGCTCAGCCGAAAGAATAATATTGTCACATACTTTTAAATGTGCATTGCAATGTGGACATTTGTATTCACTCATGACTCCTCCGTTTTTAGTTGTTTTATACTAATCAATATAAGCAAAAAATGGCATATTTTCAAATATTTTTATTCTTGTATGTTTACTGGAGCTGTCACAACTAAAAGAAATAGTTTATTAGCCCAAAATAAATTTCCTTATTAACTTGCATGTGTATAATATTTCTGACTGATGACGAAAGAATTTGAAAACCGGTTTTTGGCTTTTATAAAAGAAAATGCACTTGTTGATTATGAAAGTCCTGTAATTGTTGGGTTAAGCGGTGGTAAAGATAGCATGACACTTGCGCATTTGTTACACAAACATAACTATCAAATAATTGCAGCCCACTGTAACTTTCATTTGCGAGAGGGCGATGCTGATTTAGACCAACAATTGGTTGAGGATTGGTGTGAACAAAACAGTGTGGAATGCATTGTGAAACACTTTGCTACAGAGGAGTACGCAAAAAAAGAAAAAGTCTCCATAGAAATGGCCGCCCGCACATTACGCTACAATTGGTTTAGGAAACTGCTCAATTCATATCATGCTTCATCTATTGCCGTGGGACATCATTTTAATGATCAGATTGAGACCTTTTTTATGAATATCGCAAGAGGCACTGGATTCAGGGGGCTTGTCGGTATGAAAGCTATAAATAATCAGGTTGTTCGGCCGCTTTTATTTGCTTCCGCTGAAGAAATACAGGCCTATGCGCAAGACTGTAAAATTCCATTTCGCGATGACCATACGAACAAAGATGTAGCAATTAAAAGAAATTTTTTTCGTCACGAAATAATACCAAAATTCCAGGCGCTTAATCCATCTTTTCAACGTACAATGGAACGTAATATTCAAAGGTTTCAATCCATAGACCGATATCTTAATTTGCTTTTTATGGAGATGGAGGAATCACTTGTTCAGGTTAATGATGATGGATTTCTCATAAAGATACCCGGAGATAAAACCAAACATGTACTGGTTGATTTTATTCATTTTTATCTTGAAAAAAATGGTATAAAATCGCCAATGCAGGCTATTACCGATATAATGGATGCACAAGTTGGCGCAAAGTCTCAAATTGAGAATTTTAGCATAATACGTGACAGAAACGCCCTGGTGTTTCAGAAGTTTAAGCATTACGAAGCTGCACCTGTTTTTGTGAGTGAACCAAACACAGAGTTTACTTTTGATAAGTATAGATTTAAAATTACCGCCATATCGCCTTCCGATATTAAAAATATGCCGGTTGATAATGAAAAAGTTTGGTTTGCTGCAGATCAAATTCATTGGCCAATTGTTATACGAGCATGGCAACCCGGAGACAGGATGAAACCATTGGGAATGCAACAAACAAAAAAGATTAAAAAAATGCTGACTGATGCAAAAATTCCTAGCGCTCAAAGAGCGGGTTTTCCTGTCATGGCTGATCAGAAAGGCATAATCTGGTTGCCTTTTATAAGGCCATCGCAGGATTGTGCTGTCCGTGATTTAAAAGCCACGGTTGTGCAAGTTGAGGTATCATTAACTTAAAAGCGTGAACTATGAAGAAAAAAATTAAAACTGCAGTCGGGCTGTTTATCAATACAGCAATTTTATTATCCATAAGTGTGATGACCATGGGGCAGGATAATGGCACGAAATCTTTTATGGTCAATGAAAAATGGGCTACTGATGCCATATTTGATGTGCCCGAATCTGTTTGTTATGGTCCCGGGCAACAGGTGCTTTATGTTGCCAATATTTCTGGTAAGCCTACTGAAAAAGATGGAAAAGGTTTTATTTCTAAGTTGAGTTTAACCGGAGAAATGATAAATAAAGAGTGGTATACTGGCCTCGATGCCCCCAAGGGGATGGGCATATATGACAATAAACTTTATGTAACCAATATCGATGAGGTTGTAGCCATTGACCTTAACTCTGCCGAAGAAGCAGGCCGGTGGAAGTGCGAAGGTGCAAAATTTGCAAATGATATTGCTATAACTGCAAATGGCGATGTTTTTATTTCTGGTATGCAGAATGGGGCAATTTATCGTATCTCAAATGGCGAAATAACCAGGTGGAAAGCAGAAAAAACTTTTCAGAAGCCTAATGGCTTATGGACAGGCCCTGATTATTTGTACGTGGGAGCCGCCAAACATATCTATAGGGTCGATTATGAGCGTGCTGAAGTTGAAAAGTATATTGAAAACTCAGGTGGTGTCGATGGATTGGAGAGAATTGAAAATGGCTTTTTCCTTAAAAGTGATTGGACCGGACATGTACACGTAGTGTCACCTGCACATCCAAAACATCTGATATTAAATACAGCTGATCAAAAAATCAACGCAGCCGATATTGAGTACATCCCTTCAATGAAAATGATGTTGGTGCCAACTTTTTTCGATAACAGGGTGGTAGCCTATGAAATTGTAAAATAGTTCAAATAAAAATGCCGGCCCCTTACCATGACCGGCATCCAAAGTTAAGTGTTATGGGAAAACAGTAAGGTGTGTTTTGTAGCCTATTCAACAATAGGCTAAGCTCTTTTGTTTATCTGATAATTGGTTTATTTTCAGTGTTTTCTGTTTCAATTTGGATGACTGTGTGCAGAGCCCTTGCTGTTTCAATTGGTCTGCCGAAATGTATGATGCAAAATTGATTCCATAATGATAACAAGCTTATAACTTTTTTATGTTCTATAATATCATTATTTTTTACAACCCTTCATTTTGCTAATCAAACATTTTACCCCTTGTTTGTTTAAGTGTTTGTAGTAGAGTCCTTTAGAATTTTATTTTACTATTAACTAAAAAATTAGTTGTAAAACTAAATATTTAGTTTTATGTTTGCGTTAGTAATATGATGAACGTACGCAATTTTTAACTATGAATGAACTCACTAAAGCAGAACAACAGGTTATGCAACAATTATGGAAGCTTGAGAAAGCCTTCGTCCGTGATATTATTGCTGAGCTGCCCGGGCCCAAACCAGCTTATAATACAATTTCAACCATTGTGAGAATCCTTGAACGGAAGGGTTTCGTAAAACATGAAGCCTTCGGTAAATCGCACCGCTATTACCCAGTTGTGAGCAAGAAAGAGTATACAAAGGGTTTTTTCAAAGGGTTTTTAAATAATTATTTCAGCAATTCAATGAAAAACCTGGTCTCTTTCTTTGCTAAAGACAAATCGCTCAGCCTTTCAGAAATGGAAGAGCTTAAAAGTATGCTCGAAGATGAAATTGCCCGGCAGAAAGCCGAAAAGAAGTAACCAAAACTTTAGTTATGACCCAAAACTGGATTATATATTTATTTGAATCAGCAGTAATACTGATGTTTTTCTGGTCTGTTTACTGGCTGTTCCTGAGGTCTGAAACCTTTTTTAAACTGAACAGGCTTTATTTGCAGTTGACGCTGGTGTTAAGTCTTATCATTCCTGTATTAGACTGGTTTATCGATATTAAAACTGCTGATGTGACAAACGTCTATCTGTTGAATACCATTGTAATAACGGCACAAAATGCAGAGGTTGGTGCGCTTGGGGTGGTTGAGCGATTTCAATGGATACCGGTCATTCTGATTACCGGGTCCATAATTACATTGGGAATATTTGGCTGGGGTATTTTTAAAATTATTGCTTTAGTAAAGAATAGCCAAACCCTTCGGCAGCATAAATATTTGTTTGTACTTAATCATAAGTTTGTACGGCCGTTCTCGTTTCTGAATTATATTTTTTTAACCCCCGAAATTTATCATGGCTGGGATAACTCACATATAATTAAACATGAACAAGAACATGTGAAACAAAAACATTCCCTGGATCTTTTATTTTCTGGAATAGTTGGTGCCATTCAGTGGTTTAATCCATTTGTATGGTTGTATAAAGAGTCATTTCGCGAAATTCATGAATATTTGGCCGATGAGGCAGTTTTAAAGCAGGGCGAGGATCCGGCCCGTTATAAAAAATCGCTGTTCGATGAGGCCACTGGTGTTGCACCAGGAGTTTATAGTTTTTTTAATTTATCATTTACAAAAAGGAGGTTTAAAATGATGTCACGTATTAAGTCGCCGCGCTCAAATGCGCTCAAATTATTGGTAATACTGCCGGTAGTAACTTTAATGGTCTTTGTTTTTGCTTGCTCCGAAGACCAGGAAAAAGAGGTTATTATAAAGCAAAGCAAAGATGAGGTAAAGTCTGATAGTGTTTATATGCATGTTGACCAACAGCCCCAATATGCCGGTGGTATGTCAGCGTTATTTCAGGATGTTCAAAATGAAATCCAGTTTCCTGATATCGTTAAACAAGCTGGAGCCCAGGGTAAGGTTTTCGTTAGTTTCGTTGTTGGGAAAGATGGAGATGTCAGAAATGTTGAAGTTGCCAAAATTACAGATTTGGAAGGTAATTCTGCCCAATTTGAGAAAGATGTAGAAGAGGCACTTATTGAAACATCTGTAAATGCAGTCCAAAAGCTAAATAAATGGACTCCCGGCAAAAATGAAGGAGAAACCGTAAGTGTAAAATTTAATATTCCCATTGCTTTTAAATTGAATTAATATCAATATGCGTGCGTTCATCATCATTTTACTCTTTATTTCAGTTTCATCATTTTCGCAAAATGAAAAACTTTACGATAGCCTGTTGGCTGAATTTAATTACACTGAATTACTTGACACCACACTAAAAAAGGTTGCTCAGGATTCTAATGATGTTATAGCTTTAACTTATTTGGCTACAGCAGCCGAAAAACAGTACCTCGAAAATATTGCTCTTGATACCTGGCAAAAGGTGGTTGCTTTAGATTCCAACAATTATAAAGCGCTGTCTGGTTGTAAAAGGTTGTTACTAAAAAAAGACAAATACAAGGCTGCGCTTCTATACGCAGATAGAATGAATGATTTAAAACCCGGGCAGATCAGAAATTACCGCGATTTGGCCAGGATAAAATATAAACTAAAGCAATATGAGCAATCTATCCAATGGTGCGACACTTCTTTAATGATGTATAGCCCCAATCCAATGATTTCAGATTTAAAAGCACATAATCTCCTGGCTCTTAATGATACGATTGCCGCCCTGAAGATTTGGTGCGATCTTACCACAAAGCACTACACTGAACAATATGCCAGACAATTAACATTCAATGCTGCTGGTCACCAATGGAACGATACTGTGCAGGATTTAATGTCAGAACTTGCTGTTATCGATAGCCTTAATCCCTACTTACCTAAAATGCATGGGTATTTATTATTCAGGAAAAAAGAGTATGCAGAAGCTGTAATCATGTTTCGAAAATCAATGGAGTTGGGAGATTCTACTGCCTTCAATCGTCGCTTTATGGGTATGTCAGCTTTCAATTCAGGCGACTATTCAAGCGCATATGAACTGCTTGGTTCTTTGAAAGATTTAGAGCAAAACAATTCACTGTATTATATGATGAGCATTTCGCATGCCCGTGTATATGCAGATACTACTTCGCATAGGCTATTGGTAAATACCTATCAAAAGTTTTTTGACCCGCCATTCGTAGCAGGTATTCTCAGTGAAATAAGTGAGACCACTAAATCAATTGGCGATAAATATGATAGAAGAGGAAAAGATGAACTTGCCGAAGATTATTTTCAAATGTCGGAGAAGGCCCTTTACAAAGCGCGAAAAATTCACTACTCCAATAAAAACAATCTGAGGCTGGCAATGCTTTATGATATTTACACCAAAGATTTGAAAAAAGCACTAAAATACTACAAGCGATTTGCTGAAAACCATTCTGATACAGCCTCACCGAATTTTAAGTTTTCAAAGAACCGTATAATACGTATTAAAGAAGAACTCCATTTTAAAGTTGATTGATTTGTTTTTATGCATTAATGCCTTAGGTGGACTTTGTTTTGGCCTTTAGGCCTTCCGTAAATCGATTTTTTTACTACATTTTTGTACCTTTAAGGAGGAATTGTTGTTCAGCTCATAGAAATGTGGTTTATGAAATTCGTTTACGCACTCTTTTTTATTACGCTTGCAGGTGGTTTATGTGCCCAAACAGAGACCATCGATTCACTTAAAAATACAGTTGAAAACTATCAGGCCAATGACACCGCTAAAGTGGACTTAATGCAGGATTTGGCCGAGGAATTTTTGGCTGAAGATCTGGAGAAAGCCATTGAGTGGACCAGTAAATCAATGAAATTGTCCGAAAAATTGTCTTATGGTTTAGGCTTTTTCAATGGATGGCTTTTAAAGGGTAGTATTAGCGCTCAGCAATCAGCAAACGATTCGGCGATTTTTTATTTCAATAAAGCCGTTGGAATAGCGAAAAACATCAATAATAATTCTGCTTTATACAATGCATACAATCAAATAGGATTGTTTTTTCGCCAAAATGAGCAGTTCGACAGTACTTTGCATTATTACGAAAAAGCGCTTAACCTTATTGATGAAAAATATTCGGATGATCGCTTCTATCTCCTGCAGCAAATTGCAGTTGTGCATTATAACCTCGGGAATTTCGAAACAACCATTGAATTTGTACAAAAAGGAATTAAACTAAGTAAGCAAACCGGGGAAACAGATCATCGCATGGGTTTTATCAACCTGATGGCTGCCAGTCTTAAGCGAAAAGGGGACATTGATTCAGCGCTTTATTATTTCCGGCAAATTGTGGAACTTACCGATGACGAGGAGAATTTTGATAAGCTATCGGCTTATAATAATATTGCCAATATATACGGCGATAGGGGTAATTATCCCAAAGCATTGGATTATTATTTGCTCACACTAAAGACGGCCGAAAAGCTCGAGCATGAAAGAGCCATGTCGGTTACCTATAACAATATTGCTATAGTTTATTATACCCTGAAAGATTATCCGCAAACCATTAAATATTTACAAAAAAGCCTTTCGATCAGCCAAAAAGTAAATGATAAGCCTAATATTGTAAACACCATGAACAATATAGGCGAGTTATATCTTAAACAAGATAGCCTTGGAAAAGCCCTGGAATACTATAATGAGGCTTCTAAAATCATAAAAAGAATTAAAGCCCCGTATTATTTAACACACAATCTTTTAGGGAAGGCTGCAATTTTTGATAAACGAAATATTAACGATAGCGCAAAGCACTACTATAAACAGGCGCTGGAACTAACAGAAAAACTTAATGCCCGCGAGGAGAGAGCCGATTCGCATATTGGCCTGGCTGAGTTTTATTTAAAAAGAGGAAAATATGAACTGTCATCAAAACATGCTGAAAAAGCATTTCAGATTGCCCGTGAATTAGGTAAGGTTGAGACCATTCGAGAAGCAGCGGGCATACTGCACCGGGCAAATGCTAAACTTGTAAAAATTCAGGAAGCTTATAAATACCTGAAAGTTTATACAGAAATGAATGACAGCTTGTTGAATGCCGATAATACGAAAGAAATTACCCAGCTCGAAATGCAATATCAGCACGAAAAAGAGTTGCAGGAGATTGAAGCCCAGGAAGCTATACGCGAAGCCCAGCGACAAAAAGAGATTGCCCGGCAAAAGGGTATAAGAAATGCTTTTATCGTTGCATTTGTTTTAGTTGTGTTTATTGTGGTTTTGGTGGTGAGATATAGCCGGCAAAAACAAAAAGCCAACAGTCTATTGGCTTATCAGAAGGCCGAAATTGAGGAGAAAAACGAAGAGTTACAACAGTTAATGGGCGAAATTTCGCGTCAAAAAGACCAAATTGAATCCAGCCATAACCAAATTACCGACAGCATTCGTTATGCCGAAAAAATTCAAAATGCTTTATTTCCAATTCATGCAGATTTAAAACAATATTTTGAAGATTTTTTTATCTATTATCAACCACTGAAAATTGTTAGTGGCGATTTCTATTGGGTTGAAAAAGTGCACAATCATTTGTTAATTGCAGTGGCTGATTGCACCGGACATGGTGTCCCCGGAGCTATGATGAGTATGCTTGGAATATCTTATCTGAATGATATTACGAGACAACCAGAAGTGAAAATGCCGGAACAGGTGCTCGAAAAAATGCGCAACAGAGTTAAACGTTCACTGCACCAAACCGGCGATGTGCGCGAGGCCAGAGATGGAATGGATTTGGCTTTTATCGATATTGATGTACAGCGTAATTCACTTAATTTTGCCGGAGCCAACAATCCAATGATTATTATTAGAAATGGCGAGGTAATAGAGTTCGAGCCTGATAAACAGCCGATTTCGGTGTATCAAAAAGAACAACCCTTCCATAGCCAGTCTTTTCAATTAAAAAAAGATGATTCCATTTACCTGTTTACCGATGGCTACAGAGATCAATTTAAAGGGGCAGAAGGTAAAAAATATGGAAAGAAAAGATTTTTAGAATTATTAATCTCAATTCATACAAAACCATTTTCATATCAAAAAACAGCATTGGAAAAAGAAATGAGGCAGTGGATGGGCGAAAAAGCCAATCAGATTGATGATATCCTGGTTGCAGGCTTTAAATGGTAGGCTATTCACATTAATTCTTTGAACTTTAAAAAAGCTTGTTTTTAGAGCATAAATATTAACCTTTCCAAACAATGGATTTTGGTTTCTTAATTTGGCTTTTTTATTGTATTTTTGCCCCTCAAAATACAAACTGAATTAACTATGTTTGACAATCTTTCGGAAAGACTGGAGAGTTCCTTTAAGCTACTTAAAGGACAGGGTAGAATAACTGAAGTTAATATTGCCGAAACTTTAAAGGATGTACGCCGTGCTTTACTCGATGCCGACGTGAACTTTAAAATTGCCAAGGAGTTTACCAAAGATGTAAAGGAAAAAGCACTGGGTGCCAATGTGCTTAATGCTGTTAAACCCGGGCAGTTGATGGTGAAAATTGTACGCGATGAGTTGGCACAACTTATGGGTGGTACAGCTGAAGAGATTGACCTCAAAGGGCAGCCTGCTGTAATTTTAATGGCCGGGTTGCAAGGTTCCGGTAAAACAACATTCTCAGGAAAGCTAGCCGGTTTCCTCAAAAATAAAAAGTCTAAAAATCCTTTGCTTGTGGCCGGCGACGTTTACCGTCCTGCTGCCATCGATCAGCTTAAGGTTGTGGGTGAGCAAGTCGGAGCACCTGTATATACTGAGGAGGGGAACAAGAATCCCGTGAAGATTGCCAAAGCTGCCATCAAAGAGGCTAAAACAAAAGGCCATGATGTGGTAATTGTCGATACTGCAGGTCGACTGGCGGTTGATGAGGAGATGATGAAAGAGATTTCAGCTATTAAAGACGCAATAAACCCACACGAAATTCTCTTTGTGGTCGATTCTATGACTGGTCAGGATGCTGTGAATACGGCCAAAGAATTTAACGACCGCCTCGACTTTAATGGTGTGGTGCTAACAAAACTTGACGGTGATACCCGGGGTGGTGCTGCTCTCTCTATTCGAAAAGTAGTTGATAAACCAATAAAATTTGTAGGTACAGGCGAAAAACTTGATGCGCTGGATGTATTCCACCCCGATCGTATGTCCGACCGTATTTTAGGTATGGGCGATGTGGTCTCGTTGGTAGAACGTGCACAGGAGCAATTTGACGAAGAGCAGGCTCGAAAACTGAATAAAAAGCTGGCAAAAAACCAGTTCGACTTTGACGATTTTCTGGGGCAAATTCAGCAGATCAAAAAGATGGGTAACATCAAAGACCTGGCATCAATGATTCCCGGAGTGGGTAAAGCCCTGAAGAAAATGGATATTGATGACGATGCATTTAAAGGTATTGAAGCCATTATACGTGCCATGACACCTTCTGAGCGACAGCAGCCCAATATTATTAACGGATCGCGCAGAAAGCGTATTGCCGATGGAAGTGGTACAGACGTGCAGGAAGTAAATCGTTTGATAAAACAATTTGCTGAAACCCGTAAAATGATGAAAGCAATGTCGTCGGGTAAAATGAAAAATATGATGGGCAATATGCCGCAGCAATAATTATTGATCATATCCAAAAACAAACTTTTTATGCAACTGATTGACGGGAAAAAAATATCGCAGCAACTTAAAGATGAAATAGCCGAAGCCACCAGCCAACGAAAACAAAAAGGATTAAAAGCGCCGCACCTGGCCGTAATCCTTGTGGGAGAAGATGGAGGTAGTCAGACCTACGTACGCATGAAGGTTAAAGCCTGCGAACAGGTAGGTTTTAAATCCACCAAAATTGATTACCCTGATACAGTTACAGAGGATGAGCTGCTTGCTAAAATTAAAGAAATAAATGCCGACAACGATATTGACGGTCTGCTCGTTCAGTTGCCTTTACCAATACATATTTCAGAAGAAAAAGTTATAGAAAGTATTGATCCATCGAAAGATGTGGACGGTTTTCATCCCATTTCAATGGGTAAGTTGGTAGCCGGAATGCCCACATTCTTGCCAGCCACCCCGGCCGGAATAATGGAATTGCTGGAGCGCTACGAAATTGACACCGAGGGAAAGCACTGTGTAGTGTTGGGCCGCAGCCATATTGTGGGTACACCCATGACATTACTCATGTCGCGCAAAGCCAAACCCGGCAATGCTACAGTAACCATGTGCCATAGCCGTACAAAAAATCTCGAAGAAATTACCCGCCAGGCCGATATCATAATTGCCGCGCTGGGCGCACCTGAGTTTTTAAAAGCCGATATGGTAAAAGAAGGTGTGGTGGTTATCGATGTAGGTACCACCCGCGTAAAATCAGATAAAACCAAAAGTGGCTGGAAACTGAAAGGCGATGTAGCTTTTGATGAGGTAGCAGAAAAGGCCAGTTACATTACACCAGTTCCCGGCGGCGTAGGCCCCATGACCATCGCCTCCCTGCTTAAAAATACCCTGAAAGCAGTGGAGATGAAAGAAGTATAGATCATACGTTTTCGAAATAATTAACAGGCCAGACAGTATATGTTTGGCCTTTGTTACTTTTACACCTTCAGGGTAAAGCTCCTTGCGTAGCATTAAACATGGCTACGCCCTGCCTTGAGTGCTAATGCGCCGTTGGCACTTTAAAAAAATAGCCCGAAGGGTTAACAGCAACAACAGTGGGCACCGCCCGCTGCATATTCAGTGCTGGTAAGTTAAGCCTGAAGGGCTTGTAGCATGGTCTCTCTAAACTGATTGGAACGATTCACCTTAATCCGCTTCGAGGCTCTATGACCGCATAAAGAATTTTTGCAGTACATTAATACAGAAAGCCAAACATCCACAGCGGAATTTTATTACGAAAACCGTACTCGATATCGTCAGCGGCGATGTATGATTGACTTAATCCGGCTATTTGAT
>NZ_DATFKB010000144.1:0-27962 GCF_035268865.1 Salinivirga sp. | reverse complement strand
CAGTTTGCACATCCTCATCAAAAGCAATGTGACAATACTCTGTATTTAAATATTCTTGAGACATATTTGATTTAATTACTCAAAAACTGACGTATTGCGGAATTAAATTCATTCGCCTTTTCGAATGGTAAAAAATGTCCGCATTTAGGCAACATAATAAGCTTACTATCTGGAATTTTATTATCACCTATCATTGCTATGTCTTTTGTCCAACCCGGATTAAGATAGCGGTTGGGAATAAGGTTATCATTTTCGCCAAAAACAATTAGCGTCGGCTGTTTAATCATATCCAGCTTATCAATCACTGGCTCATTTACCATACCATCAACAGATTGAGCCACAGTATGGCAATAATGATCAAAATCTTTTGCACTGCGCATAGCCAGCCTGTCGGTAATAATAAATTCGGCATCGTCGGGCATATTATAAAAGTTGTAGGCTGCGTTGGTCATAATGGCTTCTGCTGTTGTCTTTTTAACTCCGGAAAGACTCATAACCTCACGAAACCACTCTTTTTGCCCCTCAGTAAAACGTTCGAATCCAGCTGGAGCAGCGAGTATCAGCTTTTCAACTCTTTGCGGATAACGCAAAGCTGCCACCATAGATATTTGTCCGCCCATGCTATGACCGGCAAATATGGCAGACTCTATATTGAGATGATTCATCACCTCCATAACTACGTCGGCATAAAATGTCATGCTGCCATCATGGGGCAGTTTAGTAGATTTTCCATAACCTGGCAAATCAATGGCAACACATCTGTAATCGCTTTTTAATGCAGCAATATTTTTCTCCCAGGCCCGCAAATAGGTACCCAGACCATGAATAAAAATTATTGTCTCAGGCCCCTGACCCTCATCCACATAAGCGATACTCTGATTATCAGAAATATCGGCATATTTTACATCAAAAGGATACTGTAAATCCTCACGCATACTATCCATTGGTGTTAAATTGCTGTACGGACTGCACGCCGTAAAAATCATCGTAAAAATGAATAACAGCGGAATTATAATTTTTGTCATATTTTTCATTGTTTGCATAAGGATAAAATTTAAAACATAAGCCATTTAAACACTATAAATGCAGTCCACGGGTCAACTGGTCGCTCTTCATTAAAGGTACTGTTCACATCAGCCCCGTAGCGAATATCATTACTATCGAAAAAATCTCCTAAACTCATGTATGCTCCGTGCAATTCTAAACTCATAAACGGGCCAAAATTATAGGCTACAACGCCATTCACTTCTGTACCAAGATTTGTACCTCCGCCAATAGGTTCTGCGACGCTCATGGCGTAAGCAGCGCCAACTTTCAAGTTCAGTTTATGTGGTATAAGGTCACGCGAGGCATTAAAAGTTCCTCCAAAAAGGCCGTAACCCATATTTGAAAAATCTGCTACCACTGGTGTAAACCTGTTGACCACATTTCCATGCGGAAACAGTAAATGGGCGCCACTACCAATAAAAACATTACCCGGTGAGGCCCACATATTGCCTGTAAGTACACCGTTATATGTTTTATCATTTAAAGCATCGTCATCGCCGCTTGCATAGATCACATCTACAGAAATCATATCATTTTTGGTTTGCCCATACCGATATCCCGCGCTCAGATTAGCACCGAATCCGGCAATATCGGCACCTTTCTCCCAGTTACCGTCGTTATCGACCTCTGCCAGACCATAATTGTAATTAAAAAATCCGTTCAGATATACACGATCCATCATATAATCGGGATTCCGGCTAAAGAATGTACCAAACCATAAAATATCGGCCCGGTATGGTTTATCGCCAAAATTAAACTTGAATGTACCATTGTATGCATTCAGTTGTGTAGCATTAAGTCCCTGGCCCAGTATAGAGACACCGCCTTTACCATTGGCTCTGTCACGCACATAATTGACAGATCCGCCCCATCGCCATTGTTTGGTAAGTGTTTTTTCGAAAAACAATTCACCCATTGTCACATCATCATTTTCCTGAATCAATGATTCATACAACTTATAAAACCCGGCTTTGAATCGATAGTAATCAGCATCGTGGCGAACTGTAAGCCCTACACCTTCTGTACCCCAATAGCCCAGGCGATAGCCTGTGGCAAGCATTTTATCCACGGTAGTGCGGTATGGGTTGTAAGGTGAATCGTACATTCGCTGAAGCCCAAGGTTAATGAACCATCCTTTGGCAGGAATAAATTCAAGTTCTACATTCTGGGTTTGCAGGTTTACCTGGTCACCAGCCGGAGCAGAACCAAAATTCCCTCCTGTTCCATAGGCTACATCACCCCATGTCCAGTCTATTTCAAATGAAGCTCTTAAAATGGCCTTGCCATTAAAAAGCTTGGGCTTATAAATGAAAAAAGGCAAAATACGTTGTTCAAAATATGCAGACGTGAGCGAATCGCTTGTATTTGTAGAGTTTTGCCCAAACATACGACCAATCACCTGCCCTTTGAGCAATGTGTTATTAGGATGAAAATTGGACACAACCCCCTGATTCAGGAAAAATGCAAGAAACTGAAACTCATCCTCATGTTCGCGCGGAAGATCATATTTAAAAACCTGCACTGGTTGTTGCTGCGCCCGCACAGGCTCCACGACCCATAATACCCCGAGCAGGGCAATAAGCATAATTAGATAAAAACGTCTCATAAATTAAATATTAAATGGGGTTTGCCATCAGGCGTGTATAAACCGGCATGGCACTAAAGATATGGAAAATCTAATAAAACATTTAAAAAAGTGGTTATGTGTCCTCCCAAAAGACACATAACCAAATGTTTTTGATTAGTTCAATATTAAGAACTTTTGAATATTTGAATCGCCTAACTCACCATTATTCGATGATCCGAAACCTCCTGAGGGTGTTGGTGGAGTATTACCGATGTCCGGCTCAGTTTGTACAACTTCATATTTAAGGTCAAACCCATCGCCATTGGGAACTACTTCAAATATACCCTCGCTTGTAATTGAGCTTGGAGTGCTCTGATTAAGTAGGATTGTATAAATGTTACCCACATCAGATTTGGTCTGGGTAAACGTTCCGGTATACTCTGTCTTAACACCATCCGGGTCATAACTCTCTACCACATAAGTTTGATCGCTATTGAAATTGGCATAAATAGAATCTACATTAAAATAAGTAGCAAGCAAAGGTGCTACATTATTCCCAGAAGAATACCACTCTCCAATTATACCAAGTTCTGCCAGTTGTACAGTAGCCATTTGGTCAGTACTCATGGCAACTCCTTCTGAGTTATAGATGAACAAAGGTTCAACGGTAATTACTTCTTCACCATTTGCCGGCTCAGTGTAATTGATCATAATTTCAGCAATTTCGGCTCCTGCAGTATGCTCCACAGTAATGCCATCCATTACAGCACTACCACCGGCTAGCACCACTGCAAAACTATTGGCTGTCAATGGTTCTGTGGCAGCTTCGTCACCGTAAACGCCTTGTGTAAATGTGACCGTTACAGTCTCGTTATCTCCGGACAAGTTTGCACCTGCAAATTCAGGTGGATTCGACGTATCATCATCATCGTCGTCGTTACAACTAATGAAAACTGCGCTTGAAAGCAGTGCAATCATCATCAAATAAAATAGTTTTCTCATAATAAATTAATTATTGGTTTTTTACAATCATTTAATACAAATTTAGCACGTTCTTAATGTTGCCATAATGCCTTAACTTGTTTTACTGGTCTGACTTTTACTAAAACAAACAGCCTAAAGCATATTAAATTCTTAATAATTAAACACATAACCCTAACATAATCATGTCTGACTAACACTAAAATCAACCCCAAAGAATTACATTAGCGGCCCAGGCATAGCCGATACCTGCTGCTATCATTGACACTACACTTCCGTTTTTAATTTTACCACTTTCCAGCCCAAGGTGCAACGATAATATTTGATCAATCTGTCCGGCATGTCCATACTGGCTGAGATAAACAGTTTGATCCTCTGAGAGCCCTAACTCCTCTAGCATCACTTTATGCATAGATCGTTTGAAATGCAACACAGCCAAATAATCAATATCTTTTCTTTGATAACCTGATTTTTGCAAAGCCAGGTCGATGCAATTCATCCAGTTGTCCATCGATACTGAATTGAGCCGCTCTTTCATATGTGCCGGATTCATTAATGTCAACGATTTATATGCTTTACCGGCATTTTCACATGTAATTGGTTTTTCGGTTCCACCATAAACAACTCCGGCATCACGAGCCATAGATCCATCGCTCATCACATGTGATCCAAGAAGAAGATTATGTTCGTATCCTTTTTTTAGAATTAAAGCACCCCCGGCTGCTGACAGGTTATACATCATCGACATGGTTTTGTCTGTATAATCGACAAAATCGCCATTCCGGTAGCCACCGGCAATCATTACCGTGTTGATATTTTCATCGGCCAACATCATATCTTTGGCCATTTTTAGTGCACTAATGGTAGAGCAGCATCTTTGCTGCACATCGATTGCCCAGGCCCTGCGGGCACCAATTTGTTCCTGAATGTAAATTCCGGAAGTAGTCAGTGGATATTCTTTCCATTCTTCTCCTACACTAAGCAAAAGATCGATATCCATTGGATCGGTTTGGGTACGCGCTAAAGCGTCTTTAGCTGCTTTTACGCCCATTTCCTGGGTGCCATCATGCTTGCCGGGAATTACTTTTTGTTCTATACCCAGTTTTTCACGCACTGCATCAGCAGTCCACACACCATTTGTTGCAGATGCTATCTCTTCAGCAGACTGCCGGCCCTCTGGCAAATAAATGCCATATCCGACAATTCCAATTGCTTTATCTTTATTCATGGTAAAGGTATCTTTAACAATTATTTGTTTACGCTTCTGTTTTTTCCTGATCGCGCAACGTTTTGCGATCTATTTTTCCGGCATTATTCACTGGCAATTGTTCAAGAAACTTAATATATGCGGGAGTTTTATATTTGGCCAGGTTCTTACGACAATAGTCAATGACCTGTTTTTCGCTCAAATCACTCCCACTCTTTTTTACAATAAATGCCTTCCCGGTTTCACCCCATTTCTCATGCGGCACGCCAATAATTGCCACATCCCGCACATCATCTAATTGCCTGATTAAATGCTCCACTTCAGCCGGATACACATTCTCTCCACCTGAGATGTACATATTCTTAATACGATCAACCACATACAAATACCCCTCATCATCTTTTTTCATTAAGTCGCCGGTATGAAACCAACCATCAACAATGGTGTTGCGGGTAGCTTCTTCATTTTTCCAGTAACCCGGGGTAACCGTAGCTGACTTTATAATTAATTCGCCAATCTCATTGTTTTTAACTTCTTTTCCCTGCTCATTAACCAGTTTGGTCTGGTAAAAGAAATTTGGAGTACCGATAGATCCCTGCTTGCGTATAGCATCACTATGATCCAGTGATGTAACATTGGGACCAACTTCTGTTAGACCATAGCCCTGCCGAACCGGCACACCTTTTCTATCCCATATTTTTATTAAAGGAATGGGCATGGCCTCGCCACCAATGACAAAGTATCGTATGCGGCTTAAATCAACAGATTCGAACTTAGGGGAATCGACCATTAATTTAAGCATTGTGGGTACACCCCAAAATATGGTATGCTTATCCAGATCCATTTGTTCCAGCACTGCATCAGCATCAAAATTCCGCATTAGCAATGTATAAGCCCCATGTAGCACAAAAGTAGCAAGGAGCACATTCCAGCTCCCTGTATGAAATGGCGGTGCACAATTTATAGCCCTGTCCGAAGATGTAATATCTAAACGAATTTCAGTATTCAGGCTGTTCCACAATAACATTTTGTGGGTATATTTAGCTCCTTTAGGGAAAGCAGTTGTACCCGATGTGTAAATTAAAAAAACGGGATGATCTTCGTCGAATTCATGTACGCCCTCATAGCTAAACGCATCAATAGACAAATACTTTTTATGCATTTCCAACAGCTTCTCCATAGGTATTTTGTGGCTGATGGTTTTATAAGCTGCTGCATTTTGAATTTTATCGGCAAAGTGTTTTTCCCACAGTACAATATCAGGATCGCTATCTGCAAGCATGAAATCGAGTTCTCGCGATGTAAGCCGGTAGTTAAGCGGAACCAAAGTCAATCCGGTTTTTTGGGCCACAGCAAAAAGCACCATGTACTCTAAATTGTTTTCTGATAACACAGCGACTCTGTCACCGGTACTTGCGCCCAAATCATTTATAAAATATTGTGCAGTAAGATTTGCCAGATGATTAACCTGTGCGAAGGTATACTCCCTTCCGGTTTCATATTCTTTAAAGGCTACTTTGTCCGGATTATAAACACTCCATTTTTTGAACCAATCGAAATGTTCCATTTTATCTTTTATATTTTGCATGCTATATTTTTTGATGCTATTCAATTCTAACTTCCATCAGGCGGCCTGAACCATCTTTTTTCGTTTTGTAATACGATGCACAACAATACCAACAATGGTACTTAAAACAATTGCTGTAGAGGCTGCAATTGCCGGGTTGCGCACTGTTCCTTGCAGGTATTTTGTAAAAAATCCAAGATCTAATCCATAATTCTCAACAAAAACCGGCAGCACATAATATACGCTAAAATGTATAAAAATAGATGTTAAAGTAGCCGCTAAAGGTGCTCTGTAATCAACCTCTTTGAGAAAAATGCCGAAAAGTACCGGGATAAAAGCTGCTGAAAAGTAAGCATAAACACCGTTTTGGGCCAAAATTCCAACGCTCAGTTTAGGCGAAACAATTTGTTCCCATGAAATAACTATGGTGATTGCGGCCAGTGCCATAATTGCAACCTTATTGATCCACATTAATTGTTTCTCGCGCAGGGCTACGGGGCTTAAACGCTTAACAATATCCGAAGTAATGGTGGTTGAAACCGATTGGATGAGCCCCTCGAGGGTAGATAAGCCAGCTGATATAAGCCCCAGAATTACAATCAGACCAATAATTACAGAAACCCACCCCTGCGAAAAGGCAGCAACCACATAGGCAGGAATTATACCATCGTTTTTTAAGGCCTCTCCCTGAAAAGTCAGATCAGGAAATGTAATACGTGCATACAGTCCGGCAAAAGCCACTATAAAAAACAACGCTTCGGCAGCTACCGCAATTGTCAGAAACTTATTAACCTGCTTTTCATCTTTCAACAGCAAGGATTTTGTAATAATGTGTGGCTGTACAACAACAGCAACACCCACTACTATTTGGGCGAATATAATTTCATAAAAGTCCCTAAAAAGCCAGCTCTCCGGGTTTGTCGCCTTTACAAGCACAGGATCAATACTTCGCAAACGCTCTACAAAAGCATCTATACCTCCCTTAAAATGCTCATAACCTGAAGTGAGTAAAATAATGGCAACCACAAGCATCACGATAGCCTGAATAGAATTGGTGTAAACCATAGAATTTGCGCCACCAAACATCATGTATCCAAACACAAAAATCACCAAACCAATTAGCACATACATCTCCTCCACATTAAGCGCTTTGCTAAGTACTTTTGTAATGGCCACCACAATTAAAACTATAAAAGTAATCATGAGCAGAGATAAAAATGCCATGATTAATGAATATGTTTTGCTGTTGTATCTGTCGCCTATCCATTGTGCCAGGGTTAGTGCCTTAATTTTTTGTCCGTATTTCCGAAAACTTTTAGTAAGCACTACAAGTGAAACCATGGCTGCAAAAGGAAAGAAAACACAAAAAGAAAGCACCCCGCTTAAACCATAATTGGCGATAAAACCGGGATTTACAACAAAAGTAGCGGCGCTTGTAATAGAGGCTGCCAGCGAAAGACCTACAGCGGTGGGTGAAAATTTGATATTGCCTACGGCAAAATCAGCTATAGACTGGGTTTTGAGCGCACCCCTGATTACAAAAAATAAAATAGCACCAATGTAAAGTGATATTAAAATCCAGGTTCCTATGATAAAAGATTGCGTATCCACGGTATAAAATTTTGTTGATTAATAAATAAAACTTGCTCCGGCAAAGGCTAAACCTCCACCTGAACCAATAAACATAAGCGAATCGCCACGATTTATTTTCCCGGCTTGTAGTGCATCTTCAAAAGCCAATGGAATACAGGCTGATCCCGTGTATCCATAATAATGCATACTGGTTTGTGCCATTTTGTGGGGTAATTCCAGTCGGTCCATGGTTTCTCTGATACTGTTAATGTTAATTTGCGTAAGAAAATACTGGGCATAATCCTTTAAATCTGTACCTGCACGACCACTGAGCTCCCTCGCTATTGCAGACCAGGTTTCAGGGTTAATTTCAGGAGGAAACTTTTTGGCAATTCTTAATAAATGGTCTCCTTTTTCAAGTGCTTCATGATTCACAGGCTGGGCGGTTCCCCCGGCAAAAATACCCATGTAATCGTGATATTGCCCATGGGTAATTAGCCTGCTGGCCTGAAGACCACGTCTACTATTTTTTTCTCCTTTCAGAATAAATGCTCCTGCTCCATCGGCAAACAAATTGGCTGTTTTTTTATCCAATTTATTGATGTATTTGCTCATGGCATAGGCTCCAATTATCAATACAGTCTGGTATTGTTCATCTGCTTTGATATACTTTGATCCAACATCAAGAGCGGTTACAAAACCGGCGCATGCTGTATTGATATCAAAAGTACCTGCATTCCTTAGACCTAGCATATGCTGCACTTTCGATGAGGTCGATGGTGATATAAACTCAGGCGTATCTGTCGATATAATGAGCAAATCGACCTCATCGGGTTTCACATTGCCACGCTCCATTGCCTGGCGTGCGGCAGCAGTCGCCAAATCAGCTGTAGATTCATCTTCTGCAGCCCACCTGCGTTCATAAATCTCCACAAACTCTTCAAGCCAGTCACTTACATTTTCGCCCAACAATTCATCGAAATAACTGTTAGGCACAACCCTTTCAGGTACATACATGCCATTGGAATGAATTATTGCATTTCGCATGTTATTAAGTTTTAGTTATAGAAATGAGGATAAAAGACTTTAAAACCCTACATCTTTGAGACCGCAGTTCTTGCTTCGGTATATACCCCACGCAATGATGTCTCCGAATTTATGTCATCATCCTCAATATTTATCATTTAAATAGTCATTCCGCCATCCACACTCAAAGTTGCTCCGTTTACATAGCGCGCCTCATCACTGGCCAGGAATAAATATGCGTTGGCAATATCTTCCGGATCACCTAAATGTCCCAATGGCACTTTGCTCTGCATGGTTTCAAGCACATTTTCAGGCATTTTGCGCACCATATCTGTCATGATAAAACCTGGTGCTACCGCATTTACAGTAACGCCTTTAAAACCTAATTCACGTGCCCATGTTTTAGTCATTCCAATAACACCGGCTTTTGTGGCTACATAATTTGTTTGTCCAAAATTTCCATAAAGCGCCACAACCGAAGATGTATTAATGATGCGCCCATATTTATTTTGAGTCATATGAATACCTATAATCTTGGTACAATTAAACACACCTGTCAGGTTTACATCTATCACCTGTTGCCATTGCTCAGGAGTCATTTTTTTCAGGCTTGCATCGCGGGTAATTCCGGCATTATTTACTAAAATATCAATTTTACCGCTCTGAGATATAATTTCATTTGTTGCTTTTTCTACAGCCCCAAGATCAGCCGTATTCACATTCATAAAACGGGCCTTACCTCCTTGATTATTGATTGCCTTGGCAACCTCTTCTCCTTTTTCGCTGTTTACATCCCAAATTATTGTTTCTGCACCTTCACTGGCAAATTTTTCTGCACCGGCTTTTCCCAGGCCATCGGCGCCACCTGTAATAATGGCTACTTTATTTTCTAATCTTTTCATAATTATCTATTTTAAGTTCTTGAATAAACGTATTTAAATGTGTGATAAATTCTTGTGGTTTTTCTATAAATGGGGTATGTCCGGTTTCCTGCATCACAACCTCTTGAAAACTACCTCCGTGTTCAGCATACTGTTCTAGCACATATCGTGTTTGGCTAACCATTGGTTGTGATGGGTAAACCTCAGCTCCCGGGTAATCAGGCAATAATCCAAGCTTTCCCAGAGTGCCGGGATCAAAAACAGATTCATCGCTTACAACCTCATCATCTGCTCCCCTCACCCATAGCACTTTAAACTTTTTTTCTGCATAAATAAATGCACTGGCCATGCCGTTCAAATATTTTGGCGATGCAGCGTTCATGGGGCCATAAATACCAGGTTTTACAAATGGGAAATTGGAACTTTTATAAAAATCGCCCGGGTAATGCTTTTCTCCAATCTTTTCCTGAAAAAGACTTTCCAGCAACTCTTCTATATTGTCTGGCACAAACGGAGGCCTCCAGTAATAGCGGTTTATTACTGCTTTTGGGCTGGCATTTAAGTCGGCCAGGCTACGGTCTTTTTTTATCAATCTTTGCACAAATTCAGGGTTGACAATACCACCACCGGAACCAGCAAAATCTGGCATACAGGGTTTGCCATCAACACCTTTTGTGCCTCCAAATCCATATGGCGAAGCAGGATTAACAAGTGTAAGTGATTGCACTTTCTCTGAATAAACAGAGGCGAAAGCAAAAAGCATTCCTCCGCCTAATGAATGCCCCATAAAATGAGCCTGTTCTATTTCAAGCGAGCGCATTAAAGCTGCAATATCCTCCACAAAATCGTCAAATCCCCTGGTAGCATCCACAACAGCCGCCTCGCTATGCCCATAACCTCTCATATCTGGAGCTATAGCGCGATATGATGCCGGCAACCTGCCCATCAGTTTCCGCCAAAACACCGATGATGAGCCATTACCGTGAATAAGGAACAGAACCGGTCCATCGCCGGCCCGTTCCAGGTAATGCATTTTTATACGATTACTATGTAAAAAATGTGATCGCACCATAAAATTTGCGCTTGTTAAGTATTATGCATTCAAATTTTCAATAATAAGTGCAGAGCCTTGTCCTCCACCAATACAAAGTGAAGCCAGACCTGTTTTAGCGCTGCGCTTTTGCATCTCATAAATAAGCGTAGTCAATATTCTTGCACCACTTGCTCCTATTGGGTGCCCCAACGCAATTGCGCCGCCATTCACATTCACAATCTCAGGATTTAGCTTCAGATCCTTAACCACAGCAAGTGACTGTGCAGCAAATGCTTCATTAAGCTCAATCAAATCCAAATCATCAACTGTCATATTTCCACGTTCGAGTGCCTGACGAGTGGCGGGTACTGGTCCATATCCCATAATCTTTGGATCTAATGCTGCATTACCGTATGATTTTATACGCATAAGCGGCTTTAAGCCTAAAGCTTCTGCTTTTTCAGCAGACATTACAATGAGCATAGAAGCGCCATCGTTGATACCGGAAGCATTTCCAGCTGTTACTGTTCCATCCTTTTTAAATGCTGGTTTAAGTTTACCCAATTTCTCAGCGGTAGTTCCATGGCGAGGGAATTCATCCGTATCGACTATTATTGGATCACCTTTACGCTGTGGAATAGCTACAGGAACAATTTCATCTTTAAAACGGCCATTGGTTTGAGCAGCTTCTGTTTTTTGCTGTGAATGAGCAGCAAATTGATCCTGCTCCTCGCGCCCGATATTCCATTGCTCAGCAATATTTTCAGCAGTTACACCCATATGGTAATCATTGAAAATATCCCATAAACCATCTTTAATCATGCTATCCTCAAGCTGGCCATGACCCATTTTATAGCCAAAACGTGCCCGTGGCAGTATATATGGAGCGTTAGACATACTTTCTGTACCTCCGGCCAGTATCACATCGGCATCGCCCAGGGCAATGAATTGAGCGGCCATTATAACAGACCTTAACCCGGACCCACAAAGTTTATTTATGGTCATAGCAGGTGTGGTTTCAGGAACTCCGCTGTGAATAGAAATTTGGCGGGCCACATTTTGGCCCTGCCCGGCTGATAAAATATTTCCAATAATTGATTCCTGAATTTCTTCCGGAGCAATTCCGGCACGCTTTATAGCTTCTTTTGCAGCATGCACGCCCAAATCTACAGCGCTCAAACTGGCTAATCCGCCTCCAAAAGAGCCTATTGCTGTGCGTGCAGCAGATACTATTACAACTTCTCTCATAATGATCAATATTTTAATTTTTGATGTGAAATAAATGTAAAGTCGGTAAACCAACAGAAAACCAGAATTTATAAGTAGGGCTGACTAAATAAAAAACACAAACAACAGAGCCTAATAACCCCTTGAATAACTTAATCTTAACTACATAACCAGTCACACTGACTAAAAATAATAAGCTAATGACATGGCATGCATTGTAATTTATTTATCTAAATACTATCTTGCACAGAAAACCTATAGTATGCGCGCACAACTTGAGAGCTTTACAAATTTTGCCCATGCCCTTTACCCGCACGAGATTCATTATTTATTAGCAGATAATCATTTGCAGGGAGAAGATTCTCTCAGGATACTGCAACTCATACACTATAATAGTCAGAACCCGGCAAACAGATTACCATTTGATCCTTCTATTGATAAAAGGAAATACTCCAACCTCAAGAAATGGATACAACAAAAGTTGGAGCGCCTGGATGTGGACCGATTTTTTGCATGGATAAAGGATTTGGAACAAAAAATTATGACAGATGCTATTTCAGCCGACGAAGAAAAAGCACTAATACAGTACCTGAACAAAGTAAATCCCAATCAATATTACTTCCCGCAGTTTTACGAATTGGTGCAAAACTTTCGCGATTTTTTGATTATCCGGATTCGCATGATCTACTACACGCAGGTTTCAAATTTTCTGGAAAAACATCAACAGCTCTATAAACGTATAGTTGCAACGAACAACAAACTGAATAATGCCAGCTTCGACATAATACAACAATACAGCTCATCCACACAAGAATCGGAACAATGGATAAAATTCCTTACCAAAACATTCCGTAATGAGCACCTTGATGGTTACACCCGATACCGTGCTGTGGTTCGTTTGCTATATGTTTATTATAATTATCGCCGGTTCGATGATATGAAAGCAATAACAGATGAGCTGGACAGGGTACTCAAATCACCACACTTTTACTCCAAACGCATACTGGCAAATTTTTATGCCAATCGCGCTATGATGCACCAAAAACGCGGAGAGCTTGAAAAAGCAGCCGAATACGGTTATTTATCGGTACGCCAAAAAAACAGTGACTACCTGTTTTATGTTAATAACCTGTGCGGTATCTTACTAAAGCAACAAAAATACAAGGATGCACTGAAGCTAATGCAAAATGCAATTATTGAGCTAAAAAAGACTAATAGCTTTTATAACCGTGTGGGATTTGTATCATTATACCTGCGTACACTAATGCTAAACGGGAAAGTTGAGCAAGCAGAAAGCTATGGTGAAACATTTAGTCATACCTATCGCAAAGAGATATTTGAGCATCGCTGGCACACATTTTACACTGCATATTTGCAAACTCTGCTGGCACAGCACAAATACAAAAAAATACTCACCACTATACGCCGAAGCCACCTGGTAGATAAAGAACGGGAATTTCTGGGCAAAGCCAGATATCTTCCCACCATACAATGGTACTATTGGGTTAGTTCCTATCTAGAAACAGAAGCCAATCTCCCTGATACCCGTGAGCGTCTGGTTCAATCAATCACTGAAATGAAAAGGAATAAACATAAAGAAAAGAAAATACGGGAACTCATTGGCGAAGTAAAACCGCACATACCGGATATAATAGCAAACAAAGAATTTTCTGTTTGAATTTCACACAAGCATGAATTTCTATACAAAAAATTAAGCACCGATTACATGTTAAGTTATATTTGCATATTTGATTGGAATGCTTTAAAACATTATATTTACCCAAAATTGAACTATGGCCTTGGATAAAATAATAGAACTAACAAACGCCGATATTTACCACAAAGACCATCTTGTGATGAGTGATGTAAACTTTACGGTTAATAAAGGTGAATTTGTCTATCTAATTGGGAAAACAGGTACAGGGAAATCAAGCCTGCTTAAAACTATTTATGCTGAAATTCCTTTGCAAAAAGGAGTAGGAAAAATTGCAGACTACGATTTGGCCAACTTAAAAAAGAAACAAATACCATTTTTACGCCGCAAAATTGGTATTGTATTCCAGGACTTCCAGCTACTTACCGATCGTTCAGCAAATGAAAACCTGACTTTTGTATTAAAAGCAACGGGATGGAAGAAAAAAAAGGAAATGGAACAAAGAATTCAGGATGTACTTGAGAAAGTCGGGTTAGGTTATAAAGGCTACAAAATGCCACACGAGTTATCTGGTGGCGAGCAACAAAGGCTATCAATTGCACGTGCATTGCTCAACGATCCCGAAATTATCCTGGCCGATGAGCCCACAGGGAATCTCGATCCCGAAACATCAGGAGGTATAATGGAGCTGCTTTTTGAAATTAAAAATAGTGGCAGGGCCGTAATCATGGCAACACACGATTATGAAATGCTAAAAAAATTCAGCGCACCAACCATGAAAATTGAAGATGGTAAACTCAATGAGCGGGAGAACAAAATCATTGAGTTCGACAACCTTTAAAATGTTTTACTGCATAGGAAAAAATTGAAAGGAATTATAATGTCTATATTAAGCTCGTCTATTCATATCACAAAGCGATTTTTAGATTTTCTACTCAAAACATCGGGTTTAGGGGCCGAGGCAACAGAAGAGAAAGGGAACCCTGAGTATATAGAAAAAATCATTAATGACATTGGACTCAATATAAATGTAAAAGATGAAGATCTGGACAGAATACCCAAAGACGGACCATTTGTTACAATTTCTAATCACCCGTTTGGCGGAATTGATGGTATAATTCTGCTTCATTTACTTTTACGACGCAGGCCCGATTTTAAAATCCTGGCCACCCCAATCTTATGGAAAATTTACCCATTAAGCGAATATTTCATCCGATTTGATTCGAGCCAACGCCGGTCAGAAGTAAAACCAAGCATTTCAGGTATGCGACAGGTTGTCGCCCATATTGGCAAAGATAAAGCATTGGGTTTCTTCCCTGCAGGCGAAGTGGCAAGTTATGATGCTGATACTAAAATGGTAGCAGATCGCAGATGGAAAAGCGCTTACCTTAAACTGCTTAAAAGCCTTGAAATACCCATCATACCAATATACTTCCAGGGTAAAAACAGCAATTTATTTCATATGGTAAGCTCAATACATCCGATTCTGGGGTCGGCCGGTGAGTTTTTTGGCAAAAAGAAAGAGATCCGTGTACGTATTGGTAGCCCAATTAATGCATCTGAAACCGCAGGAATTGATGACCTGGATAAATACGGCCGTTACCTGAGAGCAAAAACATACGCCCTTGAATCAGAAATCGAGGTCAAAAAGTTTTTCAAAACTGCCCTGAAACGCGAAAAAGAACCAGCCAAAATTATCGATGCAGTTCCCACAGAAACTATTAAGGAAGAACTTAACCGGATAAAGGAGTACGAACTGTTCACCAGTGAAAAATACACTGTTTATTGTGCCCCTACACTTCTGATACCCTACATACACCGGGAAATTGGCCGCGTAAGAGAAATTACCTTCCGTGCAGTGGGCGAGGGAACAAACCGTAGCATTGACATCGACGAATTCGATCTTTACTACAATCAGCTCTTTATATGGGATAACGAAGAAGAACAACTCGTTGGCGCTTACAGGGTAGGCAAAGGCAAAGAGATAATAGCCCAATTCGGAGTAAAAGGATTTTATACACGCAGCCTGTTTAAAATACATAAAGATTTTACACCTATACTCAAAGAAAGCATTGAGCTGGGCCGTAGCTTCATAACCGAACCTTATCAACGCAAACCAATGTCGCTTTTCTTACTCTGGAAGGGCATTTTGTACTTTTTACTCAAACACCCCGAATACCGATACCTAATCGGACCGGTGAGCATAAGTAATCAGTTCTCGAAATTTTCTAAAGATTTAATCATAAAATTCCTCAAACAAAACCATTTTAACCACGAACTCGGCAGGCTCATTACACCACGCAAAAAATTTAAAGTGCAGTCGCGCTACGATACTGACATCGTGCTTGAAAACACACGCAACGATATTAACAAAGTCGATCGTTTCATCAGCGATATTGAGCCCACAAATTACCGTATGCCTGTATTGCTAAAAAAGTATTTAAAACAAAACGCCAAAATCATTGGATTCAATATCGATCCTAAATTCAATAATGCGCTAGACGGCCTTGTGATTCTTGATCTTTATGAGGTACCATTTAACATGATTGAATCGCTGTCGAAAGAAGTAAATGACGACAGTATTCTGGAACGTTTTAAAATGACTGAAGACGAAAAACGTGAGGAAGAAGAAGTTAAAAATACCAATAGAGCCGAGCATCAAAAACAAAAATGAAAAAGATAAAAAAAGGCTTTTTTACGTTTGAGCCCATCATTGTATCCCTGGATTTTTTTCTATCTTTGTTTTCGAGACGTTAAGATATGGAAAATTACATTGTTTCGGCACGTAAATACCGCCCCCACTCTTTTGACACAGTGGTGGGACAGCGTTCTGTTACCAAAACCCTTAAAAATGCAGTTCAAAATAACAGGTTGGCACATGCCTATCTGTTCTGCGGACCAAGGGGTGTTGGTAAAACAAGTATTGCACGCATTTTTGCCAAAACAATCAACTGCCTCAATCCAACCGAAGACTTCGAGGCATGTGGAGAATGCGAATCATGCCAGGCATTTAACGAAAACCGCTCATACAACATTCATGAGCTTGATGCCGCATCAAAAAACAAGGTAGAAGATATTCATGGACTCATTGAGCAGGTCAGAATTGCACCACAGGTCGGAAAATACAGCGTTTACATCATCGATGAGGTGCACATGCTCTCAGCATCGGCCTTTAATGCATTTCTTAAAACACTGGAAGAGCCACCGGCGCACGCCATATTTGTACTCGCAACAACCGAGAAACACAAAATTCTCCCCACAATTATTTCAAGATGCCAGGTTTTTGATTTTAACCGAATTACGGTAGAAGAAGCGGTTGAGCATCTTAAATTTGTGGCCGAAAAAGAAAATCTCACTTACGAAGAATCTGCACTACATGTAATTGCCCAAAAAGCAGATGGCGGAATGCGTGATGCTCTTTCGATATTTGATCAAATAGCCAGTTTCTCAGGTGGAGGTATTAGTTATCAGCAAACCATTGAAAACCTCAATGTGTTGGACTACGACTTCTTTTTCCGTATCGTAGATCATAGCCTTGCCAATGAAGTAAGCGAACTGTTTCTGATTTACGATGAAATCTTACAGAGAGGCTTCGACGGACAACATTTCATTACAGGCCTCGCCAAACATTTACGCGATCTGTTAGTAAGTAAGAACCCCAACTCGCTGAAGTTACTGGATGTAAGCGGCGATATACGGGAAAAATACCTTGAGCAGGCGCAAAAATGTCCTATACATTTCCTCTTTAAGGGACTTAAATTACTATCCGAAGCAGAATCGCGCTATCGCACTTCAAAAGACCAACGCCTTACTGTAGAACTCTCACTCTACGAATTGGGAGTAGTCACCGTTGAAAAAAAAAAAGTAGTTCGGACGTAGGCAATTCAACTGTTACAACTAAGGGCAGGCCAACAGAGAAAAAACGCAAACAGGTTTATAAAGCGCCCAAAAGTGTTTCGCTCAAAAAAGAGTTGAAAACCGATGAAAAAGATCGTTCCCAGCAAAATGTTGAAGAGCCGGTTACAAAACCTGAAGAACAACAGCCAACAAAAGAAGAAAAACAGCCAGACAAAGCCTTTAATGAAATATGGAGTAGCATCGTAGAAACGCTAAAAGATGACGGCCCGCGCATTAATGCTGCCATTCAACAAGCAAAACCTCAACAGTTGGCAGACAACAAAATTCTCATTCATATTGGAGCCGAATCGCACAAAGATTTGTACAAAAAATTTGCGCATAAAATTATAGATGTACTGCGGCAACAAATGAATAACAAGGATCTCTCATTTGAATTTAAACAAGTAGAGAATGAAATTGAAAGCAAAAGACCACTTACAAATGCAGAAAAATACAAAAAACTGAGCGAGCACAACCCTGCATTGGAAGCACTACGCAAAAAATTCAATCTTGATATAAAAAATAACAATTAGACCAAAACTTATTTAAAAAGAAATGGTTATTGATAAAAAACACGGTTTTATTTACGAACCAAATTCATAAAAATTCAACATAAAACATTTATTCTATGCAAAAGATTCAAGTAAAAAATCCGGTAGTGGAAATGGACGGGGATGAAATGACCCGCATAATATGGTCTTTTATTAAAGAGCGATTAATATTTCCGTACCTCAATCTCGACATTAAGTATTTTGATCTGGGTATTGAAAAACGCGATGAAACCAATGATCAAATTACTGTCGATGCAGCCGAAGCCATAAAAAAATACCATGTGGGTATAAAATGTGCCACCATTACACCCGATGAAAAACGTGTTGAAGAATTTGGACTGAAAGAAATGTGGCGCTCACCAAACGGTACAATTCGTAATATTGTTGGTGGCACCATATTCAGAGAACCCATTATGATCAGAAATGTACCAAGGCTCGTTCCCGGCTGGAAAGAGTCTATTGTGGTTGGCCGTCATGCGCATGCAGACCAATACAAGGCCACTGACTTTGTGACCAAAGGTAAAGGAAAACTAACCATTACCTTCACACCCGAAGATGGTGGCGAACCTGTATCAAAAGAAGTTTATGATTTTCAGGGAGATGGCGTAGCCATGTCGATGTACAATACCGACGAATCTATCTACGGATTTGCGCGCTCAAGTATGAATAAAGCACTTGAGAAACAATGGCCACTGTATTTGTCGACCAAAAACACCATACTTAAAAAATATGACGGAAGGTTTAAAGATATTTTCCAGGAAGTTTACGACAACGAATTCAAAGACAAATTTGAAGAAGTTGGTATTACTTACGAACACCGTCTGATTGATGATATGGTAGCTGCCGCGCTAAAATGGGAAGGCGGATTTGTATGGGCCTGCAAAAATTACGATGGCGATGTGCAATCAGATACCATTGCACAGGGCTTTGGCTCACTCGGATTAATGACATCAACACTGTTGACGCCAGACGGGAAAACACTTGAAGCTGAAGCTGCTCATGGTACGGTAACACGTCACTACAGGTTGCACCAGCAAGGCAAACCCACCTCTACAAACCCAATTGCATCTATTTTTGCCTGGACAAGAGGACTTGAACACCGCGGCAAACTAGACGAAAACCGCGAATTAATTGATTTTGCACATGCGCTGGAATCAGTCTGTATAGATGCAGTAGAAGATGGTAAAATGACCAAAGACCTGGCGCTACTTATCCACCAGGACAAAATGACCAAAGATGACTATCTTAACACCCAGGATTTCTTAAACGAAATAGACAACCGTTTACAATCAAAATTGAATCAATAAATTCTAATCTTAAAATCAAACACCTATGTTAAGCAAGAAAATGCAAGATGCTATTAACGACCAGATTAATGCTGAAATGTGGTCTTCGTACCTTTACCTTTCAATGAGTGCTTACTTTGAAGACAAAGGTCTTCCAGGATTTGCCCATTGGATGCGCCTGCAGGCAGACGAGGAAAACATGCATGCTATGAAGTTTTTCGATTACGTGTATGAAAGAGATGGTCGTGTATTTCTGAAACCCATAGACGAAGTTCCAACCGATTGGATGGACACGCTTACCGTTTTTGAAGAAACGCTCAAACATGAGCAAAAAGTAACTTCAATGATCAATGACCTCATGGAAATTGCCATTGAAGAAAAAGACCATGCAACTCAAAGTTTCCTAAAATGGTTTGTAGATGAGCAGGTAGAAGAAGAAGCTTCAGTAAATGAAATTATCGATCAACTGAAACTTATGGAAGGAAGCGGACATGGACTCTTCATGCTCGATCGTGAAATGAAAGGACGTTCGGCAGAATCAGCAGATTCATCAGAAGAATAGTTTTTTATATAAAATGAGCCGGTATACCACCGGCTTATTTTTTATCATTACACTTCAAAATGCATCCTTAATTTTCTTTAAGATGCATGATGATTTTTTGAGATATCTCCGTGTATAAACGCACCTCCCAGTTGGATAATGATTTTGTAGCCTCATTAATTGTCGCCTCAGCTATTGGGTGTATTTTTGCATACAAGCTCATTCCTTCAGAAGTTAGCGATACAATGCGAGTTCTCTTATCATGACTACAAACACGCTTATTTAACATACCTCTATCCTCCAGATTACGAACAATTCTCAGCACCCTTACTTTATCGTACCCAAATACATCTGATATATTTTTTTGACTAGATTCTCCTTCATGTCGAAGCATTGATAACACACTCCATTGATCAGCAGTAATATTTATTTTTTGGGCTTTGAGTTTTTGCTCAAGTCTATTTCCCAATCCCTTAGAAATAGTATGGGACAACAATCCTAACGATTTTTTATAGGTATATTTCATTTTATGCAAGGTATATCACAAAAATAATAAAATGTACACAACTAATTGTTTTAAACCAGAGGCTAAACCCATCAAAACAATAAAACGAGGTCCGAATGATAAATTGGTTAATTAGCTGTTAAAAAATAAACAACCAACCATGAAATTAGTTTCATTTGTAACTATTTTAATTTACATTAGTGTTTAATTAAACATTAAACCTATCAACCATACGGAAAGCTTAACTTACAAACCAACTAAAAAACAGCCAATTAGCGCCAATGAAACTATTTAAAATTTACTGCCAGGTAATTACAAGTAAAGGAGTCGTTAGAAGGGCTTTGCAAGTTTCCATTATTGTAGGGGCCATTCTGAACCTTATCAATCAAGGGTGGGCTATAACTCATGCTGATTTTAACCATATCAACTACATAAAGATGGCTTTAACTTTCCTGGTGCCATACATGGTTTCAACCTACAGTAGCGCAAAAACAAGACTAACTTTCAAAGTGAACGAAGTTAGCTCAATGGATGCTGTACTGCAGTGCAAATCATGTAATAAAACAAAAATTTTTGTAAATAAAGGAGAAGTGGTTCCGCCCTGTCGAACTTGCGGTCATGAGAAAACCAGGTGGCACATTGTAGAAACAGGCCATAACCAATACCGGCAAATTGAAAATGAGCACGAAAGCATGGCGCTTTTTGCCCAAATGAACCCTGCTCCTGTTTTAAGATTCGATGTAAATGGAAAGATTACCCAAGCCAACACTGCAGCACAAAATGCTTTTGAAGAAACAAAACTGGAAGGTGAAAACATAAGTTCCTATGTTCCGACCATTAATAATATTGACCTGGAAAATTTAATTCATAACGGAGACATAAGAAATTTAACAGCAGAAAACCAGCACGGACTTACCTTCCGGTTTGAATTAAGGGGGCTCCCCCAATATGGTGCCGTGCAAATGTATGGAGCCGACATTACAGAAATTGTGGTAGCTAAACAAGAAGCCAATAAATTCCTCACAGGTTTAGAGCAGACCTCAAACTCCATTATGATTACAAATAAAAATGGAGATATTGAATATGTAAACAAAGCTTTTGAAGCAATATCAGGCTATAAAAAAAAGGAAGTTTTGGGTAAAAATCCACGGTTTTTAAAAACGGGACATACTTCACCTGAAGAATATAAAAAACTATGGCAAACCATATCAAATGGCAAAGTTTGGCGTGGTGAGATGCTAAACAAACGCAAAGACGGCAAAACATACTGGGAAGAATCAACCATTTCCCCGGTTCTTGACGAACATGGCCAAGTTGATACCTTCATTGCCATCAAAGAAGATGTGACCGAAAAACGCCAAATCAAACAAGAATTACGCAGCATGGCCCTGTTTGCCGAACTGAACCCCGAACCGGTGTTCCGTTTCAATAAGCATGGCAAAATAATTAAAGCTAATCCGGCTGCCAATGAAGCCTTTCAAAAAAATAGGGTAGAAAATGTACACATTGCGGATCTCATGCCCGAATTGCAAAAATACGATTGTGCCAAAATGATTGACGAAGAACTTATCGAAACCATTGAAATAAAGGTGCATGACAGGATTTTCCGATTGATAATGCGCGGGCTGACAGAACATGGTGTAGTGCAAACATACGGATCTGATATTACCAAAAAACGGCAAATTCAGCAGGAAGTTGAGAGTATGGCGCTTTTTGCTGAGCTGAACCCCGAACCGGTATTTCGTTTCAATGCCGAAGGAGAAATTTTAAAATCGAACCCGGCCGCTAACCTCGCTTTTGAAGAAGACGATATTACAGGTAGAAAAATTGAAGAGCTCCTGCCCGAAATGCAGCAGTTCGATTGCGAAAAATTCATAGCAGAGGAGAAAATCGAGATCATGGAAGCAACCGTGCACGACCGTATTTACAGATTTATTCTTCGCGGATTACCAGATGTGGGTGTTGTACAAACATACGGTTCAGATATTACCAAAAGAAAACATGCCGAAGAAAAAATACGCAAGCAAAAGCAATCCATCGACAGCAGTATTCAGTATGCATCACGTATACAGGGTGCCGTTTTACCATCAATAGCCAGATTATCAGCCCGGTTCCGTGATAGCTTTGTACTATACAAACCGCGCGATGTGGTCAGCGGTGACTTTTACTGGATGAAAGAAGACAGCACCAGGACCATAGTAGTTGCATCTGACTGTACTGGCCATGGTGTACCCGGAGCCTTCATGAGCATGTTGGGCGTAGCTTTACTCAATGAAATTGTGAACCGTAATCCAGCAACACCGGCAGGAGAAATACTTGACCAACTTAGGAATAATCTGAAAGCTACACTATCACAAAACGACAAAAAAAATGAAGCTAAAGATGGCATGGATATGTCGCTTTGCATCATAAACCACGAAACCAATGCAATGCAATACGCCGGGGCTTATAACTCAATCTACCTCATTCGTGAAGGTAATCTTACAGAGTACAAAGCAGATAAAATGCCCATTGGCGCTCATATTAAAGAAAAACCACATTTTACCAGTCACGACATTCAATTGGAAGAGAATGATGCGGTGTATTTGCTTTCAGATGGTTATCCTGATCAGTTTGGTGGTAGCTCAGGCATGAAACTGAGCAAAAAGAAATTCAAAAGCCTAATTACAGAAGAAAGCCATCTGCCAATGGGCAAACAGAAAGAAAAGCTCAATGAATTTTTCGAAGCATGGAAAGGAGATCAAGATCAGGTAGACGATGTGTTGGTGATGGGCTTTAAAGTTTAATGCATAAACAAAACAGAAGCCCGTACAAAGGCTTCCATTTTATTAATTAATAAAAAAACTTTTAGCTGTAGGCTATTGCCTTAATCTTTCAATAAAGGCAGGCACATACAAATGCAAATCATTCGGGTTGCGGCTCGAAATAATGTTACCATCCTTCACAACAGCTTCATTCACCCATTGCACACCCGCATTTTTCATGTCGTCTTTAATAGCGGGTGTACTGGTGGCCTTTTTGCCATTTAGAATGTTTGCAGAAATCAATACCCAACCGGCATGACAGATTATTCCTATGGGCTTGCCCTGTTCATCTATCTGTTGCAGAAAATGAAGCACATAACTGTAGCGGCGCAATTTATCCGGGGCATACCCACCCGGCACCAGTACGCCATCAAAATCATCGGCATTCAGGTCCGTAAATGCAATATCTGCAGTTGCTTTAAGACCATTCTTGCCTGTATATGTTTTGCCGGCTTCTTCTCCGGCAAAGACCACTTCCACATCGCTTTCGCGTAAACGAATCGCCGGGTACCAAAGTTCAATATCTTCGAAAACTTCATGTACCAGTGTTACGACTTTTTTCGGTTGCTTTGCCATATCATTGAATTTTTAAAATTTTACAATTAGCGATTATTGCATATACAATTTAATATATGCAGGGAACAATTCTGTATGTGTTATAAAACCGGCTTTCGTATTGTTCGAACCGGGCTTTAAGCTGCACCTCCTCAAAGCGTATTTTCAATACCATAACTGCTAATAAAGCCCCCAGGTATATACTATAAAAAATATTTGGCCGATCGATCCAATATGCAAGTATAAAAAGCAAAACAGCAGTATACATAGGATGTCGCACATACCGGTAAGGTCCGGTTCGCACCAACCTGGCTCCTTTTCGCAAGTAAGGAAAAACATTAATACGTGTATGCCGGAAAGCCCAAATTGCCCACAATCCGAACAAAACACTAATAACCAGTATTACCTGTGCGGCAATAGACTCAGGTAATAAAGGCGGAGTAAAAAGTATAAGCCCCAACAATACAAACTGCAATGTTGTGTATAAATATCCCATTTGTCAATTTATTAGTTATGACGCAGATAAGAGTAAATTGTTTTCACTATAATACTTACAATGCAGTAAAAACATTACAATACATTCCACCTCTTTCATGAACCATTCACCTGCCAAAAGTAACCATTAACCGATTTCATATTGTGTAATGAATGGAGTGCTTCTATATTTGTACTGAAATCAAAAAAAATATAAAACCATGACACACACTGAAGAGACAAAAAAGGACCCACAACACTTTAACAAACAAACCTCAAACACAGGAGGAGCAAAACGCCTAATGACAGGAGTATTATTACTTGCTACAGGAGGCTTACTTCTGCTCAGTAATTTTGACCTTTTATCCTGGTATTTAGAAGATATAATTTTCTCATGGCAAATGTTGCTCATCGCCATAGGTTTCATTAGCCTGGCAGGACGCAATTACACCGGAGCTATTATATTATTTGCCATTGGCGGATTTTTCCTATTACCTGATATCTTCACAAATCTGAGAATCGATTTTGTTTCGGTATTCTGGCCACTGGTAATAATTGTAATTGGCCTTACATTAATCCTCCGCAGGCGCAATTTCATGAGTTCACACCATGAACATTCACACTCTGAAGATTTTATTGATGAATTGAATATTTTTGGTGGTAGTGAGCGAATACTGAACTCTGAATTCTTTGAAGGTGGAAAAATAACCAGCATCTTTGGCGGGTCCACAGTAAACCTGAAAAATGTAAAACTCAAAAACGGCTATGCCGAAATTGAAATGACATCAATTTTTGGCGGATCGAAACTCTATGTACCCGAAAACTGGAACATTCGCATTGAAGCCACATCAATTTTTGGTGGTATCAATGATAAACGACAGTTAGATGTAACAGAAACCGTGAACACCAATACATTAGTGATTAAAGGTGCAGCCATTTTTGGTGGCGGCGAAATATTAAGCTAATGCAAATTTTTAACCCACAAACACCCAAACCCTCTCCCACCGTTATTAGCCTAATATGGACTGCATCAACTGCAGTCCATATTGCTTTTTTATATTTTTTGGCCCACCAACCCATAAAAATGGTCATCATTGATGCGGTAGTCTTTAATTCTCTTTTTGTAATTTTCAGCATTGGCGTTTTTATGGGACTGGAATATGAGGGTACTGCAAAACCCTTTTGGCGAAGAATAATGTATTTATACCTGCCCATGCTGGCACTAATTGTTACTTTGTGGTTGCTGGCATCATATTCAATGCTAACCATGCTTATCGAAGATGAAGATTATTTGCATGCATTAAACGACAGCATTACCTACCGGGCTTTAATTGGTGTCTTCTTGTTTAGCATTGTGGTTATTGTACAGCAACTCATTCACTATTATCGCAACTATCAGCAAAAAGAACTTAAAACCAGCAAGCTCGAAAATGAGCTGCAACGCAGTAAAGTAAACACACTACAAATGCAAATGCAGCCACACTTTCTGTTTAATGCCCTGAACAGTATTAGTTCACTAACATTCGAAGATTCAGAAAAAACAAGGCAAATGCTCATAAAACTTTCTGAATTTCTGCGCTACACAACCAAATACAGTGAAAAGCAACTCGTAAAACTTAGCGACGAACTATCTCATATTGACCAATACCTGGCCATTGAACATCTCCGCTTTGGGGAACGCCTTAAATATGAAAAAAACGTATCGCCAGAGGCTGAAACACGATTCCTTCCCTGCCTGGTACTTCAGCCCGTTATAGAAAACGCCATTAAACATGGCGTAAATCAAAGCATTGACCCGGTTAAAATTACACTCAATGCCAAAACCGATCAGGACAAATTGGTAATTACCATTACTAACACCAAAGAGGGCGAATCGAGAAAAAAGGGAACCGGAACCGGATTAAAAAATTTATCGAACCGCTTAAAAATATTATATTCGGACCGTGCGCGTTTGCACATAGAGAATACAAAAACACTCTTTTCAGTAAAAATTGTGATTCCATAGCCATGATAAAAACTATAATCATAGAAGACGAGTTACCCGCACGAAATGTATTAAAGCATTACCTCTCGCGCCATGAAGAGTTCTCCCTGGTTGCCGAATGCACCAATGGTTTCGAGGGGGTAAAAGCCATTAATGAACATCGCCCTGAACTGATCTTACTCGATATACAAATGCCAAAGCTTAATGGTTTTGAAATGCTTGAGCTTGTAGACCCAATGCCGGCAGTAATTTTTACTACCGCGTATGACGAGTATGCCATCAGAGCATTTGAAACGAACGCCGTGGATTACCTTTTAAAACCATTTGACGAAAACCGCTTTGATACAGCCATCGACAAGGCTATGAAAAGGATCAATGATGATATTTCACCCGAAATCAATAAGGCAGCAGAAAGCACAGTATCACAACCCCTGGATCAGGTAGTGGTTTCGAGCGGAAACAAAATTGAGATTCTTCCCCCTGAAGATATATATATGATTGAAGCCCAGGACGATTATGTAATGATTCATACAAATACAGAGCAATACCTCAAAAAAAAGACAATGCTTTTTTACGAAAAGCATCTGGGCGATCATTTCCTCAGAATCCACCGTTCTTATATCATCAACACAAAACAAATAGGCAACATTGAACTGTACGGCAAACAACAATATCAAATAAGATTAAAAAATAACATGACAGTAAAAACAAGTAAATCAGGGTATAAAAAAATAAAGGAAAAATTAATGCTATAATTTTTCAAAAAACATTTGGAGGTTCCACCGAAATCATATTTATTTGCACACGCAATTGAGCAATGGTCTGGTAGTTCAATTGGTTAGAATACCGGCCTGTCACGCCGGGGGTTGCGAGTTCGAGTCTCGTCCAGACCGCTAAAATGACACTAAAGCTTCTGAATTCTTTCAGGAGCTTTTTTTATTTATCGCAACCCCCGGGGGTTGGCGAGTCCCATAGAATAGAAAATTTATAATTTTCGTCATTCTATGAGGATCCACGCGAAGCGGGACCCGCAAAGTCTCAAATCTTTGATTTGATATACTTTGCGTGAGTCCTCGCATTGCTGGTGAAATTGAAAATTTCAGCAATGCGGGATTCGAGTCTCGTCCAGACCGCTAAAATGACACTAAAGCCGCTGATTTTCAGTGGCTTTTTTATTTTGTGTCGATTTATTGTCGATTTAAGTCTTTTTTCTCTCATTTTTTCATGTTATTTCTTTGAATTACATTCGTCATTGAAATGTAAAATAGCCATCATGAAAAACACTTTGGAGAAATATGCTGAGGGACTTACCACCAGGCTTCTACAAATCCCAAGAGAATCAATAAAAGAAAATTATGTATTTGTAATTGAAGATGAAAAAAGGAATCTTCAGCTAAAAAAAGCAGCTCATAACTTCTTACTAGCCTGTGTTAGCATAGTTTCATTTTTACTTATTTCCACCTTTATTTCTTCTATCTATTATAAAGGATTGATCCCTTTTGTATTTACACTAATCAGCTTTACACTTTTTTTATTGATCTTTTTCTGGTTACATGAAAAATCAAATCCAAATAAGGACATCAAGAAATATGACCAACTATTA
>NZ_DATFKB010000143.1:0-2924 GCF_035268865.1 Salinivirga sp. | reverse complement strand
AAAGTAAAATTATTAAGTTTAAATATGACAATTCAGGTAATAAAAAGAAATTCAAATATGCTATTGAGACTGACCCTCAGTTTTCTCCAGAATTTAAAATAGAGTTAAATACAAAACAAAATATAAAGTTTGAACTTTATTATTCTAAGTACATGAATGACTTTGTAAATTCCATTTTGACACTTGGCGACATTGAAGTTTATGCTCGCTTGACAGATTATGAGAATAAAAAGTTAGAGCTGGTTGGAATTAAAAAATAAAATTTTACAGTGTATAACAACTAAGGATTCGGATGGTGCGCAGCACCAAATCTGAATTCCGTGTTGAACGAACCGTTACTATGGGTAATGATATGATTTTAGTGTGGGATTAAAAACCTTTTATACTTTACTATTTTTAATGAGGTTTTACTTTTTACGAATATATGTTAAAATTTTTGCCATTTTTTTTTAATACTTCAGTGGTTTTTAAGTAGTTTTTTCGTTTATAGGCATAATTTCTCCATTCACCTAAAAACGGTGTTACATTATACCAGCTGCAAATTTAAGAATGAAATTATCACTAGGTGGGCCACGAGAATTGAAAGTAAATATTGTTATTAAGCGGCCGATTCTACAAACCGGGCATTGCATGTGTTTGCTTTCTTCCCTTGCAGGAAGTATAACTTTGCCGATTTGTCGTTCGATTTGTGGCAGCATCACTTTTTTAAGCGAACTGCTCAATATACCGTAATGGCGTATCCGTGTAAAACCTTTGGGCAGGATATGCAGGGCAAAACGCCTGATAAACTCCGCATCGCTTAATTTTAGTTGATATCGTTTGCCTCGTTGTCGGTAATCTTTGGCCCAAAAAGTAACCCTGCCATTATCGATTGATATCAAACGATGATTGCTTATGGCTATTTTGTGTGTATAACGACCCAGGTATTCAACTACCTGTTCGGCACCATAAAAAGGTTGTTTGCAATAAACCACCCAATTTTTAGCAAACAGGTTGCGAGATATGGAATGGCTAATATTGGTGACTTTACGCAATGCGCGTATAAATCTTGCGCGAAAAACCTTACTCATAGCTTTTACCGGGAACAGATATTTGTTTTTACCTTTGGCATTCTTCCATTTATTACCCGACCAGCCCCCGCCTGGAACAATACAATGCAAATGCGGATGCAGTGATAAATTCTGTCCCCAGGTATGAAGTATGGCTATCATCCCTGTTTTTGCACCCAAAAATTTTGGGTTAGCTGCAAAATCAGATAGCACAGACCAGGCTACTTTAAAAAGTAAATTATAAAGCATCTCAGGTTTACTGAGGGCATAAACGTTAAGTTCCACGGGAAGAGTAAATACAACGTGGTAATAAGGCACTTTTATCAATTCCTTTTCACGCTGCTGTATCCATTCTTCCTGCTTATGGCCCTGACATTTTGGGCAATGCCGGTTCCGGCAGCTGTTATAGCTGATATGAATATGCCTGCATTGAGGATTGGTACATTTATCGATATGCCCTCCCAATTGGGCTGTCCGGCAAACTTCTATGGCATACAGAGTTCTATCCTGCCAACTATTGAGGGTAAATTTCCCCAGCTGATGGTGATTGCGTCGCAACACATCAGCCACTTCGTATAAAGGAGTCATTACTTAACCGTTTTGTATAGTCTGTCAAGGGGGCAAAACACTCTTTCCCTGCCCATTTGAGCTATATGAAGATATACCAGGGTACTTCGGATGTCGGTATGACCCAGCAATTCTTTCAACGACATAATATCCAGCCCCATCTCCAATAAATGCGTAGCATAAGTATGCCGTAAGACGTGTGATGTCACATGTTTGGTTATATCGGTCCGTTTTACAGTTTGCCTGATAATCCATTGAACACCAGTTTCTGAAAACTGTTGTAATTCTCCCTGGCTGTTTTTACCATTAAAAAGCCAGAGGTAAGGTTTCTCTGATTCGATGTAGGTTCGTAAGCCTCGTGATAAATGCTCGCCAATAGGTACATAACGGTCTTTTCTTCCTTTTCCTTCACGGATATGCAACATCCTTCGGTCTAAATCAATATCCGGAAGTTTAATGTTTAGTAACTCAAATCGGCGTAATCCACAACCATAAAGCATGGCCAGTACTAACCGGTGTTTAAGTAATTGCGGAGCATTAAGCAATTGTTTTATTTCTCTGTGGCTTAATACTACAGGTAGTTTCTTGGGTAATTTGAGGCTTGGCAAAAAAACTCGTTTCCCTGCTATACCCAAAACTTTATAGGCAAAACGCAATCCATAAACCGTATGTTTAAAATAACTCGATGATGGAGTGTTACTTTGCGTTTTTAGGTGTTGCAAGTAATCTAACACCTGCTCTTCATCAAGTTCTTCCGGACTACAATTAAAATGTAAGGCCATTGTGGCCAGGCATCGGGTGTAATTCGATAAAGTGCTCTTGCTTTTACCGGAAATTTCAATGTGCCGCTTGAGTTTTAAATAAAGTTCATTAAATTTAGGAAGTGAAAAACAAGCGCATTCAATTAAAGTAGTGCTTTTTTTTTCATAAATATTTATTATTGATGAATAAACCTAAAGGTACAAAGATTTTTTCTTTAGCTACCTTTAGGTTTCGTTCAACAACTACTTCAATTAGTAATATTACAGCAATTAGTTCTGAGAGTGGCGGTAACATAAGTGATGATGGTGGATTTGCAGTTACTGATCGGGGTGTTTGTTGGAGTATAAGTACTAATCCAACCATTAATGATTATAAAACGGATGATGGTACTGGAATTGGTACATTTACAAGTAATATAACAGGTTTAAATGTTAACACAACATACTACGTTAGAGCTTATGCAACTAATGTAAATGGTATAAATTATGGAGATGAATATAGCTTTACTACAAAAGATGGAGTGCCAATTATAACTACCATAGCAAT
>NZ_DATFKB010000142.1:0-17113 GCF_035268865.1 Salinivirga sp. | reverse complement strand
AGCAGGTTTTTAGCATTTTTCTGTAAGCGGCGGGGTTTTTTTGCCTACTTTTTTTGACCTGTAGCAAAAAAAGTAGGTTTATGACCAAATAGAAAAATAGCTTTTATAGAAATTAAATGTGGGTGTCCCAATGCACAACACAGGAAAAAAAGCCGCGAACTTAGCTTGTGCTGTTTTACTTTCGCTTTGAATAATCAAAATGTACAGTCCTGACGACAAATTATGGGTAATAGCAGACTCAAGGGTTTAACGCTATTTGAAAAATTCACCAAATGAGCTGCCGTGACAATAATCGCATACCGACTCCGAGTCGGCCTGCGATTGGTAGACTGCCAGTCATCTGTTGAATAACCTTGTAGCTTTTCGGAACTTTTTGTATCGATCTGTAAGCAATGGCCAATTTGCTGATTGAGTTGCCGGTACTGGCAAGGTTTTCGCATTAGTCTTGCGCAACTGCTGCTGGGCACATTGCCCAATTCAGTATAAAATACTAATTTTGTCCCAAATTATCAGACGATGGAAGAAGAGAAAAGGAATTTGCTTTATTCGCGTGATGTGCTTGATTTTGTGACTGTTGCAACCGAGTATGTGACTTTGATGGATTCGTTGCATGAGTATTCGCAGAAAAGGTTTATTCAGTATACCCTTCGCTTACTACCTTTAATGTACATGAAAGTTCAGCTTTTGCCCGATTTTGAGGTGAGTGAGCCTGAAACACTTGAGAAATTTGTGAGTGAAGAGGAGTGGAGCCGCGTAAAATTGCAGCTCGAGCAGAAGTTAGATAAACTTGATACCTACAAAGAAAACATAGGGCGATTTGAAGCCAACGAGGAGAACTCCCTTTCGGAAAATTTCGCCGATATATTTCAGGATATAAAAGATTTTACAAGCCTCTACAGCACTGCCGTAGACGAACTGATGAAAGATGCTGTAGGTGAGGTTAAACGCACTTTTGCGGAATACTGGGGCCAACGACTGGTTAACTCGTTGCGCATTATGCACTATTATTTTCAAAATGAGCAACTCAATGACGAGGTGCAGGATGAAGTAGACAATAATACCGAAAACTGGATTACCGAACAACGAAAAGATGAATGGGGGATTGAGTAATGCTCAGGAGAACAATCGATAAAGAAACCCTGAACGAATTGCCGCAAGGGCAGTTTCAGGGTACCATAAAAGTTATTACACGACCCGAAGAGGTTGAAGAGGTTATACCGGAAATCAGTATACATGCTGTGCTGGGGTTCGATACAGAATCCAAACCAGCTTTCAAAAAAGGAAAACAAAACGGGATATCGCTTTTGCAATTGAGCAGCGACGATACGGCCTGGCTTTTCAGGTTACAGCAGACCGGGTTCCCCAAATCGCTTGTAAAGCTTATGGCTACACCAACCATAAGAAAAATCGGAGCCGCAATTTTAGACGATGTGCGTGGATTAAAACGGCTTAAACCCTTTGAAGATGGCGGGTTTATTGATCTCCAAAAACATGTGGAAGAATATGGGGTAGAGGAGAAAGGTGTGAAAAAAATGGCTGCTATTTTTCTCAATATGCGTATCTCGAAACGGCAAAGACTAACCAACTGGGAAGCACCATTATTGACCGAACCCCAGTTGCGTTATGCTGCTACCGATGCCTGGGTATGCCTGAAGATTTATCAACAAATGCAAATGCTAAAAAACAATGACAAATAGAACCAAAATCGTATTAAAATCCGGTAAAGACCAAAGCGTTAAACGCTTTCATCCCTGGATATTTTCGGGCGCAATAAAAAAGACCTATGGCCCACTCGTCGAAGGAAATGTGGTGGATGTGTATGACAATAAAGACAATTTTCTGGGATGTGGCCATTACCAAATAGGATCAATAGCGGTACGTGTACTTAGTTTTCAGGAAACAGATATCGACAGGCAGTTTTACTTTAATCGCTTACAAACAGCTTTGAATATACGAAAGGAGCTATTGCAAAATATGCCCGAAACAGATGTTTACAGGCTCGTACATGGCGAGGGTGATCAGCTTCCGGGGCTTATCATTGACATATACAACGACACGGCAGTGCTGCAAATGCACAGCGTGGGAATGTTTTTGGCCCGTGATCATATTGCAGAGGCGCTGCAGAAGTTGTACGGTTCCGCATTGGAGCATATTTATTGCAAAAGTTCCGGCACTTTGCCTAAAAAAGCGCTGGAAGATGAACAGAAAGATTTTTTTATGATGGGCGATAAAGTCTCCGGAGTTGTAAAAGAGTATGGTGTGAAATATCATATCAACTGGCTCGAAGGACAAAAGACCGGTTTTTTTATTGATCAGCGTGAGAACCGCCGTTTGCTTGGTGACTATGCTAAAAACAGGGTTGTGGCCAATGTTTTTGGTTATACGGGTGGTTTTTCATTGTTTGCCATGCAAAATGGTGCAAAAATGGTACATACCATCGATTCTTCAGCCAAAGCAATTGACCTGACTGACGAAAATGTACAGCTTAATTTTGCCGAAACAACTGCACATAAAGGAATTGCTGCCGATGCATTTGATTTTTTTGCTAAAGCTGAAGATACTTATGACCTTATTGTGCTTGACCCGCCGGCATTTGCCAAACATCATAACGTTTTAAGTAATGCCCTGCAAGGGTATAAGCGGATCAATCAACGTGCATTCGAAAATATAGGTCCCAATGGCATATTGTTTACCTTTAGCTGTTCTCAGGCTGTAAGTCCGCAAAATTTCAGGAAGTCGGTTTTTGCTGCAGCAGCTAATGCCGGCCGTAAGGTGCGCATATTGCATCAGCTTACCCAGCCAGCCGATCATCCTATTAGCATTTTCCATCCCGAAGGAGAATACCTTAAAGGATTGGTTTTACATGTGGAGTAAATAATCATACCCCTCAAACACTTCTTTTCGAGCAACACAAGTTGGTAATTCAATTTGTTTTTATTACATTTCCGGTTAGTTAAATAATGAATTCATTATTTTTTCCGGGCTGTGGGTTTATTGTATCGATTCTAGAACTTTTACTAAAAGTGAGTTGTATTACAATGAAGTTTATATTGTAATAATGAAAGCCCCGGGAATATTAATGGTCAAAACAATTCAGAAAAATATAGACTTATGCCTAAAACGATAATTATTTCGAACCGATTACCACTACAGATTAAGATTGAAAATGAGGAGCTTACAGTAACACCGAGTGTTGGCGGATTAGCCACGGGTATGAAGTCTGTGCATACAGCCGGCGATAGTTTGTGGTTGGGCTGGTCGGGGCTAACCGAAGAAGAAATTGACGACAATTTAAAAGCAGATGTGGAAGCGGCCTCGGCAAAAGAGGCTTGTGTCAATGTGCCGTTGACACAAGATGATGTGGAAAATTTTTATTATGGCTTTAGCAATAAAACAATATGGCCCTTATTTCACTATTTTACTGAATTTGCCGAATATCAACAACATTATTGGGATAAATACCGCGAAGTAAACGAAAAGTTTGCCGAAGTGGTGGCAAAGCATATTGAACCCGGCGATAAGGTGTGGATTCATGATTATCAATTGATGCTTCTGCCACAATTGATAAAAGAGCGTTATCCGGATTCTGCTATTGGTTTTTTCCTGCATATTCCATTCCCTTCATTCGAGGTTTTTCGTATTCTGCCCTGGCGGACCGAAATTCTTGAGGGATTACTGGGCGCCGATCTTATTGGTTTTCATACTTACGATTATGAACGTCACTTTTTTAGCTCTGTACGTCGTTTGCTCGGATACGAAATTAATTTCAACGAAATTATTATCAATAATCGCATCATACGTTCTGATATCTTCCCAATGGGCATCGACTATGATAAATTTCACAATGCATCTGTTTCTCAACAGCGGAAATCAGTAAAAGACCGCACAGAGTTGCATCAGGAATTAGATAAACACCAGCTCGTAAATCCCGAGGTTCGGTTTATTTTGAGTATCGACCGGCTCGATTATACCAAAGGTATTCAGAAAAGACTTTACGCATTCGAGCATTTTCTTGAAAAGTACCCCGAATATCGGGGACAGGCCACATTAATTATGCTCTGTGTGCCTTCGCGTCAGAATGTGGATCAATATCAGCGCATGAAAAGTGAAATTGATGAGCTCGTGGGCCGCATTAATGGTAATTACAGTACCATAAACTGGACCCCCGTTTGGTATTTCTACCGGGCACTACCTTTCGAAAACCTGATCGACCTTTATAGTTCAAGCGATGTGGCACTTCTAACACCCATTCGCGACGGAATGAACCTCGTTGCAAAAGAGTATGTAGCCGCACAAATTGACAGTAAAGGCGTGTTAATTCTGAGTGAGATGACCGGTGCAGCAAAAGAGATGAGCGAAGCAATTCTTATTAATCCTAATAATATTGATGCCATTGCCGATGCCATTCATGAAGCCCTTGCAATGCCGGCCGAAGAACAAATAACACGCATCGATACAATGCAAAACCGCTTGAAGCGCTACAATGTGGAAAAGTGGGCCGACGATTTTTTCAACAACCTGAATGAGGTACAGGAACAGCAGGCACTGCAAAGTGGGAAGAAACTCACAGATGCCATTCAAAAGGAGGTTGCCAAAGATTTTCATAAAGCAAAGTCACGTATTTTGTTTATTAATTATGACGGTACGCTGGTAGAAGAGAAAGAAAATATACAAAAAGCCAGGCCAACCTCTGAGGTTATAGATATTTTAGATACCCTGGCTGCCGATTCCCACAATGAGGTAGTTATTGTGAGTGGAAGAGATAAAAAAGCTTTTGACAAGTGGTTTAAAGATAAAAATTATACGCTTATCACTGATTATGGTGCTTCTTGCAAAGAGCCCGGAAAAGATTGGACCGAAGCTGACGGTATTGACACTGATTGGAAAAAATTGATACTCCCGGTGTTGGAATTTTATGAAGACCGCACGCCAGGAACTTTTGTAGAAGAGAAAAACTACTCATTGGTATGGCATTATCGTAAATCCGACCCTGAGTTGGGTGTTGGCCGTGCGAATGAACTTAAGGATCAGTTAACCAGCTTAATTGCTAACCATGATCTTGAAATTCTGGAAGCCAATAAATCTATAGAAGTTAAAAATAGTGATACTTCTAAAGGTAAGGCTGCAATGCGCAAAATTGACGGTCGCTCCTTAGAGTTTATAATGGCCATTGGTAACGACTGGACCGATGAGCAAATGTTCAGAGAATTGCCTGATGAAGCAGTCACCGTTAAAGTGGGTAAAACCACATCGAGTGCGCGGTACAACATTAGTAATTACAAAAATGTACTACAGTTTTTAAAAGTGTTGATTGCGGCAGAATAGATCAGTTTTTTGCAAATTTATCTCTGAAATCGTCAAGCGCGGTTTGTGTGCCCATTACCGTTACCACATCACCGGTTTGCAGTGTTGTGTAACCGTGGGGTATGTTTACATCAGCCCCACGTTTGATGAGTATTAGCTCCCCATCCTTATGGAAAGGAATATCTTTGATTTTGCTTTTACTTATGTTTCTGTTCAGAATGGTGATGTCTTCGATGTGAAAATTCTCGAAGCTCTCCAGTAGCGCACGATAGGTGGCCGGTCGGGTAATGAGGTTTTCAATGGCCGTTGCTTTAAGTTGGGTCTCATCGATATATTCTATCTGATAACCTGTCAGTTGGCGTTCCGTTGTTGCGCTGCTCGATTTCGTAATTACACGTGAGTGTCCAAGTTGCTTTTTGAGCATATAAGCAATTTCGGCATTTTGTTGCTCATCTTCTGTTACAATTACCACAAAATTATGTTGTTTTATTTTGAGTTTGTGGTAAGTGTTGGCTTCCTTTCCATTGGCATGAAGCACGTGCATACCCTTAGTTTTGATTTCTTCACAGCGGGCCTGGTTCTGCTCTACAAATATTGATTTTCGTCCATGCATATTCATTCTTCTTGCCAATAGTACACCTGTGCTGCTTCCGCCCACGATTATAATTTTATCGCCTTCAAGTATTCTGTTGGGCGAAATTAAATTATAAAGTACCGGCGATACAAAACATGTGACAACAGCCATGAGTACAAAAGCAGCATTCATGCCTGGGGTAATAATGCCAAAATCGAGCCCGATTTTAGAGGCTGCAATTATTAAACTTAGTCTTGAGGCCATTAAAAAGCCTGCTCCGAGCGCTTTTCTTGTACCAAACACATGCCGCCACAATAGCGCCGGAACAATTTTAATGGCATATAAAGCAACAAACAATAATGCTAAAAAGGGAAGTAATGCGTTGCTCATTTCCGTTAGCGCTGCTTCATCGAAATGTACACCCACCATGATGAAAAATATGGGAATGAAAAAGCCATAACCCATACCATCGAGTTTAATTAGAAGTACAGATCTGGATTTATTCATAAAAATGGATATCAGTATACCTGCCAGAAAAGCTCCAAGGAGCATGATTTCGGTGCCAATAAACTGAGCAAGTACTACAAAAAGCAAAATTAGAAATATTGTGCCTCTTATTTGAATTTGTGATACAGCGTGGGAGAGTTTATAAGCCATGCGCTTTATCCAGGTTTTACCCGTGAGTTTCATGCCCAGGAAATACATCAGATAAAATACAAAGAAAATGACAAAAATTAAGAGTAGTTCGGCCTGAAAGCCTTGCTTGAGTATAAAAGCTGTAAATGAAAATAATATAATGCTGAAAATATCTGCAATGGCGGCTGCTGTAATCACCATTTGCCCAAAACGTGTACTTTGCTCATTCTGACTTTTTAAAACCGGGAGAATTATACCGACAGATGTCGTTACCATGATGAGCGCAAAATACCATTTGTTTTGAATGTGAATAACACAATTAAGCAAATGAGCAAAACCGTAAGATAAAAACAGTGCCATAATGAATATAACCACGCCAATGAGCAGCGGGTTTTCCTGTATTGTGCGCCCGGTGATTTTTCGTTTGGGTAAGGATTGCCTTATTTGGTCTACATCGATTTCGAGCCCGCTTAAAAACATAAGAAACATAAAGCCGGAAAGTGCCAGAAAATCTAATGACTGCAGGTGGTGAGCTGGCAGGTCGTTAAGCAGAAATTTGCCAACCAGGTAACCGGCAATTATCTCGATTATAACCCCCGGAATCCTTTGAATTCTTAGAGAACTTAGTAAAAAAGGGACTAATACCGCAATTGAAGCTACAATGAGCAATGGATAATACTCGAAGTCGAAGGATATGTTAAGGGGTAAAAATAACATATCCCAAGTTAATAAAATTTGCAGAACCGCTTAACTTAATATTGGGTTAATATTTTTACAAAAAAAAGCCGCACTTGTAGAAAGTACGGCTATAAAATATTTTAATTTTTTTTATTCTTCCTCGGCAACGTCGCCTGCTAACTGGCCATAAACGTATGCTTTCAGTCCTAACATGAATGGTACTAAAAGAATACCGTAAAGTGCTGCTACAACAGGGTGAATAAGCCCTAAAATGAATAAAGGAAGTATTAAAACTATTTGTGCGCCAAAAATAATCCATTTGTAACCATAAGTAAGCTTATTACTAAGGTTAAGCGATTTGTTGGCATTCAGTCCTTTATCTACAACCAGCAGAACGGCAAGAGACCAGGCAATTGAAAGCACTATACCTGGAATGATCAGGAATAAAAATGCAATGTAAACACCAATACCTCTTAATGCCGTTACAAGGAAGAAATCTCCCATATACTTCAGGTATTTTTTATTGAAAATCTCTGTTGGTGAAATAACGTTACCGCGACTTAAACTCGCAGGAATGGTAATAATGGCAATGGTAGTTCCAACATTGATGTAAGGAATCCAAATTGTCAGAATCCACAAAATAATAGCGCCTATTAGTGATAAAATGTTTTTAATGCCAATTTGATAGGCGTTCGATAAAGCGTCGCTAAAAGTGAATTTTTTTTCCATAATACTAGCAGTTTAATTAATGATTCGTCCCAAATTTAACCATATTTTTTGGTTAATTTGTGAATGAATTGTTAATATTTTCTTTCATCCTGTTGGCTAACTTATATGCTTCCCCGCTTGTCGGGGCTTCACAGTAAATACGAATAATTGGCTCTGTATTAGATTTTCTTAAATGTATCCAGCCATTATCAAAATCGATTTTAACACCGTCAATACGATTGATTTTTTCATTGTGGTAGACTTTCGCAATGTCATCCAGCAACTTGTCTACGTCAAGGTCTGGCGATAATGTGATTTTATCTTTGATAATGGTATATGCAGGATACTGTTTTTTCACTGCCGAAACAGTGATGTCTTTTTTAGCCAGATAAGTTAAAAATAGCGCAATACCCACGAGTGCATCGCGGCCGTAATGTAATTCAGGATATATTACACCTCCATTGCCTTCACCGCCTATTATTGCGTTTTCTGCTTTCATTGTAGCTACTACATTTACTTCACCTACGGCAGATGCAAAATAGTTACCTCCGGCTTGTTCTGTTACATCTCTCAGTGCTCTTGAAGATGAAAGGTTCGAAACCGTATTGCCTGGCTTATTCCGGAGTACATAATCTGCCACAGCAACTATGGTATATTCCTCTCCAAACATAATTCCGTTCTCATCGATAAAGGCAAGGCGGTCCACATCAGGGTCTACCACAATACCCAGATCTGCCTTATTAGTTTTTACAGCTTCGCAAGTTACTTTTACATTTTCGGGTAAAGGCTCTGCCGGGTGTGCAAAGTTTCCGTTGGCCTCACTATTTATTTCAATGATTTCTGTTACGCCCAGTGCACGCAAGAGGTCAGGTATAATTAGCGCCCCCACGCTGTTAATACCATCAACAACGACTTTAAAGTTTTTTGCTGCTATCTGTGCTTTATCTACGAGGTCAAGCTTCAATATGGATTCGATATGTTCATCGTGATAGCGTGTGCTGCTTACTGTACCAAGTTTATCGACTGGAGTGTATTCTATTGCTCCTCCTTCAGCAATCTCAAGTATCTCTTTTCCTTCGTCGCCATTGAGAAATTCCCCTTTGTTGTTGAGCATTTTTAGTGCATTCCACTCTTTGGGGTTGTGAGAGGCTGTTAGAATTAGTCCGCCATCAGCATTAAAATGAGTCACAGCCATTTCAGTTGAGGGAGTAGAGGCTAAATCAATATCTAACACATCAACACCCATGCCTGACAGCGTTGCATTAACCAGCATTTTAACCATTTTGCCGCTTATTCGGGCATCGCGGCCAACCACTATTGTATATTTTTGTTTGTTACCTTGTTTTTTAATCCATTGGGCATAAGCAGCTACAAATTTCACTACATCTTCGGGTGTCAGGTTATCTCCTGTTTTTCCTCCTATTGTTCCTCTGATTCCTGATATCGATTTAATTAGTGCCATATCTCTTCTCTTTAGCTTTTTTATATTTCTTTTCTTTTTGAATCTTTTTTTCAAGCACAGTGATTTTTTGCTCGAGTTTTTCTAATGTATTTTTAACCAAAGTGAGCTCATCTTTGGTCTGTTTTAATTTTGTTTTTAATTCTTTGTTTTCAATTACTAACGCATGAATAGCCACATAGTTAAGTCCAATTTTGTCATAGTTTTCTACCCTGGTTTCCGAACCAATTTTTCCTACTCTGTCGTTGCCGAAATTTTTAAAAAACTCTTTGTCTGTCAGACCATAATGTCGTGTGCTTGTGTTTTCTGACAGGCTCCATGTCCCTGGATTTGTGTTTGCAATTTTTTGCAATATAAAATTGCGGTCTACACGCTGAAAATGTTGTTTCTGGGCCTGGGCTCCCAAAGCGGAAATAATTGCCAGTATGATAAGTAACTGTTTCATAGAATAGTGTTTTGTTTTGTTACTATTTGAAAAGGCTTTCTATCTCTTCGGTTGACATGTTTTTTAGTGCAATATTATCATCGATTAACTCATCTGATAATTTTTGCTTTTTACCCTGCAAGGTACGTATTTTTTCCTCAATGGTATCTTTAGTGATGTAGCGGTACACAATCACATTTTTATCCTGGCCTATGCGATGTGCGCGGTTGATGGCCTGTGCTTCGGCTGCCGGATTCCACCAGGGGTCAAGCATAAGTACATAATCGGCTGCAGTGAGGTTCAGACCCACGCCACCGGCTTTTAAAGAAATAAGGAAGATATGGTTATTGTCGTCTTGCTGAAATTCTTCTATAACGGCTTCTCTGTTTTTGGTTTGACCGGTTAGCATGGTATATGTCCACTTTTTTTCGTGGCATATTTGCTCAATGAGATTCAAATGCTTTACAAATGATGAGAATACCAGTACTTTATGCTTCTCTGCCACCAGGTTTTCGAGGTGCCGGCTTACGATTTCTGTTTTGCCAGCAGAGCCAGTATAGTTTTCATCGAGCATAACAGGATTATTGGCCACCTGACGTAATTCATTCAGGGCTTTTAGAATTAATGTGGTGTTGCGACCAATGCCATCTTTTGAAATCACCTGCATGAGGGCATTGCGCGTGGCAGACTTTTTTTCTTCGTAAAGCTGGTATTGTTCCTCTGTCATTTCGCATAAAATGCTTTGCTCAGTGAGCGGTGGCAAATCTTTTGCAACTTCATTTTTAGTTCTGCGAAGCACAAATGGCGCAGTTAATTTTTTAAGTTTTTGAAGTCTTTCCTGGTCCTGGTTTTTTTCAATTGGCACCGCGTAATAATCTTTAAACCATTTTTGAGAGCCTGTAAGGCCGGGGTTTATAAAGTTGAGCTGTGCCCATAAATCGGTTAGTGAGTTTTCTATTGGCGTACCGGTGAGTACGAGTTTGTTTTGACTCTGCAGCCTGCTAACTGCTTTGTAAATAACTGAATCGGGGTTTTTGATGTTCTGACTTTCATCTATGACAATGTAGTCAAAAAGGAATTTTTCAAGGTCTTTAATATCGTTACGTATTACGCCATAAGTGGTTATCACAAGATCGTAAAACCTGAAATTATTGATGTTTTGCGTGCGGGCATTTCCAATATGCTGCTTTATTTTGAGGTGGGGAGCAAATTTTTGGGTTTCGTTTTGCCAGTTATGCACAATCGATGCAGGGGCAATAATTAGTGATGTGGCTTTGCGCTCCAGTGTCTTGAGTTGTTCAGAGAACAAATCCAGTTGGCCTTCAGTAGCTTCGTGCTCGTTATGTTGTGTTCTTAGAGTATTTCCATTACTGTGCAGGTGATGATAACTAAGTAATGACAATGTCTGCAGCGTTTTTCCCAGTCCCATATCATCTGCCAGGCAACCTCCAAAATTGTATTCTCTCAGCCTGCGCATCCAATTATAGCCGCTTTTTTGATAAGCCCTCAGGGTCGCGTTTATTTCGTCAGGAATATCAAAGTTGCGCTGGTCTTTTATCAGATGCTGAAATTGCTCCTTTATGCCGGCCTTTCCATCCACACTGAGCTTATTGAGCGCTTCAAACTGGTACTTTCTGAATTTAAGCGTCTCCTGTTCTTTTTTGCCCAGGCCAAATAAATCGCGATAATCGGAAAACCATGCTTCCGGTATGATGGCAATGGTGCCATCGGGTAAGGTATATTCCCGATTGCCCTTTAGGATATGATTGCGCAATTTTACAAAAGGAATTTCAAAATCTCCAAGTTTCACAACGCCATAAAGATCGAACCAGTCGTTTTTTTCTTTTACCTGTAAATCAAGATTTATATCGCCCAAATGGTATTGTTTTTCAAGATCCGACTCAATTATAAATCCACTGCCGGTTAGTTTTGAATGATTGTGGTTGATCCATTCAATCAGTGTGTAGTCGTCTATTTGGTTTTTAAGCGTAAATATTGTACCTGACCTTTTTATTAAACCCAGATTTTTCAGAAAACTAATTTTATCATCTTCCCATGAAGCATTGCGCTTAATTTTTGTGAAAGATTTCGACTTGGGATGAAACTCCACAATGGCCTGATCAGGGCTCTGGTCTGGTCTGACTTTAATGTGTCCGTATAAAAAATTGAGGTTTAATGTAAGTTTATTGTTTAAAGATCGCTCCACATCCAGGCGAGCCCTTTTTTCGACTTCGGGTGTGTTTATTTCAAAACCCGTAGCTGTTACATTGTGTGTTTTTATTAGCCTCCTTACAAAAGTGTTCAGGTAGTTGTCTACCAGCTTTTCAGGTATTTCAATTTCATCTTTACTGATGAAGGGGATAATTTTTTTTGTGTTGAAATGCTCAATAAAATAGATGGTTCGGTTCATGATAAATACCGAAGGCGCTTCGCAAAGAATAAATATTTTTTGATCTTTCAGGCTCACCGGCGTGCCCTGATAGCGCAGTGAAAGTGTGTACTTCAGTTTTTCATCATACTGAAAGTGAAATTTACACTCTAATGGTTCATCAGAGATCTCCAGTTTGTCAGTTTCAAATATATTGTGAGTTTGTTTATAATAAACCGGAATTTGCTGTGCATAGGCTAACTGGAGTACATCAACAAGTCGTTTGTCGATATAGGGGCGAATATGGTCCTGAAGGTGTTTTTTTTCCAGGTTTTGATAAAAATCAGTCTGAGTTTGTCGCGATCGCCCGAAAATGGTGAAAATATGTTTTTCGGTATATTCGAAACATGTGTTCAAAAGTGTTTCGACATGGGCGTTCAAACCCGGAATTTCTTTCGATGGGGTCTCGGGCAAAACCGGAGCAATGTTGTAAAATGCCGATTTATCTTCTTTTATGGCTATTGAAGGCTGCAGAATAGCTCCCAGCTTACGATTATATTGGTATGCCAGTATCAGTTTTTTTATCATAGATCTTGCAAAGATAAAAAGTCAAAACATAACTTTACGACAGTAATTACACGAAATGGGTAAAAAAGTATGTTGGCTTACTATTTTACACAAATTATTGGCAATTTTTTTTAAAATAATTCCCGAACCTGTAAAGATTATAAATTGTACCTTTGTTTATTGTTCTATGATAAGATATTTGTCCATAACGGTTTTAATTGTATGCATGTCATTGGCTGGAGCCTTTTCGCAGGAGCAGAAGTATCAATTTGTGCATTTCGAGGAGCTTTTTAAACCGGGTATTTATCTGAGTTTTGAAGCTTTTAAGGCGCAACAACCCATTCCGGAACATGCCATAATTGCCATGGAAAAAAAAGACGACCCACAGTTTTTGCTCAAGGTGTTATCTTACGAGCGGTTTTCGTATTTTGACAGTACAGGAAATCGCCGCACATTAAAGAGTGAAGATATTTGGGGGCTTGTGAGACGAAATTCATTGTATATTTTTCATGAATATGCATTATCGAAAGTACATTTTAATGGTCGTTGGGGGTATTTTACAACCTATAAAATTTCCCTCCAACCGGGCATGGGCGTAATGCCCGGAAGCCACCTGGCTGTTCAGGTGCCGCTTACAGCCGGCAAAAGAACACAAACCATGATCATAGACCTTAAAACAGGCAATATTCAGCCATTTAAACGTAAAGATTTTTTAAACATTTTAAGCGCAGATTCATTGTTGAAAAATGAATACCAATCCTTAAGAAGAAGAAAACAAAAACAACTTAAATATTTGTATCTTCGTAAACTGAATGATAGAACTGAGTTCACGTACCCAAAGTAATTATTGTATCATTAAAATAGATTAAAATGAAGAAACTTCTTGTATTGATAAGTTTAATGGCCATCGCCGGCCAGCTTTTTTCTCAATTGGTTGTTGCCGATCAGGAAGAATTGAAGCAGTTCAAAAATACCAAAACCATTGCCTTTTTAGAGCCAAATCCACTGTTGCAGTACAACAGAATTATTAAAGAAGTAATGGAAAAACATTGGGACATAACTGAATTTGAGATTAAACCCTACGATGGAGAAAAGTTTGAGCAGCAAAGGCTTGATCCAAATCTTTCGTTTCTGATGATTAACCGGATTTACTATGAGCGCGATAAAACCCGTGCCCAGTATCAGTTTCTTAACCTTTCACTGGGTGGTGATTACGAGTTGGCTGGTCAAATGCCCACACTTTCAGGCCTGCCCATTAGTTACGTTGATGTTGAAGAAGACACCTACGATTACAAACTTGGTTTGATCCTTCGTTTCATTCAGGAACATATCAAAGTAAGTATGGAACACCCTGATTTGAATAAATCCAGGAAGATGATCAGGTTTTACCGTAAAGAGTTGACCGACATACACGATAAAACCCTCTATGTATTGAAAGAGGAGTTAGGCCCTGAAGTAAATACACTGAACGAAATTAAGGAATATTATCCTCACAAAGTTAAAATTGCCACTAAAGAAGAAATCACAAAGGTTATAGACAGCCGCGATCCTGATGCAGTAATTTTACATCAGGTGGGGCCGAAAAACAGCAAACGTAAAGCCCGCTGCTGGAATGTAATTATGGGTGCAGATGACGCAAAACTGTATTATTTTAACTACCATATGATAAAAAGAGGGAAGCGCCCCGAGGGCTTATTGAAGAAAGACTTTAAACGATTAAGCAGACAGTAATTCTTGTGAGTAATATAAAGAGGTGCGTCAGTTCAGATGTACCTCTTTTTATTTTTCAATGGAACCACATTTCAGGAAATCATCTTCAATTAATAATACGTTACAATCGTCAATAGATAGCACTCCTGATTCTTTTTCTTGTTTGTAATAAAAGAAATGAATTTTAGTACAGCCAGCAGGGATCTTAGTTGCTATGTAATGTGCATTCCAGCTGGCACTATCTGTGCCGTGTAATTTAATACTTTTTACTTTAATAGGTTTTTCCACATTTTTCCCGAAAAATCTTAATACCGCTCGGGCATTTGTTTGTTTTGATAAAATGCTAAAACCTCTAATGGCAATAAATTCATGGTCTTCATTAAAATGATCTCCCATTTTAAGATTAAAGCCCCCACCATATTTTTCTTGTTTCCCAATTTTCAGCGAATACCTGCCTTCATGTTTTTGGGTTGAGTCTACATTGTTTTTGTGTTTGTTCCAAAACAAATTATCTTTTTCGTAATTAATATGAATGCGTTTTTGATTATTGTGCCTCTTGTTTCTAGTAAGCCATGCAAGTTGTCCGTTTTGGTAATTTTTCAGCTTTTTAACTTCCGGATAATGAAAATACAGCCAACCTTTAAGCTCTTCTTCGTTCACTGTATTGCTCCAGAAATATACAAGATTGTTTTTTTCTGATTTATTAAAGTTGTTTTCCAAATTTGATATATCCTTTTCAGTGTAAATTCTGGAGAATTCTATTTCCTCTTTAGTTTGAACCTGGTTTTTTAATTGGAAAGGATTGTCAATAGGGAATAGGTATGAGAAATCTGTTTGTTTACAGGATTTTTGCCATGCTTTAATATCAATGGCAGCTTTTTTATAGATAGTGTTCCTGGTATGGTTATATGGTTTGTTAAAGAAGTTATAGCTTGCAATTAAAGCTATAATTACAATTCCAGTTGAGAAACCAATTTTAATAATAAGCTTTTGTTTGCTCAAAGACAAAAGAATTGCTACGACGAGAATAAGCAAAAAGAGGGATAAGGATATTATAGAAGCCACTATGATTTTGTTTTTTTCAAAATGAAATATTATAGTATGCGATCCTGCTGGCAACACCGTGCTAATAAAATGGTAGTTGGAGGTAAAGTGGTTTGATTTTTTTCCATCAATATAGAGTTTCCAGCCCGGATAATTGGCTTGTTGTAATGTAATGATTTGTTGGTGAGTGGTTTTTGTTTTTACTTCGATTTTTGTGGGAGAGAAGTTGCTGATTTGCCAGGTATCCTGGTTACTTGTTTTATGATCAGTGTTTTTTAATGTTTTAAAGAGGTTGCTCTCAACTACTAATGTGTTTGGTTCTAACGCTCCTTGCTGCGAGAGACTGTCACTTACTAAAGAATCCGAAAAGAATATTATCGGATTATTGAGCGCATGTTTTTTTATGTGCAATGTAGTATCGAGTTTTTTATAACTATCCAATAAAAATGGATTGTATCCCTGAAATGAGATTTCTTTTCTGAAAATACTGCCATTTTTCCATGATGGGCCAAAAGAGAAAAGCTTGTTTGTTTGCTCGATAATAGGTTTTCGCGAAGGCACAGGGAAACCTTCCGGATGTTTCTTTATTTGATTGTACCATTCTATCGGATCTTTTTTCGAAACGCCGGTTGATTGCATGTTTAACTGAACGGAAAGCATAAGATCTGCGATAATCAGTATAATAATCAGTCCCCAATGCATTTTTTTTCTGCGCAAAACAATTAAAAAAAGTGCCAGTAAAACAAGTTGTAATATCCCTTGAATTAAGATTCTGTCATATAGCGTTGATTTGTCGCTTTTAATAAAAATTGAAAATGAATCCGGGTCTATATTCTGTAAAGCATAAATGCTGATACCTAAAACTATTATTAAAAGCCCGGAAAGCGCTATTCTAAATTTATTGAGCCGGTCAGAGTTATTAAATATATTGTGAAGAGCGTAGCCTGCGAATACCAGAAATCCAAAAATGGTAAAGATCCTGAAAATTGAAGGATAACGAAACTTATCCATCATTGGAAGATATTCGAATGTAAGAGCTCGAAAAGGTAAGCTATCACCTACTGCAGTGAGTAAGGTTATTATGGCTATGATAAGAAAAAACCAGGCCTTTTTGGGTAATTTCATAAATAAACCTGTAAAAACTGCTGCAAGAGGTAATAGTCCAAAATAAGCATTAGACATCGAAGTGTCGGTTTGGAAAAACCACTTATCGCCAACAGATGAATAGGGGAGTATGAAAGAAAGAAAAGACTCAAATGAAAAAGGATTCGAAAAAACCCGTACTGAATCGACCTCATTAAAACGGGCAATATGTGGCCCCACTTCTATGAGCGAAATTATTTGTCCGATTACAAGTATGATTATCAATAAGGCGAAAATGCCGTTTATTCCGAACCATTTTGCAATAGCTATCCAGTTATGGTTTTTCCATTTTTTAATAGAAAAACCAATAAATAATGCAAAAAGCAAGTAAGCTGTAATGATAGATATTGCTGGATATCCGTCAGTTAGCATTAAAAACACAAAAACAGTACCCCATAGAAGATTGGTGATTTGTGGTTTTTTATACAATCGAAAATAGAAAAGAATTACCCATGGGAGCCAACATGCCCCACTTAAAAAGTTGATATGCTGAGCGTG
>NZ_DATFKB010000141.1:0-2438 GCF_035268865.1 Salinivirga sp. | reverse complement strand
ATAGAATGCTGTGGGAAGTAGCAAACACGGACAAAAAACTGAAAGTAAAAGTAAAGCATCCAAAGAGACAGAACTTTATCGAAAAAATGATGGATTAAAATAAGCTTGAACTTTTCACTCGCCCCACCTGAAAGTTTTTTGCTCTAAACCAATTAGATCAATAATTCGGTCTACAACAGTATCAACCAAATCATTTATGTTGTCGGGTTTTTTATAAAAAGATGGAGAAGCCGAACAAATAATACCGCCCGACAAAGTAATAGTTTCCATATTGCGAATATGAATTAAACTGTAAGGAGTTTCGCGTGGTACAAGGATAAGTTTCCGGCGTTCTTTAAGCATTACATCAGCTGCGCGGCTAATCAGATCATCTGAAACGCCATTGGCAATGCGCCCGGTAATACCCATAGATGCAGGTACAATAATCATGGTATCAGTAGTACAAGAGCCTGAGGCTATTGGTGCGTAAAAATCGTCGTTCTTATACAACTTTATATCCTTCCCTGCTGGTAAGGGAATATCCAACTCCTCGCTCCATATTTGTCTGGCATTATTACTAAAAACGACTGAAACCGTCTCGATTTGTGACCCCAATAATTTCAGCTTATGCAGAAGCCGGTATGCATAAATGGAACCACTTGCACCACTCACAGCTACGACAATATTTCTTTTTGTGTTTATATCTATCATTTCAGTATTTGCCTAAAAGTCCAACAACTGGTTAGATAAAAAGGTTCGCAAGCCAAAAAACACCCACGCATCTTTACTTTCCCGGTTAATATTCTGGTTAATCCTTAAGGCAGCACCGGCATAAATACGCAAATCTGTTCTGGGGTTCAGCAAATAGGAGAGTTGCATGTGACCGTAGGCAAATTCGTTTTCTAAACTAAGAGCAGACAAATCATCTTGCTCAATGATTTCCTGATCATACATCAAAAAGCTACCAGCGGAAATATCCTCTGCGGTTTTAGTTTTATAGCGAGCCAGGTTACCCTGCACTTCCAGTTCAAAATCTTTTACTGAATAAACTAAAATGGCCACAAACTCGTTGAAACCGGACCCCATGGGATGGGCCAATGCTTGCCGGGTATGCGTGTAGTTTTGTGCTGCACTTGAATGGCCATAGGTAAATATACTTACGCTATTAAATTCCATTTGCCCATAAAGGTTTTGTATACCCAATGCATCGAACCATTTACCCCCCAGCTGGTATCCCTGCCGGGTCTCCTCTGCTGTAACTTGCTCAGCGGAAGGATTGGCTGTGGCATCAAGCACATACTGTCCATAAATTTGTATGCGGGCCGGAAGGGTTATTTTCATTGTAGCCCCAAGTAAAATATTGTTTTTTGTATCAAGACCATACTCGGCGGTGCGCGACAAAATAAGCGGGTTCAAATAATTGGCCTTAAATCCGCTGTATCCTGTAGAATCTTCAGCATGATAAACAACAGACTCGAAAAGGCCAACCTGCAACCAGGGTGTGGTGTTCCAACTTAGGTAATGCATCTGATAGCGCTTTTTCCGATAACCACTTTCTGTTCCATGTGGCAGGTCAAAATCCAGCAGTTCAGCAAACATACTGGTGTATTGAAGGGGGCCAATAGCCAACATAGCCTTAAAAAAAGGGTGGCTATAACTGTTATCGCTCAGCAAAAGCGACCGGTATCCATCGCCTACAAAATGCTTACCCTGACCAAATTGCAGATTAAGCTGCGGTAATGCATTCCATGATAACACACCCTCTGCCATACTGTAATCATAGCCGACCGGACTCAACTGGCCAACGGGTATTTCATAAGGTTTGTATTTTGCAGCATGTGGAATTATTTCTTTGGTCTGAATCATCTCATTCACATAAGGTTGAAATGCCACCTGATTTTCATACAAAATGGATTGAAAACTTACATTTTGACCTATACGACCGGCAACCATAAAACCTCGCGTGTTGCGATAAAGCAGTTCCTCCACATCGCGGTTTTTACTGAGTTCAAAATGCAACACTGGATCAATGGTAAGCCGGTAATTCTCTTTTTCTACCATCACCAGGTTTTCGTAGCGCAACTTCCGCATAAACCAATTTTTACCTTGCCCTTTCCTGGAGAATGTGCGCTTAAATAGCAGGCTTGTATCCCTAATAACAAATGGTTGCATTGCGGTATGGTAACTGCGGGGCTCATTGAGCATTAATTTAGTGATGTCACGTGTACGATAACGATGAAGCGGCACAAGACTTTGGGCGGCTATTTCTATTCCAATTCCTGAAAGCAACAATATGATGAGTAAAAATTTGTACATCAGAACCCAATGTTAAGTTGAAAAGAAAGTGTTTGTTGCGCTCCATGGTAGTAAGCCGGTGAAAACAAATCAAGGTAATACTGGGCATCGTACTCATCTACATCAAATCCTTTGATATTGCTATCCTCAAAAATCAATTTCAA
>NZ_DATFKB010000140.1:0-3091 GCF_035268865.1 Salinivirga sp. | reverse complement strand
GTAAGGCTTCAGCCTGGAACCTAATCTATATAGAAAAAAGTTCCTGGCTAAAGCCCTAAGCAGCAACGGTAACTTGTCACCGCCATAAATGGCGGTGTAATGAATGTACTATCTCAAAAATTACAACTTTGAGAACAAATTAAGATAAGAAATAGCTTGTATTTTTTCAATATATATTGTAATAAGCACAAAAAACTATAAAGTTTCGGATAGTTGTGCCTTCGCATATAAAAACACATTCTATCTTATCCATTACAACTTTAAAGAGAAACCCGGCATATTTTTTAAACATACCCTGAGCTGCTATCACTCAATTCATTTCGCCTTTAATTCTTTGAAGGTAATTTGAAAATGCATTTTCTTCGATGCTCCTCGAATCTTGTGATTGTTCAATTATTACTTCACCATCCCGGCTCGTAATGTAAAATTTGAACACAAACGCTGCATTTTTTCCTATACCCATTTTGCCAAACCGGAGATCGGCCAGGTAAAGTCCTTTTTCATCTTTGTTCACATGATAATAACCTTTAGAAAATTTAATGAGCTTTTGCAGCGCTTTGTTTTCGTTAAGATCTTCAAGTAGCATCTCATTCCGGGGTATAAATTCAAAATCGGTGGGTATTTGTTCATCGAAGTTTGAATACAGGGCCATATAATACCCCGAATCGGTTTCGGCCAACCCCATCCACAAAAAATTGGAGAGCGGAAGGGGAGCTGTTTTGTATCGGTTATACATAATTTCTTGTTCCGATAAAGCATTTTTAAATACAGCGTTCACATGTAGTTTATTACCTACAGTTCCAAGCAAATAAAACGATGTAAGAAAAATAAGCCCCACAATAAGTTTTCGTCTGATAGCTGAGCTACGCTTTATGAACATTATGGTAAGTAATACGAGAATAAAAGGGACGGTATAAAAAACATCTACAATGGCAATGGTTCCAAATTCTACGCGATAATCAGAGAATGGCAGAAAAGCTCCTGTTCCGTACGTAGTGAAATAGTCTAATATAGGATGCGTAAAAGCAGCCATAAAAATAAGGAAGATCCATTCGCGAAGCTGAATATCCGTGTTTTTCTTGTGAATACGATGAATAAGCCAACCTAACAGCGGGGCCAATAGAAACGCAAAAATAATTGCATGACTAAACCCACGGTGAACAAAAAGCCCATCCACTTCGCTAAAAAATGGTGTTACAAAAATATCGAGATCAGGGATCAGGCCACCCACAGCACCCCACATAATTGCTTTGTTCCCGGCTTTTTTACCGAGCACCATCTCTCCTACTGCTCCTCCAAGTACTGTTTGTGTAACTAAATCCATTTTTTAATTAATTAATGTATTGTAAAACAATTAAACCGAACTTCAATCATTTTGTTTCGAAGGGGGCGGAGCTAATGAAGAAAACCTGTTTGCGTAAGTGGTAAATAACTGTATAATCATATTTTGTTATATTTGCATCCAAAACAAAATCATGTCATGAAACAAGTTGTGTTTATTCTATTGCTCTTACCGCTGTTTATGCATGCACAAGAGTGCGATTGTACTTCCAGTTTTAATTGGTTAAAGGAAACCTTCGAAACCAATGATGCCGGATTCCCGGTAGTTATAAAAACCAAAGGAACTGACACTTACCAAAATTTCAGTGACTCAATCGCTCAACAGACAAAACAAATCCAAAACCACACGGAGTGTGTGAAATTGCTGGATGAATGGACACATTTTTTCCGCAAAGGACACGTTGGCGTATATTACACGCATAATCCGGATAAAAACAGACAAGCGCAGGGGACTGAAGCACCTAAACCACAACCTAAAATATGGCCTGTTGACACAACTGCTCTGTTTAAGAAACTAAAAGACAGAAAACCACCTTATGGCATTTGCGATGTGTGGTACAACAACAATTACAAAATGGTTGTTGTGCCGGATACAATTAATGCGCAGCGCGATTATGTTGGGGTATTACTTTGGACAAATAAACCACAATGGAAAGCTGGACAGGTAAAGACAGAATTTTCCGACTCCGGCTCTTTGGTAAACTATTATATGGCCGACCATACACTACAGAAGCAGTCTTTCAGCTATTCACTTAAATACCTTAAAACGGGCAATTTCCATTGGACTAGGTCTACGGAGTATGTGGCGCCTGAAGACACTGCAGAATTTTCAATTTATATGACAGAAGTGCCCCGCATAAAACAAATAAACAACGAAACGGTTTTAATGAGAATTCCCTCTTTCAACTATAAATACAAAGAAAAAATAGATAATTTAATAGCCGAAAACCAGCCCCTACTAGATTCAACGCAAAATTTAATAATAGATGTGCGGGGAAATGGCGGTGGTGCCGACCGCAGTTTCAAAAACATTACCCCCTTCCTCTACACCCAGCCAATGAAATTTCATAATATCGAAATTCGTTCAACACCAATGAATATAGCGGCATATAAAAAATGGTTCAGCAAGTCATTTTTGCAACGGGTATTTTTTGGCTTAGCTCTGAAAAGAAGGCTAAAGAAAAACATGGGTGAATATGTTGCCATGACTCAAACTAAAATCAGGACAATTGATAACTACGATCCGAAACCATACCCTGAAAATGTATATGTAATTGCAGACGAAGGATGCGCCAGTTCCACCGAACAGTTTTTATTGATGGCTGAGCAAAGCAGCAAAACCACCATTGTTGGTAAAACCACCTTTGGCGCTATTGATGTATCGAATGTAAACACCGTTATGTTTCCGAACAATAAATACCGATTAAACTATGCTACCAGTCGCAGCCTCCGCATACCCGGTCGCATAATAGACGACATCGGTATTGCACCTGATATAATCATTCCGGATACTATTCAAAAATATCGCTGGCTAAGGTACATTGAAAAGAATTTATTGACAAAACACTGACAATCATACCGTAGCATTGACAAATAAAAACAAGTAATGCTAGTCATATACTTAAGCGGTCGGAGGATATATTTTCTCGCTTTTCCCGACAGGCTTGCTTCCTCTACACTATTGTAATTAATCGTAATTGGTCGCGAACAAATATTTTTTACAGATATGGAGTTCAATTCCCAAATTGTA
>NZ_DATFKB010000139.1:0-32690 GCF_035268865.1 Salinivirga sp. | reverse complement strand
TGTCAGTTTTACTCATCTGATGAAACCTCCATGTTTAACCATTTAAACACACACGAACATGTTTATTTGGAGTATTACAGTTAAAAAACTGTAAAACAGGTAATAGGAGGTTCCATCCCAATTGGTATCGGGACAGGTAATGACCATTGAGAATTTAAAATAAGCAAATGAATTAATTATTTAACTGCATAAAATGAAATTTCGCATTGCAAAAGCAAACAACGAATTCATCAAATGACTATGATTCATTCCGATAAAAAACCATTTTTTTAAGTTTCCTTTCTTATTTTTTTATCTAAGTAAACAATAAACATATATACTGCTATATATACAAAATAAGAAATAAAAAGGTCAGGCAGATTGTCTTTAAAGAAGTTATGTTCTGTTGTTAAACTCATAAAGATAAAAACGCTAAGGTATGCTAATGTGGCAGTAATAATCCTTTTAATCATAACGCTATGTATTATTGATAAATAAAGTTACCTATTCAGCAGTAATTGATGTAATGTCGAAAGCTGAATTCAAATTTTTGTTTACTTCGTCTTCTTCACAACCTTTATAAATTAAAGAAATTGCGAATAGAAAGGCCAGGAATAGCCCAACAATTTTAATAGTTTTCATTTTCTTAAATTTTAATTAGTAATATAAATTTGTAATCATGATCACAAGGCAAAGAAAAAAAAACGACAATCTTACAAATATTCGCAAAAAAAAGGTCGAACCTTCCGGAACGACCTTTTTGAAAATATCTTAAAATTATACTATTTCGAAACTCTTTCGAGCCATTTGAGCATAAAAATCATTGTACCCATTGAGATGAAACAAGCTACAACGAATACACTCCATGTCATCCACAATGGTACACTTTCGTAAAGAATTGCACCGATGAAAAGCAGCTGGTTACCTAAAGCTGTGGCACCTAACCATCCACCTTGCATAATACCCTGATATTGGGGTGGAGCAACTTTCGAAACGAACGAGATTCCAAGTGGGCTGATAAAGAGTTCGGCCATTGTAAGAATAAAGTATGTACCAATCAGCAGCATTGGGGTTACCCTTTGTGCCTGAGCTAGCGGCACTCCGTCTTGTTGCGGATCAATGGTTGAGAACTCAGGTAATCCCATCGAACCAAGAATCATTACCACATAGGCCATACCTGCGATGAACATACCAATGGCAATTTTCTTGGGCGTTGATGGTTCTAAACCACGAGCCCTGAGCCATCCGAAAAGTCCGACCACAATTGGTGTGAGGAATACAATGAAAATTGGGTTAATAGACTGGAAAATTTCGGCCCCTTCAATGGTTACAAATCCAAGATTTAAGGCAATTCCACTCAGATCAGTGTAGTCACGGGCAAACATGGTTAATGTAAGTCCATTTTGGTGGAATGAAAACCAGAAAAAGATAACTACGCCAAACACAGCAAATAAGGCATAAAGGCGCTGTTTGATCTCTTTTGTACTCATTTCTGAGCCAACAGCTTCTTTTTGGGCATCATCTTTAGCTTTTTTCTGTACACTGGGGAACTTATTTTTGTTTGCTAAATAAATCAGCAATGAAATAATCATTGCTCCTACAGCAATACCAAAGGCATAATGGAAACCGGTAGAGAATACCTCAAGGTATTTTGAAGCGAAGGCATCTAAATTCATATTAGCCAACTCAGCGGTATTTGTTGCCTGTGCTTGCATGTCATTAAAACGAGCAAGAGCTTGTTCAGACAGTCCGCTTTCCAGGTGTTTGTGGCACATGGCAGGTAAATCTGGATTGTAATTGAACCCGTTATTGTTCAGCCACCAGTTTCTGATGCCAATAGCAGTAAATGGAGCAAAAATAGCACCTACATTAATAAACATGTAGAAAAGTGAGAATCCTGAGTCTCTTTTGCTACCATACTTCTCATTGTCGTACATTTGACCTACCAATGCCTGGAGGTTACCTTTAAACAATCCGTTACCAAATGCAATGACAAACAGACCAAAATTGGTAAGTATCAGCAGCAGCGTACGTTTATCTGCTGGTACGGGTGTTTCTGTTGGCATGGCTACTATAAGATAACCCAATGCCATTACAAGGATACCGATGAGAATTGTTCCTTTGTAGTTTCTAATTCGGTCGGCTATAAGTCCTCCAACGAAAGCAAGAATGTAAATGGAGAAGTAGAATACCGAGTAAATAAGACCGGCATCACCACCTGTTAGTCCGAATTTTGCTTGCAAAAAAAGCACCAAAATAGCCATCATGGTATAAAAGCCAAAACGTTCTCCCATGTTAGCCAGTGATGCTGCAATTAGTCCTTTAGGGTGTCCTTTAAACATAGTTATTTTTCTTTGGTTAGTAATTCATTTTCATGAGTTGACAAATATAAAATAATTTTTTGACCGCCACCAGATTTGTGAACTATTCGTTAACCGATTTTTAAGCATGATGTAAGGGGTTGTTTTATAACTTTTTGTGGATTTGCTTGTCTCATTGATAAAGCGCTATTTTTTTGGTATTTTTGAATAAAATTAGTTTAAGGAGCATATCTATGAAAATTTTTAAAAGTCCCCAAATACGTGAAATAGACAAAACTACAATTGAACAGGAGCCTGTTTTGTCCATAAATCTTATGGAACGAGCCGCATGGCAGTTGTATGATTTTATAGAAGAAAAATTTTCAAAAGATACCCCCGTCACCCTTTTTGCAGGTCCGGGGAATAATGGTGGCGATGCCGTGGCGCTTGCACGCTTGTTGGCCGATAATAATTATGATGCTACTTTGTGGCTGTTAAAAATAGGAAAAAACCGCTCTTCCGATTGCCAGGCAAATATTAAAAGACTCGAAGGATATTCCAATATACAAATACATGAGCTTTCAGATAACGATGAATTCCCCGAAATTCCCGGGAACCATTTAATTGTTGAGGGTATTTTTGGCAGCGGATTGACGCGCCCTGCCGAAGGCTGGCCGGCTGAAGTAATTGAGTTTATCAACACTTTACCCAACCCGGTTATGAGTATTGATATTCCCTCAGGATTATTCAGCGAGGATAACCGGCAAAACAATGGTGCAATAATTAAAGCAGACTATACAGTGAGCTTTGAGTTTCCTAAACTTGCTTTTGTTTTACCCGAAAATGAATTATATGTGGGCGAGTGGCAGGCGCTTTCAATAGGTCTATTACCAAAAACTATTAATGATACCTCAACAAAATATTATTACACTACTGAAAACGATCTGCCGCTGCTGAAGAACCGGACAAAGTATGCACACAAAGGTCATTTCGGACATGCCTTACTGGTTGCGGGTAGCTTCGGTAAAACTGGCGCTGCAGTGCTTGCAGCCAAAGCTTGCATAAGAAGTGGATCGGGGTTGTTGTCTATTCATATACCCCAATTTTCTTACAGCATAATGCAATCATGCGTGCCGGAAGCCATGCTTGTAATCGATGAAACCGAACAGATTTATTGTCAGAAAGATCATCTGGAACCATTCACCGTAGTGGGAGCAGGGCCGGGAATTGGCCAGAAAAAATCAATGAGAGAAGCGCTTCATACATTAATTACAAATACTGATGCACCCATGGTACTTGATGCCGATGCGCTGAATATCATCAGTCAAAACCATGAGTTAATGGATTTGCTGCCAAAAGGTAGCATTCTTACACCTCATCCAAAAGAGTTCGACAGGCTGACAAAAAAACACGAGTTCCACTACGAACGCATCGAAACGGCTCGTGAGATGGCTGAGAAACAAAAGCTAATTGTGGTGCTTAAAGGCGCAAACACTGCGGTGATTGATGTCAATGGGGATGTACACTTCAACAGCACAGGAAACCCTGCTATGGCTAAGGGAGGCAGTGGTGATGTCCTTACCGGGATTATTCTGGGCTTATTATCATCGGGGTATGACCCAATTGACGCAGCAAGGCTTGGCGTTTTCGTGCATGGAAGAGCTGCAGACCTGGCGTTACAAAAAGAATCTGAGGAGAGTTTAATCGCCACAGACATCATTAATCACTTAGGGTTGGCCTATAAAAGTATCAGGGAATTGCAATAAGTAAGTAATTGTAGTTTATATTTGCAGGAGCAGTGAGTGGCTGTTAAAAATTCCGTTTTCTGGCAAAACGTTAAATTAAGAATCCATATGCAAAAGATCATATTTTATATTTCTATGCTTGCGCTTATTCTTGTGGGATGCAAGTCCAAAGAAGAAGTGCAGAAACCCTATGTGAAGGTTAAGGCCAGTAATCATGCACAGTTATCCTATTTTTTACCCAAAAATGCCTTTCATGTTCGTATATATATTGTGCGCGAACAGCAGTTTAAAGGCCCCTTTTCAGATTATGCAAGTGAGTATCTTGGAATTGATGCAGATGTAGTTAAATATGATGATGTAAACTATGAGCTGGCGGATGCTGAAATAAATTTGCATACATATCCTGATCCTGCTGAACAGTATTATGTGCATATTGATGACAAACGACCGGTGAACATTAACCTGACATCAGAGGGAATTCTAGCAGGAGTGAATGAATCAGGAGCATTCAGGGTTGAAAATACTGAACTCACGAATCATTTGCCACCTGCAAATGATTTTGTATATACAGATTTGTCGGTCAAACCAATAGTAGACATTACTGAAGAGGTCTCTTATGAGTATAAAAAGGTAGACTCGGCTTTGGTACGTGTACCTGTAGAAAAGGAAGTTACTGAAGTGAAAACCTTCCAGGAAATGGCCTGGGGAGCAGCTAAATTCATCGCTACATTACGCGAAAGTCGTTTTCGCCTTGTGGCAGGTATTTCAGAAACAGACCAAATTCCTGAAATCATTGAAGGTCGCACTGAAGAGTTGGATTTACTTGAGCAAAAGTACCTTGAGCTATTTACAGGCCATGTAATACGTGATACCTTGATGTATAACTTTTTGTATGAACCCGAAGCTGGTATGCCGGAGGATTTAAAAGAGGTGTTGTTTTACTTTTCAAAATCTAACGGCATTAAGCAGCGAACCGGAGGTATAGAAAATGATAATTTATATGGATTGGGTTCACCTGTGTATTTAAATGTAACACCAGCAATACTACCGGAACAGCAAGATAAGCAAAAACTCGAACAATTGGAGCCAAAAGGAATTGTATACAGAATTCCTGCAAGAGCTGCTTTAGAGTTGCAAATGAATGATAAAAACCTGGCTAAAGAATTTTTTCCTGTAGCACAGTGGGGGAAGCATTCGTTTTTACCTTCATCAATGCTGAACGAATCAAAAAATAAAGTTGTTTTTGACGTTCATACAGGTCAGATATTACAGATTTCGGAAAAATAATTCCCCTTAAATACTAGAATTAGTGTGGATTACGAGCATTCCACCCGGTATGGAACTGTTTAAAACCAATCATTTAATTATATTTGTCAAAAATTCAAACAGAAATATTTCGCCATGAGTGGATTAAAAATTATTGTACTTGCCAAGCAGGTTCCCGACACGCGTAATGTAGGGAAAGATGCGATGAAAGCAGATGGTACGGTAAATCGAGGAGCTTTACCAGCCATCTTCAACCCGGAAGATTTGAATGCTTTGGAACAGGCCTTACGTATTAAAGATCGTGTAGCCGGATCAACAGTTACTGTGCTTACAATGGGCCCTGGTAGAGCAGCTGAAGTAATCAGAGAAGGACTTTACCGTGGAGCAGATAATGGTTATTTGCTTACCGACCGCGCCTTTGCCGGTTCCGATACCCTGGCCACTTCTTATGCCATTTCTAAAGCAATTGAAAAAACCGGGCCCTATGATATTATTGTAGCTGGCCGCCAGGCTATTGACGGAGATACAGCTCAGGTAGGACCCCAGGTAGCTGAAAAACTGAGTTTACCTCAGATTACCTATACAGAAGAGGTTCTTGAAATATCTAAAAAGAAAATTAAAATTCGTCGCAGACTCGAACGTGGAGTAGAGGAAGTTAGCGGTAAACTACCATGTGTTATTACTGTAAATGCCTCGGCTCCTGAATGCAGGCCGCGACACGCAAAGCAAACAATGAAATTTAAGTATGCAAAAACAGTGACTGAATTGCAGGCTGCAAACGAGGATTATATTACAGTGTTTGAGAATAAACCATATTTGCAAATTGAGGAGCTAAGCGTTAAAGATGTAGGTGCAGATGCGGAGTTACTCGGTTTGAGTGGTTCTCCCACAAAGGTAAAAGGCATCGAAAATGTGGTGCTTGAAGCCAAAGAATCCAGAAAGGTTGAAAATACCGATGCCGGTATTGAAGAAATGATTAAGGAGTTGATCGAAAATCATACGATTGGCTAATCCGAATGTTGAACCTATTAAAACGCAATAATTGTGAATAGTGTATTTGTAATATGTGAAATAGAAGAGGGAAAAGTGGCCGATGTGAGCCTCGAACTTCTTACAAAAGGACGTCAGCTGGCCAATCAATTGAAAACGAAATTGGAAGCTGTTGTTATAGGAAAAGATCTTAAGGGTATTGAAAATCAGATATTTCCGTATGGAACCGATGTGGTATATAAAGCAGAAGATAAGCGCCTTGAGCATTATCTCACTTTACCTTATACTTCAATAATTACGGATTTGTTCAAAGAAACAAAACCAGAAATTGCCCTCCTGGGTGCAACTTCGCAAGGCCGGGACCTTGGCCCGCGTGTTTCTTCAAAACTGAAATCAGGTTTAACAGCAGATTGTACAAGCCTGGAGATTGGTCCGCACGAGGATAAAAAAGCCGGAAAAACATATGAGCAGCTCTTGTATCAGATTCGTCCGGCCTTTGGAGGAAATATTATCGCTACAATTATCAACCCTGAGCACCGCCCGCAAATGGCTACTGTTCGCGAGGGTGTGATGAAAAAAGAAATTGTAGATACAGCATACAAAGGCGAAGTCAAAAATATTGATGTATCGAAATCGCTGAAAGACGAAGATTTTGTGATCAGTATTGTGGAGCGCCACATGGAAAAACGTAAGGTAAACCTTACCGGGTCGCAGGTTATTATTGCCGGTGGTTACGGAATGGGTTCGCCCGAGAATTTTAATCTGCTCTATGATTTGGCTGAAGTGCTCGGTGGCGAAGTCGCTGCTTCACGCGCTGCCGTCGATGCTGGTTTTGCCGACCATGCACGTCAGGTAGGTCAGACCGGAGTAACTGTAAGGCCAAAAATTTATATTGCCTGTGGTATTAGCGGACAGATTCAGCACCGTGCCGGAATGGAAAATTCTTCCATGATCATAGCTGTTAATACAGATGAAAATGCACCCATCAACCAAATTGCCGATTACGTGATAAATGGTGATGTGGCTGAAATTATACCCCGTATGATTAAAGCATATAAGAAAAATACGAAATAAAAAAACCTGAATATAATGGCTAATTTCTATACAGATAATAAAGATCTTAAATTTCATCTGGAGCATCCTCTGATGAAAAAGATCGTAGACCTGAAAGAGCATAATTATGCCGATCATGAAAAATTTGATTATGCTCCTGCAGACTTTGAAGATGCACTCGACAACTACAATAAAGTATTGGAAATTGTAGGTGATATTTGTGCCAATACCATTGGTCCTAACGCCGAATCCGTGGATCAGGACGGACCAAAAGTGGTTGATGGCCGGGTTGAATATGCCCGCGGTACAGCTGAAAACCATGAAGCTTTAACTAAAGCAGGCCTGATTGGCATGTCGCTTCCAAGAAAATATAAGGGACTTAATTTTTCAATGGTGCCTTACGTGATGGCAGCTGAGCTTGTTTCACGTGCCGATGCCGGGTTTGCTAATATCTGGGGATTACAGGATTGCGCTGAAACCATTCATGAATTTGCATCTGATGATTTAAAAGATAAATACCTACCCATGTTTAACGAGGGTGCTACAGCAGCAATGGACCTTACCGAGCCCGATGCCGGATCTGACCTGCAGGCGGTACAGCTTAAAGCTACCTACAATGAGCAGGAAGACCAGTGGTACCTCAACGGTGTAAAACGCTTTATTACAAACGGGGATGCTGATGTCTCGCTCGTACTGGCACGTTCTGAAGCCGGGACTGTAGATGGCCGCGGTTTGTCGCTTTTCCTTTATGATAAGGAAGATCAGGCTGTGAATGTACGCCGTATCGAAAATAAACTGGGTATTAAGGGTTCGCCAACCTGCGAGCTTGTGTTTAATAATGCACCAGCCAAATTGATTGGAACCCGCAAAATGGGACTGATCAAATACGTTATGTCACTTATGAATGGGGCACGCCTTGGAGTAGGTGCTCAATCGGTAGGTATTGCGGAAGCTGCTTATCGCGAAGCCCTTGAATATGCTGCAGAACGTGCTCAGTTTGGTAAAACTATTGATAAATTTCCGGCTGTATACGAAATGCTCACCAACATGGAAGCACGTGTGAAAGCTGTGCGGGCACTGTTGTACGAAACAACACGGTTCGTCGATGTGTATAAAGCTTATACCCACCTTTCAGAGGAGCGTAAACTCGAAAAAGAGGAGCGTCAGGAAATGAAGCACTATACGCGTCTGTCTGATGCATTTACACCTTTGCTCAAACTTATTTCAAGTGAATATAGTAACCAGATAGCCTACGATAGCCTTCAGATTCATGGTGGATCAGGGTTTATGAAAGATTATCCTATTGAGCGCATTTACCGCGATGCCCGCATTACAACAATTTATGAGGGTACATCGCAATTGCAGGTTGTAGCTGCCATTCGTGGTGTAACAACCGGCTTGTTCCTGAAGCAAATCAGAGCGTATGAGGAAACTGCCATTAAGCCAGAATACGAACACCTCAAACGTCGATTAATGGAGATGACAGCTGAGTACGAAAATGTTGTCAGCATTGTGGAAGAAGTGAATGAGCAAGCTGAAGAAGATGATTACATTGACTTGCAGGCAAGAAGAATGGTAGAGATGGCCGGCAATATAATTATGGGATGGCTTTTATTGCTTGATACTATGCGCGACGAAAGTTATGCACAGAGCACTAAAGTGTTCCTTAAGATGGCTTATGCCGAAAATGCCGAAAAAGCAGCATATATTAAGAATTTTGAGATTGAAGACATGGGCATGTTTAAAATCCATACTGATTAATCTCAACAATATATTTAGCAAAAAAAAACGGAAGGCAAGGCTCCTTCCGTTTTTTTATTGTCAGCTATGAGAAACTACTCTAGTTTAATAAAGCGCCTTGTATCAATTATTTTTTGGTTTTCTATAAGTTGAATTACATACAGTCCTGATTTGATATGACCTACCCGCATTGGAAACTTATATACTCCGGGTTCAATTAATTTTTGATCGATGATTTTACCTGTCGTATTGTAAATATTCATTGTACCGGTCGATTGTAGTTGATTTTTCAGAAGAATCATTATCTCGGCACTTGCAGGATTTGGATAAATAATAAAACCATCTTCTTCCTTCATGGAAATCAAATTATGAGCAATTCCATTCTGGCTCGATGCCGAATCGTCTGAAGTTCCCTGGTAAATCTCCTGTGTTGTTTCATCCTGTATGAATACCACGGCATTTATTTTTTCAGGGTCATATACATTTTCGAATTGCCATGAGAAACTTATTTGTTCAGTCTGGCCTGCATTCCAGTTTTGGGGGAGGTTTGTACCACCGGCATTGGGTAACATTTTTCTTAATACACTGAGAAATTCTGTTTCCCCGTTTTCTCCGGTAATCTCAGTTATCTCATTTTCAGTAATTAATACTTGTGCTGTTAGTTCATAATTAGTTAGTTCCTGCATTGATTTTATATCAGCAATTACTTCAATTTGATTTTCGGTTTTAATTGTTTCCAGCTCTATTTGAAAGAGTGGATCAAGCAGGGCTTGCTCATCAAGCTTTTGATGGTTATTGATCACTTGTGTAGTTGAAGTATGCATTATATTTCCATTTACTATAGCCCAGGGTACATCTGTTATGCCATAGTAAGTTGAACGGGCACTTGGATCTGAGGGGTTTTGGTCATTTAGTTCATCAAAATCCGGAAAACTGGTGTGATATTGAATATCAATGGCGTCAGTTGCTTTTTGAGCCATTAATGTGTTGAAGTCAGGGTTAACACTGGCACTTCCTGCAGAACCTGAATTTGTAAAAGATTCTACAATTACCTGCCTGGATCTTTCCCCGAGCCAAATGTCATCAAAAGCAAAGCCATCGGTATTTCCGCTATTATCAGATCCGAATGAAACCCTGAGTCTCACATTTTCTTTACCTGCTAATTCATCCAGTTTGTGGCGTACTTCTTTCCATGCGGTATCTATGCCTGTCCAACCGTAGCTACCCACATTATAACTTCCGCCGGGGTTACCCGGAAGACCAACACCGTTGTACCAGTTAATCACCTCATTAAGCCCTCCTATGTTAAACCAATCAGTTTCATTTACGATTTTGGCCTGTAAAACGGCACCATCCATATCTTCCTGAGTTGCACTCCAGATATTCATCTTTATCATTGGTTTATCCATGTTGCTGAAATCAAAGCATGGGCTCGTAATTGAAGATAGTTCATTGTTGTAGTAACTTCCTTTAAGGTTTGTACACCAACTATTTGTACCTGAAAAGGCCGAATTAATTATCACCCCTTCAGGAGCGCCAAACTCCCAGCTACTTGTTGGCATATTTACGTCGATGTTCCAACCGCCCTGTTGCGCCTCAAAATCTTGCAGGTATGGATAATTGCTCACATAAGGTCTTATATTCAGCGTTTTTATAAGTGAGTCCTGGCAGCCGAAGGCGCTATTCACATGTAAAGTGACATCATACGTGTTTATTTCACTGTAATTGTGGTTTGGATTAACTTCTGTGGAAGTACTTCCATCGCCAAACTCCCATAAAACCTGGGTTGTGTCATCCGATAGGTTTATGAATTGTGTTGAGCTGGTTCCTGCACATTCATTGTCCCAGGTAAAATCTATGCTTGGGCCTGAATTCAATTCAATTGATTTTGTAAGTGAATTGTTACATCCATCGATGGTGGTTACTTCAAGCATAATTTCTTTGTTGCCACCTGTTTCGTAATAGTGATTGGGGTTTTGTTCGGTAGATGTATTGCTGCCTGAAGCTATATCGTCAAAAATCCACGACCATGAGAGAATTTCTTCTTCAGATAGGGTAGTGTCGTAAAAGAATATGGTGTCGGTTACGCAATAGGAGGAAGTTGTAAAACCTACCTCCGGAAGCGCCGATACTTTAATTGTATCGAAAGCGGTATTTTGGCAGCCAAAGTTGTCTGTATAAGCATAAGATACGATACCTGCCTGCGTGGCTGAGTCGGGTCTGATGTCTGCTGTTCCGTCACCATTGTCGATCAGATTCAGGGCTGGTCCCTGGTAAGCAAATTCCCCGGGGTTATCGTTGGGGATTCCGGTAATTAATGAGGCCGGGCTGCCTTCACAATAAATATCGCTTAACCCGCTGAGGCTTACTGTGGGCAGTGAGCGTACCTGTAAATTAGCTGGTGGGTCGAGGTAAGCTACGCAGTTGTTTGTGTCGGTATAGGTATATGTGATTTGGTACGGCCCTCCAATTCCTGCAGAGTCAGGGTAGAAATAGGCTGCTCCGTCAAGAGAGTCGGCATCATATATTCCGTTTCCAAAGAAATACCCTTCGCCTGAAACAGAACCATTTACTTCTCCTCTGACGAGCACCGAATCGTCGTTTACACAATAACTTGAGGCAATTGTTTCAATGCTCAGCAAGGGTAATGCATTGATCTGGATTTCCCTGGTAAAGGAATTGGTACATCCATTGGCATCTGTGTAATTATAAGTAATATCGTTGGTTCCAATTAAACTTGTTGATGGTGTGAATGTGGCTGTATCTGTACCTGTAATATTGGGCCCTGTGAATGATCCTCCGAGGGGTTCTCCAATAATTTGAATTGGACTACCATTGGGGCAAAGCACAGAATCTGATTCAAAATTTACGGTTGGGAGAGGAGCAACCGTTACGTTTTGGCTATAGCTGTTTTCGCAGCCGTAATCGTCAATATAGCTATACGTTATGAATCCTGTATCGTTTATGTGATCAGGTCTGAAGTTGGCTGTTCCGTCGCCATAATTATTAAGGTCATTGGGGTTTCCTGCGTATATAAAAGAACCGTTGCTGTTTTGCGGTACGCCTGTAATTACTTCGTCGGGTGATCCTATGCAGTAAAGGTTTTCCAGGTTGTTGATAGATACAGTGGGTAATTCTCTCACTAAAACCGCTTCAGTGGAAGCAGCTACGCAGTTATTGGCATCTGTGTAGGTAAATGTAATATTAAATGGTCCACCAGTGCCGGCATCTGCAGGAATGAAATTTCCCAGCCCGTCATTTGCTGTATTATCGGTTATTCCTGCGCCTGAAAAGTTTCCGCTTCCGACAAAGCTACCGGCCACTTCTCCTCTTAATTCTACAGTATCGCCATTTATACAATAGTTTGCATCAATCGATTCAATGCCAACATTTGCTACCTGTGTAACTTCAAATTGATGATCATAAGTGTTTGTACAGCCGTTTGCATCAGTGAGGGTATAGCTTATCGTGTTTATTCCTGCAATAGAGGTGGTAGGTGTGAATGTAACAGGATTTGTTCCCGACAGGTTTGGTCCGGTAAAAGTTCCTCCAGAAGGTACACCTGTTAAACTTACAGGACTACCATTTTCACAATATTGAGGCTGAGCATTAAATGTTGGTGCTGGCAGGTCGTGCACTGTGGCAATGTTTATAGCAGTATCACTGCATACGGTTGATGCAATTGTGTAAATGTATTTAACGGTATCATTTCCAATGCCTGCCGTTACAGGATCAAAAATATTTATGTTTGTGATGCCATTCCCAGTAAAGCTTCCCCCGGCAGGGGAGCCATTAAGCTCTGTTGTATCTCCGTCGATGCAATAATTATCTTTGAGACCGCTAAAACTTGTGATGTTTTTGATTTGGTGAATTTTTGTTGTTCTTACAACATCGAAAAGCGTTCCGCCTTGATCAAATTTATAAGTAACCGTTACATCTCCCTTTGGAGCAGTAGTTGGATCGATAATGGCGGTTGTATCATCGATAGGTATAAGCCAGCTTTCTGATTCAAAGCCACAACCAGCGCATATGCTCGTTCCACCCTCTTCCGGCCGGCCAATAATTGTATCCGGTTGCGTATAATCGCAATAATATGGATCCAATCCAATAATTGATCCACCTGGTGGTACAACATTTACTGTGTTGGTGGCTGTATTCGAACAGATGTTGGCATCTGTAAATGTGTAACTAATGGTGTGTGTGCCCTCGCCAGCACTTGATGGATGAAATGTGCTGTCGCTTGCAATTATTCCGGGGCCAGAGAAGATTCCCCCGTAAGGAGTTGCTCCTCTGATGGTATCTGCAGGAGCATTATTGCTGTATGTTGATTGGGGCATAGAGAAAGAGACATCAGGTGAAGGATTAACGTTGATGTTTAGTGAATCCGGCTCTCCGGCACATTCTTTACTGTTGTAGGTAAACTTCGGGGTTACTTTTATTTTGGCGCTTACCAGTGTTGCGCCGATATTTTCTACAATAAAACTATTAATGTCATCATTACCAGGAGATAGAAGCCCAATTGCAGGTGTGTTATTGGTCCAGCTGAACGTTGTGCTGCCACCGGAATTGTTTGTGCTGAAATTGATATAGTTGGTGGATTCTCCGTTACAGAGTGTTTGGTCTGTTAGTGCATTTACCTGGCCATTGGGATTCACTGTAATATTGAAGGATTTAGTGGTACTATTACATGTTACACTGTTGTTTGTATATTCGGGGTAGACCGTTACGGTAGCTGTATTTGGGGTTGTGCCTGAGTTGTTGGCAGTAAATTCAGCAATATTTCCATTCCCGTTTGTTCCGAAACCTATATTATCTGTGCTTAACCAGCTGTAGGTGGTTGTTCCTCCGGTATTTGAAGTGCTAAATGCAATTTCGGGAATTGTTTCCAAATGACAAGCCACTTTGTCTGTTATATCATCGACCTGAGCCGATGGGTTTACTGTAATGGTTAAGCTTTTAGGGGTTGCGGCAGTGCAGCCTACTCCACTATTTATAAAAGTTGGTGTAACTTCAAGTGTGGCAATTTTAGGCGCGTTTCCATTATTTATAGCTGTAAAGGATTCAATATTGCTGGTGCCAGATGAAGCAATACCGATTGAATTGTCATTGTTGCTCCATGCATAACTGGTTGTGCCGCCACTATTAACGGTTAAAAAATTAATATCAACGGTATTGTTTGCATTACATACGGTTTGGTCTGTAACATCATTGACCTGCCCAATAGGGTTAACATCAAAGGTTATGGAGTCAGTGTTTACGCAACCGTCATTTGATGTCAATTCGTAATAATATTTCACAGTGACCGGACTGTTGGTTGAATTGGTCAGTGTTTCAGATATTGAAAGGTTTCCATTCGATGTTCCTTCATTGATACCTGAAATATCATCTCGATGCCATTCAAAAGAAATAACACTTTGGTTACTTGAAGGCGTGTAATTAAACTCTGTGCCGGAACAAATCGGATCTGGTGTTCTGGTGCTGGAGAGCTCGGGTAATGGATTTACTGATACAACAACATTTGATGTATGGGTTTTTGTTCCATCAGTTACTGTTACGTAGTAGGCTGTAGTTTCGGTAGGCGAAACGCTTAGGTTCTCGTTGTTTGGATAAGAACCTGATGGAATGGATGACCAGGCGTAGGAGTATGTTCCGGTGGCACCTGAAGGGTTAGCTTGCAGTGTGGTGCTTTCGCCTGGACAAATTTCTGCGTCTGTAGCTTGCGCATTTGAAAGTAAAGGTACATTGTTTACGGTTATTGGCGTTGTGTTGTCCGCATCTGTTGCTGTAGATGCATTGTTCCAGTTTTCTGTTGCGTTGATATTGTATGTTGTGCCATCGGAGGCTGCAGTACCTTCGAGGTCAAGCAGGTCATCTACACCGGATTTATCATCGCCCTCTAAATATAAAGTGAAACTTGTTGAATTGGTGACTTCCAAATCAGATGTTGATGGGCCAAGTGTGTAGGTGTTATTGTTAAAACCTTCAATTATAAAATGACTTACGTTAATGTCATCGTTTGAGGTTATATCAGATGCCAGGTTGGTGCATGTAAATACAAATTTACCTGAGTTGTAGTTATATTCTGCAGTGGTAATTTCGGGAGCTGCAAAGTTGGAAACAGTAATAGCAATACCATCCTGGTAATCAGAACCGCCTTCATTCCAAAGTGAGTCTACTATGAGCTCATAATCATCAGACGAGGATGATGTAGTGCCATTCTGATCAAGCAACCTATTCAGGTAGGCCCTGTCGATGCCTCCTATATCAAGGGTTCCTGATAAAGGCCCTGCATCTCCAACAGGAGTCGCATTGGTCAGGGTATAAGTTGTGCCATTGTACCCTTTAATGGTTATTTTGGTTGGAAATATATTTTCAGATCCACCGCTATTGAAACCAGAACCGTTTATGGTAAGTGCTCCTGTGTTAGAATCATATGCTGCATCTGAAATGGTTTGTGCCGAAAGGGTATTCCAAATGAGTAATCCGCTGATTATGAGTAGGAATATTTTCATAGTAGCTGTTTTTTATTTCATAATGCTTTATGACATTATGGGTGGTTTTTAGTTAATGCTGCTCCAGGTCTTTGTCAACCTTGATAAGCGTAATCATACTGTTTTCGCCGTGTGATGAGGCGCCGGTAAAAATGAAGCCTCCATCAGAGGTTTGCGTAAGAAAGTTGGCCCATTCTGCGGCCGTACTTCCATATGTTCTTTCCATTATCAGGTTACCCTGGTCATTGATGGATATCAGATATACATCATTACTCCCATTTCCATAGGAGTCTGTTTCTCCTGCAACCATGATATTTCCATCCATTTGTTGCACAATTGAGTTTCCTTTCTCGGTTTCTGTACCTCCGAAAGCCTTACTCCATTCTATGTCGTGAGTATTTGTAGTGGTTTTTACAACAAAAATGTCAGATTCACCAGTTCCAAAGCTATTGGTTGTGCCGGTAAAAATATATCCATCGCTGGTTTTGCATGCTGCACGCCCAAAATCATCCAATTCTCCACCAAAGGTACTACGGTCAATAGGAACTCCATTGGCATTCACCTCAAGCACAAGCATGTTAGTAGATGCTTGTCCGGGTTCTATAAAACTTTCACTGCTTCCGAACAGAATATATCCGCCATTGTGGCTGTGGCATATTGAGTGAGCTTCATCCAATTCTGAACCACCATATGTTTTTGACCAGAGGCTGTCGCCTGTAGCCGATATCTTAATGAGAAAGATGTCGTGCTGCCCGGCTGCATTGGTATAGCCGGTTAGCATATAGCCTCCATCGCTGGTTTCAATCACATCTTTTATTTGTTCGTTATTGGTGCTTCCGTAATTATTTTCCCAAAGTACATTTCCATTGCTGGAAATTTTGGCTACAAGTGCATTGGTATTATTGTTGGTTACAAGTGTCGTTGTACCGGCAACTAGTACCGATTGGTCTACTGATATGCAAAAAGATGAACCGTAATCGTTTAATGAATCACCTACTGTAACATGCCAGGTTATATCGCCGGTGCTGTTGGTTTTTAGCACATACATGTCGCTTAATTCATTTTCATCGGCCATGGAGCCAATTAATAGGTAACCTCCATCATGGGTTTGTAATACTTTTTGACCTTCATCAAGGTATGAGTCGCCATAAAGTCGCATGAATGAATCTTTATCTGCTGTATTGCCTGATTCATTTGTTTCACAGCTGATGGCAATGAATAGAATGAGTAAAAGCGTGATTATTTTTTGCATGCGGTTAATCATTTTTTTCTTTTTGGTTTATAAAGCATATACATATATCCTACACTAAAGGCATAGTTGTTCAGCCTCCGGTCGTCATCAATATAGTAGTAAATGTAATTCAGTTCAGCATTGCTGTATCTTTCATCTTCATTGACCTGATTTAATAAACCGTGGTAGTAACGGCTCGAGAGGAAGAAGTATCCCCGGGGTATTTTGTATCTCAGACCAATTTCGGCAAATAATGAGATATTGATTTTTTGCCTCATGTCGGTTAATTCGATATCGGTTCCTGAAACCGGTTGCTGTGTGTTTTGCACATAGGTTCTTTCCGGCGTTGCTGTAGCATTAATCAGGTACTCTGCAGAGAGCCCCAAGCTTATAAATGGGTGCCACTGTTTAATCGGATAAACAAATGATCCTGAAATGGGCAGGAAAATTTGATCCTGGTTTTCAGTAATGGTTAATTTACTGAAGTCAAGTGATTCCTCTGTATATTGAAATGTGTGTCTTAAAAATCCAAGTTCTGCATTCAGTTCAATGTTTTTATAAACAGGTCTGCTGAATTTTAAACCAAATTGGAAGCCGGGCGCATGATGTTCGTATGTGGTTTTGCTTGTGCTGCTGATGGTATACGGTTTTATAACCGCGATATTGGAGAAATTGATACCTCCATAAACGCCCAGCGATAAATAAGGAAGGGTTTCGAATTTTTTATAAAGGCTTAAAAATTCAGCTGGTTCGCTATTTTTATTGGGCATATATTCCGGGTTGAACCTCAGGAAATCAAGCATTTTTTGAGATGCCTGGTTCAGGTCCTGGTTAAACAAATGCGCATTGATAACGAGTTTGTAGGCCCGTATTTTTTCTTCTCTTGTGAAGCCTCTGTCAATACAACCAGCCAGCATTTCAGGTATATCTTCTATTCTGCCTTCATCATATGCTTTCTCTGCTTCTTTTAGCTTTTGTGTACATTGCTGCTGGGCAAAAACATTAGAGGAAATTGTTGTAAAAATGAGTATCAACATTACAACAGGCATGTAAAACCTTGATATTGTGCTGGTATTTTTATTTTGTGGTGCCATGCTGATTTATTGTTTATAGTGTTCAATAGTATTGATATACGGGATATCTTTTCCAACATAGGTTTCCCATTCTTTTTTTGTCATTTTACGCTGTATGTGTGGCAAGAGCTTGTTGGCCATTATTTTACAATCCAGGTCCCAGCGTTTAATATTTGAATCGACATAGGATGTAAATAGTTCATTGCTTTTGTCATTAAAGGTAAGCGCCATACCCCAGCTGCTATAATCTCTTATTACCAGAGGTGTTTTATCGAAATTTTGAGTTTGGTAAATGCGGGCTGTGCCGTCAAAAGCCACAGAAGCCAGGTATTTGTCATTCTGGCTAAAAGCTATATCGTTTATTCTGGCATTATGTGCATTGAGCTCTTTAATGAGCTCTGAATTATGCATTGTGAATATGGCAATTGACCCACTTTTACCGCCAAGGGCGAGCAAGCTGTCGTTTTTACTTATTGCTCCGGCATAAAAAGTGTTTGGACCGGTATAAAAGATGTCTTTTTGGTGATTTGTCAAATCCATTAAAACTGCAGCAGGCTGATTGGTAAGGTATAGCATACGTTTCATTTGGTTTGCCACTTTCAGATCCCAGATTTGGGCATTCTCGCGCACTTTTTTTTGTTCGCCGCTGTATATGTCATTGATAATTATTGTACTGTCAGTGCTTGATGATATAAGTGTTTGGTTGTCTGCAAAAGTCAACGCAGTAATGATATTTTTATGACGGTATAATAGTGAGTCTTCCTGGTTGCTCAGGTTGATAAGTTTAACTTCAAAATTATCGTCGGCAATGGCCATGAATTGCCCATTTGGGCTAAAAGCCACATCTCTGATGATTTCACCATTAGTATACATCGTTTCGGTGCCTTTGAGACTGTCTTCAATGTTCCATTGTAAGATTGATCCGTCGCTACCTGCGCTGTATAGGTTATGTTGGTTTTGTGGTTTAAACTTTAGAGCTCTCACAGCATCTTTATGGCCTCTGAAGGTATTGTATTCCGGGCTGTTTTTGGCTTTTATGGCATAATATAAACCATCATAAATATCTGGATTAAACTGTTCGCCGCCGTATTCTCTGTTGAATTGGTAGGCCTGATATGCTAATAGTGCTTTGAGGTTTTTTTTCTCTTCCATTTGTGCTGATTTAACAGCCATGGAGCGAGCAATAGAGAGCATGCGAAGTTCTTTGGTTCGCTCTTGTGCCTGTTCGGCTTTGTTTTTTTCTACAAGTGCTTCTTTCGACTTCTTGTCTGCAATCTGCCGTTGTTTTTGAGCTTCCTGGGTTTGCTTTGTAGCAATTTCTTTTTGCCTGGTTGCTTCTTTAAGGTTCGCTTCTGCTATTTTGCGTTGCATTTCTGCAATTTTAGTTTGCTCGCGCGCTTCTTTCTCGCTTTTTAAAGCAATTTCGCGTTGTTCCTCAGCTTCCTGTTCATTTTTCAGGGCAAGTTCTTTTTGTGTTTCAGCTTCTTTGCGCTGTTTTTCAGCCTCCTCTTTTTGCTGCTCGGCAATAATGCGCTGTTTGTTCGATTCGGCCTGCATGGTAATGGCATACACCATAAAACCCAGTGAAATAATTGCCGCTGAACCAAGTACTATCGCGAATATGCGTGATCGTCTAAGGGCTTTCTTCTGTAATCGAATTTTGTTTTCTTCTTCGGCAAGATGTGCTTTTTCACTCGTTTCGAGGTAAACCATTGCTCGCTCGAATGCCGGAGAAAAGCGCTTGGCCCACGTTAGGGTGGGTTGTTTCTCTTTACGCCAGTTAAGGGCCAGCTGCAAATCAGGTGGACGCCACAGTCCGATTTTACCCTCCTGGTACATGGCAGCCGCTTCCGAAAGTCTCATGTACATTTGAATGGCCATGGCTTCTTCATCCACCCAAACTTTTAGTTTATCCCAAATGCGCATTAAGCTTTCATGCGAAATATCGATGATAGATTCGGACTTGAGTGTTTTGTCGGCTGAGGTTAAGAATGAGCGTCCTGAAGCTCTGAAATGTTCAATAATTTTTATCACCGTTGCTTCATCGCTATTGGCAATGGAGGCTATTTCTTCTACACTGGATGGGTGTCGTATTCCTCTGTTGTCATTTCCTCTTTCAGTTAAGGTTTTGAACATGTTTTCACATATCACCTTTTCCTCCGGCGACAGCTCATTAAAGGCTTCGTTGGCATGATTGGAAAGTGCTTTTTCCATACGGCCAATAGAATCGTAATGCACTACATCCAGCTCTTCTTTTCCTCCGGAATGTTTTATCCAGAAATCCCAGGTACGCATTAGCGCGTGTTGAAGAATTGGGAGTTGGTCAGGGTTATCGCCAAGGTCGTTCAGAAGCTCGTTCACGAGTTTCTCTGAAATTTTTCCGCCACCCACGGCAATCGGCCCTTTAATAGCCAGCCTGAAATTATCCCTGTTCATTTGCGGAATAAGGTAATGGCTGGTATTGATCATGTCGGTAAGCTCCTGATATTGTGCACACTCACCAATAAAATCTGAGCGCATAGTCATTACTACATAAATGGGCACATGTGATTGTTTGATGGCATTCATTATCAGCCTTACATATGCAAATGACTCATTTACGGCATTTTCATTTCCAAACTTTTTTCTAAACCTGAAAAGCTCTTCAAATTGATCAGCCAGTATGAGGTAGTTCTGATCATCATGGCTTTGGGTTTGTTTTATTGCTTCAACCAACCCGTTTGAGCTACTTTCCAATATGGCTCTTATGAGCTTGGGATTATAGCCCGTGTCTGAATTATCTTCGCTTGACTGGGCGGCAATTTCTTTGGCCAGGTTTCCAATAGGGTCGTTGCCCGGGCGAGATAAAATAATTTTCCATTTTGAGCCTGCTTCGGTGATGAAGCCTCCGTATAAAATAGGTACAACCCCGCAATACATAAGCGAAGATTTCCCACTTCCGGAAGATCCCACAACCGCTACAAATCTGTTCTGCGATAAATTGCTCAATACTTCCTCACTTTGACCTTCACGTCCAAAGAACAGATGACTCTCAGACGTGGTAAATGGCCTTAGCCCCGGAAAGGGATTGAACATTTTGTTGTTGTTGGAATTAGAACTCATATGCTATAATTCAGTGTTGCTAATCAAATCATTGGCTAAAGTATCAAGTGCTTGTTTGTTATTTTCTACAATCTTAAATTCTTTTTTTAGGGAGCTCTCCGGTTTGTCGCCCGGCTCCACAAGCAATATTCTGTTTGCAATTGGTTTATTCCTACCCAGGCCGGTGGCTTTTATAATATCTTTTTTCTTGCTTTCGAGCCAGTCAGAATGTTCCTTGTTGAATAGCAGTATTACGCTATTGCAAATAATCAGGCTTTGCCAGTGATGAAACAGAAGCTCTTTTTTGTGCTCTGCAATTAGCGGATCAATGACGTTCAGATCTTTTTGTTTAAGTTGTTGTTTTAAACTCGCTGCATCTTTTCCCTGACTTTGATGGTAAATGAGGTAAACTTTGTGTTGTTTACTTTCATCTGCATGATTTGATTTTGCTTTCTTTTTTACTCTGTGTAATAAAATATCCTTAAAAGTCTCTATAGGCATTTGTACTATTTCTGCCCCTTGCAAAGCCGTATTGTCTCTTTTAAGTTTTTCTATAAGTAAGCGTTGGTTTTCATCCTTAATAAGCAAGTCTTCAGGAATCCAGATTAGGCGGTTTGTTTTTTTATTTTTTTGACAGAAATCAGAAGCTATGTTGTTTTGTAGGGTTATGATGTCGTGGCCATTAACTTTTTGGGCCTTTTCGCCACCAACAATATGAACAATAATGTCGGCCTGTTTGCATGCTTCTTCAAACTGCACTTCGATATTGTTTTTTAAGCCGTCTGGAAAAGGTGAGATGGCGCTGTAACCATTATGTTGTAGTTCACGAATTATAGAATCCCTGGCGTCTTGCAGATCTGGGCCGGTTTCGGCTATCAGCACCTTTTTGTCTACTGCTGGTTTTGTATAGCAATCAGGACAAATGCTCATTGAGAAATCTACCAGCTTTAACCAGAAAGATTTTTCTGAAACGTAATCATCTTGATTATTAAGATCAACCTTGCCAAATGGGTTTTCCAGGTCAAAGTTGTAAACACTACTTTTTAAATCTTTGTTTTGGGAGATTTCAGGTTTGTCGGTAAAATTAAGTTGATAAACGGTTGTGCCCGGGTCATTGGCTCTTTTGTAAAACAGGTCAAGTTCTTCACGCACGCCTTTGTCCTCGAAATAGTCAGATGAAACGACCATTAAAATTATGTTTGCCTTATTGATAAACGGAGTTTTGTTTTGATCAAAACTGGTGGCAATTTCAACCGGTTTACCCATATAGTTTTCTATCAGTAAGCGGATTGTATTGGAGAACTTTCTAATCCAGTTTTCAGAAACCAATTCACTGTGGGTAGCGCAACTCACAAATATTTTTTGTGATTCCATAATTTGTTGTTTTACAATTTTAATCCAACTACCAGAATATCATCTACCTGTTCTTCGTCTTTCATCCAGTTTTTGATGGTGATATCTATCTCTTTACGCTGTTGTTCCAGGGGTAGTTCGTGCACTTCCAGCAATAACTTTCTGAAGTTTTTAGCAAGGAATTTTCGGCCTTCCGGACCACCAAATTGATCTTGATATCCATCAGAAAACATGTATATGATGTCTCCGTTCCTGACATCAATTTCATGGTTAGTAAACGGGTGTTCTTTTCTGTAAATGCCAATAGGCATTCGATCTGCTTTTATTAGCTCTATTTCCTTATCTCTGATCAGCACAATTGAATTGTTGGCTCCTGCACAAAGCAGTTTTTTCTTTTCTGGGGCATAAATGCAAAGACTCAGATCAATACCATCCTTTTGCTCTTTTTCTTTTCCAGTTTGTCTGAGCGATTTCTTGATATATTTTCTCAGGCGATCGAGTATTTTGGCAGCATCATCACTGCTGTCGGCTGTCACTATTTCGTTAAGTGATGATATGCCAAGGAGGCTCATAAATGCTCCGGGTACGCCATGGCCTGTGCAATCGGCAGCAACAAATATGCGTTTATCCTCTATACTTCTTGTCCAGTAAAAATCACCACTTACAATATCTTTGGGCTTAAAGAGTACAAAGGAGTCGGGAAAGCTATCCAAAAGTACTTTTTCCGGTGGAAGCAATGCTTTTTGAATTTGCTCGGCATATTTAATACTATCGGTAATGTGTAAGTTTTGTTCTTCAATTTTCTTATAGGCAAGCTCAATGCGTTGATTTTTATCTGCAAGAGAGTCGCGCTGGGCTGTAATTTCTTCTTTTTGCTGTTCAATTTCTTTTGTTCGGTCAGCCACTTTCTGTTCAAGTACATTGTAGTACTCTTCAATGCGCTCAATCATGCGGTTAAAGTGTTTTGAAAGCGTAGCTATTTCATTGCTACCTTCAATAAGGGCCCTGTCGGTAAGGTCACCTTTGGCAATGCGATTAACATTTGCTACAAGGCGCTTAATTGGACTGGTTATTACTCTGGTTTTGTAATAAATAATAATGATAACAAGCAATATGGTGACCAATGAGATGCTTATGGATTTAATAAGTTCATTAGATAAAATTTGTTTGTCGCGACTCCGATCCGATACAATCCTTATAACTGATTTTTTATACAGGTCGGTGTTTTCCCTTTCCATGTATATGTATTCGTAATACAGTGCCGCAGTGTCGGTTGGCACTTTAATGGTATTGGTATCTTTTGATGCGAATGTTTTACTCAACATTATGGAATCCCGGGAGCTGATGGTATTATTGGTCAGTGAAAAAGGTTTTTCTTCACTTATAAAAAGATCAACTGAAATGATATTGGCTTCTTTTTCAGCAATGGTTTCCAGGATATTCTGAATTCGGTTAATGAGCTTATCAGCTTTTGGCGAGTAGGAGCCTAATTCAATTATGTAGTTATTATCCAGCGTTGGATGATAGGTGAATTTTTTTAATCGTTTTGTAGAGGCTTCAATTGCAAATCGTTCACTGACAAATTCTCCCTCTTCAAATATTTTTAAAAGATATTGTTTGTGCTCTTCACCGAAGTCGAAAAAATTCAGGTTCAAGTCTTTTTCAAAAGTTGTATTGACTACGATGCCCTGCTTGTTTATGATATAAATATCGTAGTAGTTTGGGTCCATACCAAGCTCTTTGCGAATGGTTTTTAAATTTGCCTCTTCTATTTTTTTTGTGTCGGGAAAGTATTCTTCCACCAGTTTATAGCTGTATTTTTTCAGATTTTGATTCTTTTGTTCCTCAATGGCCTCCAAACCCACATCCTGAAGTTCCATGATGTGCTTTATCTCATTGGAGATGATGTAGTTTTTTGTTTGGTTTGCATCGTGAAGAATTGTTTGAGTCTGGTAGTAGTTTAGGCTGGCTAGCGCAACCAAAGCAACAACAACCGGAAATATTACATTCAATATCAGTTGCTTAAATATTGTCGTGTAACGTCTTCTTTTTTTGTTAGTTTTATTGTCCATGTTTTTTAAATAATTCTTGATATTAATGATGATTGTGACTCCTGACTTGTCATATATCTGTTTGCAAGTATAAAAGGAACATAAAGCACAATTGTACGGGCTTTTGCCTTAATTTTTAGTTCGTTTAGATCACCATGATCATGCGTTGCGATTACATCACCCTGATAATATTGTGTTTTGATATCGTTCTTTTGGGTTTCTACGGTTCCGCTAATGACGATAATAAAGTCGAGTTTGGGGCTTTCAAATTTTAACTCATCATTTTCTTTTAATGGGTAAACCGCAGATAGTTCAATTAGATTGCTCACCTCATTGCTGCTCAGATTTTTAAATATTTCAAAATCTTTTGACTGGTTAATTATTTCATAAATGGTTTGATTAGTTTTCTTCATTACTGTTTTTTCAAGCTCAAGTCTGTCCTGACGGTCCAGCCTCTGCAGTAGTTCATGATACTTATTTTTGTCAGAGTTTGCCAGCGTTTTAATGGCCAATTGGTTTAACAGGATATCGCTATTAAAGACCTGGGCTATTGTGGTTGCACTGGCTGCAATTTCTTTTCCCCATAGCGAATTCAGTGCACATGCTTTTGTATATCTGGAAATGAAATTGATATCCCGGTTTATGATATCGAGTACCAGGCTTTCTTCTGATATTCTGTTCAAAGGAAATTGATCCTGGAATCTTCTGACTTTCTCGCTCTCCGAAATATCTTCGAAAAGAGTGAATAATAGTGGTTTTATCTCTTCATCAGCAAATAAATCAAGCAGTTCAATTGCATAACTGATACTTTCTGAGGTAGCCTGATCGAGATTCTGCCTTACATGGGCCAGCGATTGTTTATTATAAATTATTTCGAGTATTGTGTGAATTTCTGTTTCCACGGTTTTTTTCTCCGCTTCAAAAGCATTAATCAGTGATGTGCCATGTCTAGATACAGAGAGATTTATGCTGATATTCATGTTCCAGGCTATTACCCTGATTTGTTCCTTTAGCAGATCAATCAGTTTTTGTTTTTCAGTCTCGTTTCTTGGTTTGTAGTTAATTTTAATAAGGGCGTTCAGGGTTTGTTTAATAATCTCCTGGTTGGTGAGCTCTAATTTATTAATCAGGTAATTGGTCGCCTTTTTACCAATTGACTCAAATAATTCAATAATTTGAAGTTGTATGTATTGGTCAAGGCCAGATTTATAGAAAAACTGTTCAAGTTCGTCTAGAGCATCTTTTCCATATTTTTTCAAGGCTTCAAAACAATGAAGATTGTATTGATCTATTGCCAGCAAGTCAATAATTACGGCCCGGCTATTGGGTTCTTTTAGTTTCGCGGCTGCTTCTATTGCTGCAATTCTTACCTTAGGAGAATAGTCGCGTAATAAAATAATAATGTATCTTGCCAGAGTTGGGGTTTCTGAGTGCGCTATAATGCGAGCAGCTTTTATCCTTTCTTCAGGATAGGCTGATTCGACAAGTGCTTTGATTTTAGCCTCGTTTTTGTATAACTCTAGCATTTCTTCAAGGTTACCTGCAATATGGGTTGCCTTTTGGCCTAACTTTTGGTCTTTTGTATTGGTTGCAAATTTTTTAAGGTCAGGAATAAGCTCAAATACAATATTATCGTCAATGTCGGACAAAATCCAATCTTGCAGATCCTGATCATTTGACAACAAGCATTTTCTGTAATAACCAGTTAGTTCAGTTGGCGCTGATTCTTTAATTAATTGTAGTTTTTTTCTTTTGCCTTCTTTTGTTTTACCCTCATAATTTAAGAGGTCCTGGTTTATTTTTTCAGCTTTTTTCTGAACTATGGTTTCGGTCTCGGTCTCAAGGGTTGCCCCCAATGAGGCTCTGTATTGTTTGTAAACAAAATAGGCAATGGTAGCCCAGGCTCCAACAATAGCAATTAGAAGGTAGGCATGATGTATTACATTAAAGACACCGAGGGCTCCCATTACGAAAAGCACAAGTCCTGCCAGTACGGCAGCACTTTCATTTACCATGCCGTCAATGGCTACCTGCACTTTGTATCTGATCGATTTGTCAAGCGATTGATAAAGAATTTTTTGTGAGGGGGTCTCAATAGCATTTTTTAATGAAACTGAGAATAGTCTTCCCAGTGCCACAAAGAGGAAAAATAAAACGAAACTTGTTGATTCGGGGGAAATGCCAAAGAATTCTCCGGCAGCAATACCAAGTAATACAAAAAGTCCTAATAAAAGTGGTGGTAGCAACAAGCTTACCTTTAGACCATAGTTCTTTGTGATTTTATCATATGCAAAAGTTTTAATCAGAATTGTGAAGATCATGAGCGTACCTGTAAACATGCCAAGGAAAACGGTGTATTCCCTGTCGCCCGGGTATAACATTTTGGTTGTAGGCAGGAAAATATAGAACATGAAAAACGCAGCCAGCACCGAGAAAGCGACATAAAATGTCATGGATCTGATATATCGATTACGAAACAAGTCTGCCACCATCAGTTTTTTTTCAGCCTTTTCGATATTATGTTGTTGATCGAGGTTAAACTTGCGAACAATGACCATTTGAATAATAAATGCCAAAAATACACTGATAGCGCTGATGAAAAGTAAATCCTTGCTTGTATTGAGTATGTTCAACAGCACAGGCACGAGGAAACTAATCAGAATCATACCAAAGATCTGACCTGCGTCAATTAATCCAAAAAGTCTTTTTCCCTGCCTTAATGTAAACAGGCGCCCTGCCATTCCCCAAAAACCTATTACTCCGAGCAGATTTAAGGGTCCCATTAAAATGAAAGCAGTGAAAATTAATCCTTCGCTTTCGCTGAGGTAGAAGGAGCTACGAAGCAAAAAAGTAATGATCGAAATTGTTAGCAGGTTAAGAATAATAAGCTTTGAGAATTTCCATACGGATTGCAAGCGATAGTATACTGCAGAGAGAGCAAAACCAAGAATACCAGATACAAGAAATGCTCTCGAAATCATTGACTCTCCAAAGGTGTTGATGAATAGCGAGGTGGTGGATATATCGAATAGCGCCAGAAAAACTCCTAGAAAGACAGTTTGGCCAAGGAGCAAAAATACGGCTGTTCGCTCCTCAGGCCTAATATTGAGTATTCTTGATATGTTAGAAATAACAGACATTATTCTTTTTGTGTATGGTATTTTTTATTTGGATCGATATCGAGGTATTTTGATAAAAATTTCACTCCGATGTAAAATGGAATTGTATCGAGCAGGGCTGACAATAATTTGAATATGTACCCTGATACAATAAGCACAAGTAAAGTATGGTAAATGCTGTCTTCTTTTATTTCTATGGCTTTTGCATAATAGTATGTGATTAATGTTACCGAGATACTATCTACAAGTTGGCTGACAAGTGTAGAGCCGTTATTTCTTAACCACAGGTGTTTGCCTTTGGTGAGTTTTTTAAGGAAGTGAAAGATGTGAACATCAACAAACTGTGCCGTTAAATAGGCAATCATTGAGGCTAATGTAGCACCGAAAGTGAGCCTTCTGATTTCATAAAAAGCATAACTGGGGTCATCCATTGAAGGCACCACTGCACCCGGCTCCATTTCGGGAACTATGGGCAATGCTCCGCCAATCCACATAATAAAAAGTACCCAAATATTAATCAACAAACCAGTGATTACAACGGCCCTTGCACGTTCTTTTCCATAAAGTTCACTAATAAAGTCAGTACACAGGAAAGTAATCGGGTAGGGGAGTATGCCCACAAAAAGGTACACCGGTACTTTGAAGTCTAAGAATGTAAAAGACAGATCAAGTTGCCTGGAAATGCCGAGTATATTTAACATAGCAAGTGTTCCAAGAAATAATCCTGCTAACACGATAAAAACAACTTCACGACGACGGCTATATTTATCCGTTAATTCGTAAGATTCAAACATAGGCTAATGCAGTAATAACACCAAATTTATGAAAATTTACATAAAGTGTCTGTATTTTAGGCAATTATATTGGTATTGCCCGCTACTCTTTGTTGGGTTGCATATTGTGTTAATATTCAGTGATTTGAAAGTGCGTTTGTTGTTGTATACTTTTGTTAAAGATCTGTTAACGCTGTTTTGCAGGTATTTAAAATCTTCCCATAAGTTTCTCGGCTTTTATTCTGCTTTGCCTTGCTTTTTTGTATATTCGTCCTTCCCAAAAGGCTTATTATGGAAGACACCTACAGACATAAAGGTATGCGAAATCAGCTGGTAAAACAGATTGCCCATAAGGGTATTTCTGATGAAAAGGTACTGGAAGCTGTGCGTGCAGTGCCCCGGCACATTTTCTTTGATTCGGCATTTACCGAGCATGCTTATGATGATAAGCCCTTCCCCATTGGGTCGGGTCAGACCATATCGCAGCCTTTTACCGTTGCATTCCAAACTCAGTTACTTGATGTGAAACCGGGCGACAAAATTCTTGAAATTGGCACCGGCTCAGGCTACCAGGCGGCTATTTTGGCTGCTATGCGTGCAAGGGTTTATACCATTGAACGCCACCGTGATTTATATAAAAAATCTCAACAGATAATTGATAAAATGGGATATAAGCGTATTCAGTTTTTCCTGGGAGATGGATACGAAGGGAAAGAGGCTTACAGCCCATACGATAAAATAATAATTACCTGTGGAGCACCATTTATGCCCGAAAAAGTTTTGGATCAGTTAAAGCCGGGCGGTTATATTGTTGCCCCTATAGGAGAAGGGAGTATACAGGAAATGCAGAGATGGGAGAAGCAGGAAGATGGTGAATTTGTAAAATCAAGCTATGGAAACTTTTCATTTGTCCCAATGATCAAAGGAAAGCATTAAATTTAAAACTGTTTAATAGCACTCGGGCTCTATTTTAATTAGTTTTCATTGGTAATTACAATTCTGTCTACTATTTTTGAAATGTAATTTTTAAAGCAAATTAGGCTGAGATGCCTTATTTTTTCGCCCCGATTGCAAACGTTTGAAATTATCGATCAATAATTATAAAACTACATCCCATGAGAGATTGTGAAATTTCCCTGAATCCCAACAAGCTGGTAAGATACCTCAAAAAACCCGCTTGTGAGTTTACCAAGAATGATATCATTCAGTTTGTGGAGGATAATGAAATTGAAATGATCAATTTCCGATATATTGCCGAAGACGGACGTTTAAAAACTTTAACATTCGTAATAACCGGTAAAGAGCATCTTGACTCCATACTCACTTCAGGCGAGCGCGTTGATGGTAGCTCCTTATTCTCTTTTGTAGAGGCAGGATCATCAGATTTATATGTTGTTCCACGTTATAAAACGGCATTTGTAAATCCATTTAGTGACCGACCGAGTCTTGATATTTTATGCGCCTTTTATACCAATGAGGGCAGACCACTTGAAAGTGCACCAGAATATATCTTAAAGAAAGCTCAGGCATCTTTCAAGGAGAAAACAGGATATACCTTCCGCGCCATGGGCGAACTGGAGTACTATCTCATTATGCCTAAAGAAATGGGTAATTTATATCCTGCACGCGATCAGGCAGGTTATCACGAGTCAGGCCCTTTTAGTAATTTCCAGGCGTTTAAAGACGAGGCACTGGAATTAATCGCCATGGCTGGTGGTAAAATAAAATATGCGCACTCCGAAGTTGGTAATTTTACCGACGATAAAAATATATACGAACAACAGGAAATTGAATTCCTGCCTGTACCTGCTGAAGATGCAGTGGACCAAATGGTAGTGGCTAAATGGATTCTCCGCATGCTGGCAGATGAATATGGTTTATTGCTCAGCTTTGCTCCAAAAATTACTGTTGGAAAGGCGGGTAGTGGGCTGCATATCCATATGATGCTTGAAAAAGACGGTCAAAATATGATGGTTGAAGATGGCAAGCTTAGTGATGATGCACGTAAGATGATAGCCGGAATACTTGATTTGGCTGAGCCTTTGACAGCTTTTGGCAATACCATACCAACATCATATTTGCGTTTGGTTCCACACCAGGAAGCTCCTACAAATATTTGCTGGGGAGATCGCAATCGTTCAGTTCTCGTAAGGGTGCCACTTGGATGGCTTGGTGAAGCGAATAAAATGGCTGCACTGGAGAACCCACAGGATAAAAACCTAAAGGCCGTTAATGAAGTGAAGCAAACCGTTGAGTTGCGTTCCGGAGATGGTTCTGCCGATTTATACCATTTTGTAGCAGGCATAATCGTGGCTGCACAGCATGGTCTGGAGATGAAAGATGGATTGAAAGTTGCCGAGGAGCTTTATATGGATGTGAATATATTTGATGAGGAGCACAAAGATAAACTTGAGCAACTTAAAGGTTTACCTACCTCATGCTACGAATCTGCCGATAAACTTGAAGCTACAAGGTCGCTGTTTGAGGCAAATGGCATCTTTCCAGCAGGCGTGATTGATCGATTTGTAGATCATCTCAAAGCATACGAGGATAAAGACCTGAGCGAACGCCTGTATGGTAAAAATGAGGAATTAGCCAAACTTGTCGACAATTACATTCATCACATGTAATTCAATATAAAAGGCCGATCAAATTATACTTTCAATAACAGCACTTTCGGTTTATGCCGGAGGTGCTATTATTTTTTTGTACAAACCGCGTCAGTAGTTTTTAGCCAGAAATGTACCTGTTGCTCATAACCGGGCAAAAATGTTGTGACTGCATCCGCAAAGTCTTCGTATTGCGTTATTGCGTCAGTTAGAACTTGTTTTATGAATATTTCAAACTTTTCTTCACCCATTTTGAGGTACAAATCATAAAGGAAAAGTCTTACACGGTCGTTAAGAATAAAGCGGTCTTTATAATTTCCAATTTCATCTGCCTGAATGGCAAGTATCGGTTTTTCTTCAGGAAGCTCATTATTCCAGCGGTCTTTTCCTGTATTCTGCTTTTCCACATAAGCAGACTTAATTTTTTTCATATATGCTTTTAGACTGAACTCCTTTTCGGGCAACAACTGATCAAGCGCATAGAGATGGAAAAAGCCCGGAAACCCTTCAATTATAAAGGCATACATGGGATTTGATTTCTGTACAGGCATATGCACGTAGTCGTGAACCAATTCATGAGCTATGGTTGCCCTGGCCGATAATGCGGTATTAAAATTCTTTATTACCTCAGTGGTTATACCAATCATGTTACCTGCTGATATGTTGCCATATTCAGGCATTTCTACAAGGTGAATTTTTTGATTCTGATCTGGTTCCTGATAAGTATTTGAGTAAAAATTCTGTAGTGAGTCGATAAATGCAATTACACGTGATTTATTTTTGCCGTCGGTTTGGTGATAAAATTTTATATGCTTTTTCGTTGTTGTCTGAAAAGGTGCAGCCACACATTGAATGTTTTTAATATTCTTGTAACCAGGGTTCCAGGTAGAAATGCGTTTGCTGTTATTAATTTTCTCTTCAAGTTGTTGGCCGTTGAGGACACATGAAAACTTTTCGGGAACAATAACTGAAATGCGCTTAAAATTGGTAGTGTAAGCATCTTCATTTGATGAAATAAAAACAGGAAACCACAATGAATATCCATAACCACGCAGAAAAACTCCGCTGTTTTTATCTATTTGCATATAATCCGATAGACTGCGCACTTTAGAGGGATGGAAAAAACCGGAATAGTAAACAATGAGTTCGGAGTTTTTGAATGACCGGGTGGGTTCTAATTTTACTTTTAACGCAAGACCATTATAGTTATAACGGTATGGAACTTTTTCCGTTTGATACTTAATTGTCTCTCCTTTGTGCATTATAGAATCTATACGTAATTCACTATGTAAGTAGAATGCCTGTATTTGTGAGTCAGCATTTAACCTGATGCGAGCGCGGGCATTCATAAAATGCTTGTTCGAAACACTGTAGCTATAAAGCGCTGCCTTTTGTGGAAAAAATTCTACCGAAAGGTTCATTTCCATTGCGGGTTGTGCGTGGCTGATTTGTATACATAAAAGCAGAATCGAAGTTATTAGTAACTTTTTATACATCATTAAGGTTTTAATGGTTTTTGTACGATGACGTATAAAAATCGGTTGGTGCTGCATAAATTAGGTTTTTATGCCATAAAAAAAGCTGCCCTGAAAAGAGCAGCTTTAATGAATGATATCTCTATGGGTTGATTACATCATTCCGGGCATGCCTCCGCCCATGCCGCCCATACCACCGCCAGCGGCAGCAGCTGCAGCAGCAGCATCAGCTTCATCGTCTTTTTCTTCTACCATTACGGCCTCTGTTGTGAGGAACATACCGGCAATTGATGATGCGTTTTCAAGTGCAATACGTGTTACTTTGGTAGGATCAATAACGCCGCTTTCGAGTAGGTTCTGA
>NZ_DATFKB010000138.1:0-17421 GCF_035268865.1 Salinivirga sp. | reverse complement strand
ATTTGCGATGATAATATCTGGCCATTGCCAAAGTACAGGGAATTACTGTTTATGCGGTAAAAACGGATACTAACATAATTACGGCTCCGAAGAATTTTGTAAACATTATTTTTCGGAGCCTTTATTTTTGTAATTTTATTTAATTAGATATAAACTAATAAAACGCTGATTTGTAAAAATACTGTAACCCATTAATCAAAATTAAATATGAAGAACTTTTTTACAGAAGATTTCTGGACATCCTTTTTTGAAAAAGCAAGCAACTGGGTAATTAATGAGCTTCCGTCTATAATCATTCTGCTCATATTTACTTTTATTGCATTTCGACTTGTACGCTTCTTATTGAACCGCTTAAAAAAGATGATCATAAAACGGGCACAGCGCATGGATAAAGATGATGCAAGTGAAACAGAAAAGAGAATCAACACTCTAATGAATATAGCCCGTGGAGCATCCAACATCGTAATTTGGGCTATTTTTCTGATGATTTTACTGAGCAAATTTGGAGTAAATATTGGTCCAATTCTCGCAAGTGCTGGTATTTTAGGCCTTGCGCTGGGTTTTGGAGCGCAGGAGCTGGTACGCGATTTCATTTCAGGTTTCTTTGTATTGCTCGAAAACCAAATAAGATCCGGAGATGTAGCTATAATTAATGGCACAGCAGGTCTCGTGGAGCGAATAGAGCTACGAACTACCACACTTCGTGATTTTTCAGGAGTTGTGCATATTTTCCAGAACGGTAAAATCAATTCATTGTCTAACATGACCAAAGAATGGTCGGCCATTACAGTAGAGATTGGCGTAGCCTATAAAGAAAATGCCGATCATGTTATGAAAGTTATGAAAGAGGTTGCAGAAGACCTCGAACAAGATGAAATGTTTAAAGACAAAATAAAAGAGCCCACTGAAATATTCGGTATTGATCAGTTTCTTGATAGCGCAGTACTATTTAAAGCCAGAATTAAAAGTAAGCCAGGTGAGCAGTGGGCTCTGGCACGAGAGTATCGAAAACGTATAAAAGCTGAATTCGATGACCAGAACATTGAAATACCATTCCCCCATACCACAGTTTATTGGGGACAGGAAATTGCACCCTTACAACTCCATTTAGATAATGCCAAAACAGAAGGCAAATAAATAATTTAACTTAGCTATTGGATTAAAACACCACTACTATGGCCAGATTTCTGAAAAACCGTGAAAAAACCCGTGGTCAATCCCCGGGAGCACTCATTTTCCAGGGAGAACAAAGACAGGAAAAGGTAAAAATAACACTTACCCAATATAATGAACAGACCCTTGAAAAAACAGAAATTGGGCCAGATAACCTAAATGAACTGCTTAAAACAGGTATGATTACCTGGATCAATATTGATGGATTACACGACACCACAATAATTGAAAAAGTTGGTGCAGCATTCAGTATATCCTCACTGGCACTGGAGGATATATTGAATACTGACCAGCGTCCGCGTTTCTTTGAAGATGAACACCAGTTAATCATAATAATGAAATCACTGAAACTGGATATGAATACAGAACAGATCGATTCAGAGCAGGTCTCTTTTGTAGTTGGCAACAATTATCTAATTACATTCCAGGAAAAATCGAACCGTATTTTTGAGGATGTACTTTACAGATTGCATAATAACCGGGGTAAAATCAGAAAATCGGGCTCCGATTATTTGGCCTACGCCTTAATGGATACTATTGTAGATAGTTACATATTAAACATTGAAGCTTACGGACGCATTATTGAATCCTATGAAAAAGAGTTGATCAACCCGCACAAAGGCCTTTCTGACACAATCTTTAAACATAAAACCGAAATTGCGTTTTTCCGAAAAAACATACGTCCTTTAAAAGAAATTACAAACAGGTTGCAAAAAAGTGACTCCGGACTTATAAAAAAAGCAACCCGGCAGCATTACATCCCCGACCTCGACGACCTCGTTACCCAGGCCCTCGATGCCATTGAAATTTACCACACAATGGTCGCTGATCAACTCAACCTGTATAATACGAATATCAGCAACCGGGCAAATGATGTGATGAAGGTACTTACAATATTTGCAGCCATCTTTATACCATTGACCTTTATTGCAGGCGTTTATGGTACAAATTTCCAATACGTACCGGAACTCAACTACAAATACGGTTATTTTGGAATGTGGGGAGTAATGATTGCTGTAGCGGGCGTAATGCTCATTTACTTTAAAAGAAAAGGTTGGCTATAAAAAAGGCGCTACATTGGATGCAGCGCCTCAATATATCTCTAAACCGCTTTTAGAAACTAAAATCAATTCCAATTAAATATAAGCCGCTGACTTTATCATTATATGGTATTTCGGGCTTATTATGATCCAAAATGTTTTGTCCGCTAAGATAAACCGATGCATTATTGGAAATACGGTATGCAACCTTGGCGTTTAGTATAACATTAGGATCAAGCGAAGCCTCCATAGTTTTATGAGTTGGGTATGCAAAGTAATACCTTGAATAGGTTTGCTTATCATAATAGTAAAGCGATGCATTTATGTTAAACTTTTGAACAGGAGTATAATTAATCATCGCCCCTCCATAAAAGCCCGGTGTCCAATCATTATTGCCATCTTCAAATGATGATTCATCCAATTCGCTGTAAGGTGTCATACTTTGTTGGCCTGTAATAAAATTGATTGTATAAAACTCTGAAATATCTTTCAGCACATTGGTCAATTTGGTATTCTGATAGGTTCCAAACACTTTGATTATCAAATTATCTAATGGCTGAACAGCAACGTTCAAAGTTGCACCAAGTTGCTCGCTCTCCATGTCTATATTCTGATAAAACCATTGGTCATAGGTTATTCCGCCATCTATTTCATAAACTTTGGGAAATAGCGCATCAAAATCCGTTGTTTTTGTTCTGAAAGCCTCAAAATCGACCTGTAGGTAATCTGTGAGAATTCCCCGGTAACCAATTTCGATCAAATCCTGGGTTAATAAATTCAGATTTTCATCGCCCACATAGAATTGATAATAATTTGCTCCCAAAGGGTTCTGGAAATTGGCATAGGCATTACCCATAAATGACCCGCGATTTGCTCTTGAATAGGTTGCACGTAATAAATGCTTACTATTGATATTATAAGCACCGACAAATTGCCAGGACATATAGATATCGTCCGGCACATTGTATTTATCTGCCCTTAAGGCGGCAATTAACCTTAACTCACTTATGGGTTTATAATCAATCCGCATACTTCCGGAAATGGTTTCAAGTGATTTTTCTCCATTTAATAAGCCGCGATCGAGGTCGCCAACGGTATCTACTTTCTCAACATATGTTTTATCGTCGTAATTTGCCAACTGATAATTAAATCCGGGTCGTACAGTAAGTTCACCAATACCCAGGTCATTGAGTACCAAATCATATTCCAGATTAGCGCTTAAAAAGTTCATATCGTATTCGATCACAGGTTTAATCATTTTCTTATGCAAATTCTGCCGTCCGGTTAAATAATTAACCTGTGCCTGAAATCCATAGGCCGAAGCTTTATAGTCAACATAACCGGTTTCAGATTCGCGTATACCAAATGGGGTAGCCAGGTTTTCAAAAAACATACTTTGTGACTCTGATGACTGCCATCCTCCGTTTAATGACATGGACACATCATTTGATGGCTCATAAAAAAGCCCGGCATTCGCATTAAATGCCTTTTTAGCTAGTTCAGCATCGGGAGAACTGGCATGAAGTTGATTGCCAAACATACTTGTCAGAGAATCAGCAGGCACATAAGTGCCGCTGGCATATTCATAAAAATCGTCCTGAAAACGGTCTCTGAAATCGTAGGCGCCACTGACTTTAAACCCAAAGTCTTCACTAAGTTTGTTTAACAGACTAAAGTTACCAATATACGTATCATTATTGCCAACTTTTACATCGCCATGCACTTGAGCGCCTTCTTTATCAGGGGTTCTGGTAATGATATTAATTACACCCGAAACGGCATTTGGGCCATACAGGGCACTTGAGGCTCCACGTATAATTTCAATTCTTTCAATATCTGACATAGCTACAGGAAGCGACTCCCAAATTGTACCTCCGTTAATATAATTATACACAATTCTGCCATCTACCATTACCAGCGTCATCATGTTTTCAGAGAAATGCGAGAAATTGCCCGGGGGCAAGTTATCATTACCTCTTATATGAATATCGTAATTGCCATTAGATTCCTGCCTTACGATCATCCCGGGTACTAACCTGAATAATTCTTCGTAGGTTGTTGCACCGGTCAGTTTAATTTCTTCCTTTGTGATTACAGTGGTCGAGAGTGGTGACTCAAAAACACTCTCTCCTTTTTTAGAAGCAGAGCTAACTTCTCGGTTTAAAGCAAGATTCAATAGTTCATCTGCAGAAATACCAATTGCCTCAGCCATTTCTTTCAATGCTTCGAAAGGCATTTCAAGCATCTCATCATAACTAATTGCCAAAATTTCTTTTCGGCTCATATTTTCAAAGTCGTATGTCTTTTCCTGGGCTACCAACGATAAGTTTGCTGATAATAAAAAGAACAATAACAGGGGAATATATTTTTTCATTTTTCAGTCATTTAATTGTTTTCAATTGAATTAGTTGATTACAGTTCCAAGTGAATAGAGAGCAGAATTCACTTTTAGACGCTGTTCGGCCATGGTAGATTTGTTGATTTCAAAATCCTGATGACCTCCCTTCAGCACATAGTTTATGCCTGAACCTTTTCTGCCAAAACCAGGCCTGTCTGTAATTATCAGCACACCTTTTCCGCCTACGCGCGCCTTAACCTCATCAAGTGATGAACTTTTGCCAGAAGGGATGAACAAAATATGGCAAGACCCAATATCATTAATTGAATTGAAAACCTTGACTTTAATGGGCTGGCTACCCACTTTTTTCTTTGTGGCAATAACCTCAAGCTCCTTTTTCATTGGAGAGTTACCAAGTATGCCAATTACAAAATCGCCAGACTGCTTATCCCCCGGCCATTCTATATACTTGGTAAAATTGTACATAAAAAGAGCTTTGAATTTTTCATTTTGCGCCTTTAAGTCGGTAATACTCATTACCAGCAAAAGCAACAAAAAATAGCTGATTAATTTTTTCATTGAATCATGTTTTTGTGAGCTAACTATTCATATGCAAAGGATGAAATTGTTTACAATTTCTCTTCCGAAGACAAAATTGGTAAAATAATTATTTTTTCAAAGCTTTAAATACCATCTTCACATTTCGTTAATATTTATTCTCCATATTTTGCTCTGTCGTTCTAAGTAAAATTAACTATTTTTCGTAAAAATACAGATGAACATGTCAAAAGAACAAATCAATAAGGTAATTGAAGCACAGGAGTTTTTAAAAGAAAAAACAAATAATTTTAAACCTGAAACAGGTATTATTCTTGGCACAGGACTTAGCCGACTGGCTGACAAAATTGACCGGGAGCATACCATTGATTACGAAGACATTCCCCATTTCCCACTTTCAACAGTAGAGTCACATAGTGGCAAACTCATTTATGGTAACCTATTTGGCCACCCGGTTGTGGCAATGCAAGGCCGTTTTCATTATTATGAGGGATATACCCTGCAGCAAGTAACTTTCCCTGTAAGGGTACTCAAATCATCAGGGATATCGAGGTTGCTTATTTCAAATGCTGCAGGTGCCATGAATAAAAAGTTCAGAAAAGGAAACCTAATGCTGATCACCGACCACATTAACCTACTAATGGACAACCCTTTGATTGGTCCAAATATTGATGAGTGGGGTCCAAGGTTTCCGGACATGAGTGCTCCTTACGATGAAAAAATGAATAACCTTTTCCGAAATGTTGCTCAAAAAAAGAATATAGACCTGTTCGAAGGGGTATATATTGCAATGCAGGGACCTACGCTTGAAACCCGGGCCGAGTACCGAATGCTTGCCAACCTGGGTGGCGATGCCGTAGGAATGAGCACAGTGCCTGAAGTTATTGTGGCCAATCACATGGGATTACCATGCGTTGCAATAAGTGTATTGACAGATGAATGCGACCCGGATAACTTAAAACCTGTTACCCTGGAAGAAATTATAGAAACTGCAGGTGTAGCAGAAAAAGATTTAGTAAAACTATTTGAAGACGTCCTAAAAACTTTGCTCTAGTTGTTTTCAATATATTGAAAATCATCGATCCAGTTTTGTATTTGAGCCGCAGCACCTGGATGGCTATTCTGCATTTCATAAAGCTGTGCCTCAAAGTCGGCCCTGTTATCTGGAAAACAGCGGTAAATGGCCTCAGCCAAATGGGTGCCATCCATTGAGGGCTGATAGTTTTCATTTAGCCAGACGCTCAAAAGCTTAATTGACTTATCAAAGGCAGGCAACTCAGCATTCATTCTGAAAAACTGAATGGCGGTTTTTACAGCTAATGGCACATCAACAAGCGACTCAAGATTTTGCCAGCTATTGTATTTCAAAAAAGGTGCAAGCACATGCCGGGCAAGATGGTTTTCAAGCTCCGCAGTCACCGATTGTTTTATAAAAACTTTCATTAACTGCTCATCCAATTGCTGGATATCAACCAATAGCATGGCCATGATTCTGGCCTCTCTGGTATTTTTAATGATTAACTCTGCAGCAATACCGTTATGCTTTGAAAACTGTTCAGATAGTTTTCTAATATCAGGATACATTATACCAAAATTGGGTAATTCCCGGCCCTGATATTTTACAATGGCGTCTGCGGCATCGCCATTGGCATTTTTAAATAATTTCCTTAAAATTATTCGGGATTCTGATTTAGGATCTGTCATAAAAAACGCTAAAGCTTACAGATTGTCCTCACTGATGACATTTTTATAATGTTCATAGCGATTCATAATTTCCTTGACATAGTCAAATGGCTCCTGTCCGCGACAGTAACCATATTTCACAACCGGATCGAGATAGTACTTCGGATCCGATTTCCAAAGTAACATACTATCAACCTGGGTATCCCACACATCCGGATTTTTGCCATATTTCTCTGCCAAACGCCTGGCATCGCGCACATGCCCAATGCCACAATTGTATGACGCCAGCACGAACTTGCGGCGTTCCTCTTTATCAGGCAGTTCATCTTCAAACTGGCGGTCCAGGTAATCGAGGAACTGGCAACCAGCCCGAATATGCATTCTGGGGGATGATGCACGGCTTACACCGAAATAATTGGCCGTACCCGGCATTAACTGCATAATACCAAATGCCCCGGCCCAGCTAACTACACGTGGATTAAAACGTGACTCCTGGTAAATCATAGAAGCCACCAAACGCCAGTCGTAATTGGGAATTTCACTGTAGCGTTGTATGGTTTCATCGTATGGTGAAATTTTGCCTCCACTAATAGACATATACTGGCTTTTAATGCGGCTCGATGCTTTTTTACTTTTAAAGTATTTATTGTAAAGCAGGGCATACATTGGTCCGTTTTTAAATGTATAGACCCACGAATTGAGCTTTGACAAAAATTTATCGGCATCTTTTGCTACTGCCCATGCCATTCTTTGCGGAAAACTTACCGGTGTACTGATATCAATTTCAGGATAATATGTCTGGTTCAGTTTAGCCACATTCTCATCAGCCACGGTATAGCTAATTTCACCTTTTGCCACAAGCCTTATCAACTGTTCGGCATCGTAGTTTTCTACCTCTACAATATCGATATTGGCCCCGATCTCATCGCTTAGGTTGCGTAGGCGTTTTTCAAATGCTGAATTGCTTTGCACATGAACTTTGCGGTTGGCAAGATCCAGTTGATTACGAATTAGGTAGGAGTTAAGTTCTCTTTTGGTCATTTTTTCCCAACCGACAGGCTTTTTTTGTACAAGCACCTGCCGTGTTTGGCCGTATGCTGCAGCAAAAGAAACCCGTGAAGCACGATCTTTTGTAACAGCAAGGTTCATTGCAAGCACATCACACTCGTGTGCATTTAGTTTCTTTAATGCTGTTTCAATATCATTATTGATAATGATTTTTAATTCAACATCTAAAAAATTGGCGAAAAGTGTGAGCATATCATACTGGAAACCCATTGGCTTACCGCGATAACTAAAATAACTGATGGAATTATAATTTGTCAATGCGATTAGTGTATCGCGTTCAATAATAGCTTCCAATACCTCTTTCTGGCTATCGGGTTGCTGCTTTTTATCGGTCTTTGTGAGCATAAAAGCGAACGAAACAGCAATAAAAACAGCTATTACCATGCCTCTTCTGAGAATACGTGTATGATATGAAGGTATTTTTTTCACCTAAATTTCTTTTAAAGAAACTTTATCAATGCTTTCTATGCTAGTTGTCAATCAATTAGCCCATCAAAACAAGTTCTTTGAATTATTTAAGTTATAAAATAATCTGTTAAATCAAAAGGTAAGATTACCTATTTGGTTTCACACCACCAAATCAGCAGATTCGGAACACACCATAAATACCTGTTAACCAAAACACTAACACAAAGCCAGGATAAAACAAACCGAAAATGATGCAAGAAATAATAAATAACAGCTCCTGTAATAATAGGTTAGTTGAACAAATATATTTCTCCCAAATATCCAAGCGTCAATAATATACCACTAAGCGAAGACAGGGCAATTGCTGACCCCATGGCCCTGGTATACCGGTTGAGTTCAGTAAATTTACGAGTATCATTAAGTACACGAAATGCCAGAACCACTAAAAGTATCATTAGCAATGAAAAATAGGACACCAACTGAAAGAAAGCTCCTGCAACAATAATTGCAAAAGCAATAATAGTAGCAACATTTAAAAACTTTACTGCATTAGATTGTCCAAATCTAACCGGGAAAGTACGCTTCTTAGACTTTACATCATCTTCATAATCAAAAGTGTTACTTACCAACCCTACGTTCATTGTAAAAATCCCGATTGGAATAGATAAAAGTATAGGTTCCCAACTAAATTGCTGCGTCAAAACAAAATACACGCCAAACACAATCATTGGTCCAAAGGCAATAAACAAGGCAGTTTCACCCAGCCCACGATAATTTAGCCTTAATGGTGGTGAGGTATAGAAAAACACAATAAATGCACCCAATGCTGCCATAGAAATCACTGGCCAACCGATCAAGAAATACAAATAGACACCTATCCCAATGGCTGGTATTAAACAAATAGCTGTAGCCCACAGCACCTGATTGGGTGTAACTTCTCCGCTAATTAAAGGGCTATCATGAAATTGAGACTCCTTATTACCAAGATTATCGTTTTTATAATCAAAATAGTCATCAATAAAGTCGGCAGCGGAATGTGCTAATACAATTCCTATGGTAGTAAGCAGAAATATTGTCCAATCAAAACTGCCATCTTTCCAGGCTAATACACCTCCTAAAACTGCAGGAATAAAGCTAACCACTAGAAATGGAGCTCTGGCAGCCTTTAACCATACATTTATCCAATAAAAAAACTTCATCATGTCAAAATTTAAATAAGTACTAAAAAATTGTGAAGTGATATTGCAGTATCCAACCTGTCATAATACCTATGCCTGCAACAATCATAGCGAAAATAGATTGCACCGTAGCGCTCAAGTATTGGGGGATACTGGCACTTTTGCTGGCCAGTTTTTTCCGCATAAGAATAGCAGGCACAATACCCAATAGTCCTAATAGACTATGAACCGGCAATACTTTAAACACAACCAATGCAATAAGCGATACGAAAGCCAAATATGTTAAAAAATCAATTAGATTATTTTTGATGGAAACTACATGCTGTCCATCGACGCTGGTTTTTATTCGAGCACCTTTTAAATAGGCCACAAGGGTAATCAGTAAACCAACGGGGATTGAAACCCAGACTGGGAGGTATGCAATTTGACCAGTAAGGGCCAAATAGGCTCCGGCCATACTTAAGGGACCGAATGTAACAAAAACTGTCACCTCCTTAAATCCTTTCATCATTAAAAAAGTAAAAGTAAGTGCTATTAATCCTCCAACTGCAGCGAAAGCCAAAATTTTCCAGCCAATGGCCAGATAAAAATAATACAGAACAAAAACGTTGACGAATAGTACTGCAAGCCCCACATAAAAAGGTGTTTTAGCGCTTTTGAAGTACCTGGCAAAAAGTGGCTGCCAGCCGGCAAAAATCTTTGTATGTGCATCACGTTGGTCAGTATGATTATTGGTGAAATAGTAATATAAATAATCTCCTCCGGCCTGCCCTAGCAGAAGCCCCAGAATTACTAAAAACCATTCGAAAAGATGCAATTGAGCCTGTCCATACACAAGCACACCAGAAATCAATGCAGGTATAATGGAAGCACTGAATAACAAATATTTAATTTGCAAAATATAAGCAGATCGCTTTGCGGTATTATCGGTCATAAACGAAAATTTACCAAAGAAACACCTGGTTTAAGCTTTTGTTAGGTAAGAATGAAGAAATTCATCAAAAATTAGATGGATTTAATCAACAGTAAAGCCGTAGCTCAGAGAAACTATGTGGGAATAAGGCACCTGCGACACACCACCCAGATTGGTGTAAGCATAATCTATGGCCAGTCGTTTTATTCTCAGGCCAGCACCAATTGTTGGCTGTACAGTATATGAGGCTTTATCGCGATCGGCAATGGTCTCTTTTTGAAGATTAAGAAACCCTCCTCTCAGAAAAAATATGCGCTTGTAATCAACCTCTACACCGAGGTGTGGGTCCATGCTAATAAAATCTGTTTTAACCAGCACATTACGTTTTCCATCAGTAGTAAGATCGATATTTGCTTCGCCCAATATATGAAAATCTTCTTTTACTGTAAATGAGCGCGATACAGACAAAATAAACTTTGGCAAGGTTATTTCCAGAGAGTTTTCAGGTATTTCGTTACCCGTCATTTCAAAAGTTTCCTGCAATTCGCCCTGTTCAAAACTCCAGGCATTAAAAGTGGAGGTAACATCCCGGGCAAGAGCGGCAAAGCGCCAGCCTTTATAATCGTATGTTGCGGCGGCATCAATTCCAAATCCCCAGGCATTGGCAAATTCACCAGCCACACGGCGTACAATTTTAACATTTCCGCCAACATTTAATCCTTCAATACCCAGATCACGGGCATATGAAATTAAAAAAGCATAATCAGCCACTGAAAAACTTTTAACCCGGTCATAACGTATGTTCCCTTCGGCGTCAATAAGTTCAAGGGTATTTGGAATGTTATCGACTCCAAACCGGATTAATGATATGCCAATACTTTGTTTGGAATCAATTTTATATGAAACTGCTCCGTAATCGTATTTGGCAATACCTGCAAAATATTCAGAGTGCATATAGCCTGCCTGCACATCATTTTTAGCTTCAAGCAATCCGGCAGGATTCCAGTAAGTGGCATAAACATCGTTGGTCGATGAAACTACAGCATTTCCCATTCCTAAAGCTCTTCCTCCAACTCCAATGGATAAAAACTCATTACTATATTTGGGTGCAGATTGCCCCAATAAACCTAAAGAAACGGCTACAAACAAAAAAGATAGTATTATATATTTACGCATAAATCAAATAATCAACATTCAAATTAGGGAAACTCACTGTAAAATTATGCAACTGTATTTTTTAACTTAAATTTGTGCTAAAATATTGCCGGTAAATATAAAAAAAAGCTATTAAACCACATGATTCGATCATTTATTCCAAATTTGCTTACACTCATGAATCTACTTTCAGGTGCAATTGCCATTGTAATGGCCCTGGAAACCAATTTTTATTTCGCCGCATATTTAATACTTGCCGGCGCCATTTTTGATTTTTTCGATGGCTTTGCAGCACGGTTACTCCGGGTTTCTTCGCCTATTGGCAAACAGCTCGATTCTTTGGCCGATTTAATCACCTTTGGGCTCGCTCCGGCCACAATGTTGTTTGCACTGCTTAAACAACACTGGGCAGGAGATGTTGCATTTATCTCATACGAAAACTGGGCCATTTTCACACCCTTTTTACTCGTACTATTTGCAGCACTCCGCCTGGCCAAATTTAATGTGGATGAATCTCAATCAAAACATTTTCAGGGATTGCCAACACCTGCCAATGCATTATTTATAGTTTCATTTGTCTTTTTATTGCTTAGCAACACCATGTGGATTACCTATGAGTTTGTATTACCCATTATTGTAGTTTTTAGCTTTATAATGGTCGCCCCTATTCCGCTCATGGGACTTAAGGAATTTTCAGGCCAACAAAAAGTTTATATTTTAATTTTGCTTACAGGATCGTTGGCTGCATTAATTTTATTTAAATTTACAGCCGGTGTAATAATTATACCATTTTACATAGCCCTTTCGGGAATAAAATTCGCATTCAGTAAAAAACAATAATTAACATCAAAAATAATCTGATATGAAATTTATCGCAGAAATTAATGTGATGCCACTCAAAGCCCTTCTGGACCCCCAGGGCAAAGCTGTAACCCACAGCATGCACAGCATAGGGTACAAAAGCGTAGAAAATGTGCGCATTGGTAAACATATTACCCTGGAGATAGAAGCCGACAATGAACCACATGCCAAAGAAAAAGTTGACGAGGCCTGCAAAAAAATATTATCTAACCCGGTTATGGAAAGCTACGATTTTGAAATCAGGGCAATGGATTAATCATCCTTGTTTCTATGCTGCTTCATAATTTCAGATTGAATGCGAATAGATTCTTTGTGTACACTTTGAAGCATTTTTTTCACAAATTCTTTCGATAACCCAAGAGAAGATCCGGTTTCCATACGAGACCGGATTATATTTTTCCACCGCTTAAGTTGAAATGCAGCCACATTGCGGTGACGCTTATACGCACCGATTTTGCGGGTTGTCTCCATACGTTGAGCCAATAACTCAAGTATCTGCGAATCGATAGAATCTATTTGATTTCTAAAACTTTCAAGCGCATTTTGCACACTTCCGTTTACATTCTGATCCCGAAACTCAAGATTATCGAGGAGTTTTAGCAAGCTATCCGGAGTTAATTGCTGATTTGCATCACTCAAAGCATTTTTCGGATCGATGTGCGTTTCAATCATCAACCCATCAAAATTTAAATCCAATGCATACTGAGCAATTTCAGGGACCAAGCCCCGGTCACCACTAATATGACTCGGATCGCATATTATGGCAATTTCGGGCATCCGTGTTTTCAACTCAATGGGGATTTCCCATTTAGGTATATTCCGGTAAGGAGTTTGTTCATATGGGTAAAAACCGCGGTGTATGGCCATCACATTTCCAGGGGTCATCTTCATCATACGTTCAATTGCTCCTATCCATAATGACAAATCGGGGTTGACAGGGTTTTTCACCATAATTTGCACATCTATACCTTCAAGAGCCCTGGCCAGTTCCTGCACTGAAAATGGATTCGAAGTGGTACGTGCTCCAACCCATAGATATTCCACACCGGCCTCAAGGGCTTTCTCAACATGGCTGGGTGTGGCAACTTCGACGGCAATGGGTAAATCATACTCATTTTTTACCTTTTTTAGCCATTGCAACGCGTTGTCACCGGCGCCCTCAAAATTACCTGGGCGGGAACGAGGCTTCCAAACACCACTTCTAAAAGCAGTCACTGCTGAATGACCGGCAATTCCGGCGGCCGTTTGCATTACTTGCTCCTCTGTTTCGGCACTGCACGGACCAGCAATTATAATTGGTTTTTGTCCCTGTTGTGGCATATCAATACTTTGTGCAAACTTATAATTTTTTATAAAAACAGTATATAAAAAAGGGCAATCTGCCAATTTTTAAACAGATTGCCCTTAAATTATGATAAACCTGCTATTATTTTTTTTCAGCAAAATACTTATAGAACAATGGCAGTGTTTCAATTCCTTTATAGAAGTTGAAAAGTGGATAGTTTTCATTGGGTGAATGAATAGCATCACTTTCAAGTCCGAAGCCCATTAAGATTGATTTTGTACCCAATACTTTCTCGAAGGTTGAGATAATTGGGATACTACCACCACTACGTACAGGTACAGGCATTTTTCCAAAAGCTTCTTCGAAAGCTTTCTCTGCAGCCTTATATGCTGGTATATCAATTGGACACACATATGCCTGACCACCATGCAGCGGGGTTACTTCTACTTTCACAGATTTAGGTGCAATTTTTTCTATATGATCTTTAATCATTTTACCAATCTTCTCATGATCCTGATTTGGAACCAGACGGCTTGATAATTTGGCATAAGCTTTTGATGGCAATACAGTTTTGGCACCTTCACCGGTGTATCCGCCCCACATACCACAAAGGTCAAATGAAGGTCTTATTCCGGTACGCTCGATGGTGGTATACCCTTTTTCTCCATCGAGTTCTTCAACATCAATTGCTTTTTTGTACGCTTCTTTGCTAAAAGGCGCCTGATTCAATTTTTTACGCTCCTCATCTGAAGCTTCCAGCACATCGTCATAAAAACCCGGAATGGTAACACGATTATTCTCATCTGTCATTTTTGCAATGATATCGGCCAAAACATTAAGCGGGTTGGCAACTGCACCACCAAAAAGTCCTGAGTGCAAGTCACGATTAGGCCCGGTTACTTCAATTTGTAAATATGTAAGTCCGCGCAAACCCGTAGTAATTGAAGGGACGTCCTGAGCGATCATTCCGGTATCGCTCACCAAAATAATATCTGCTTCGAGCATATCTTTGTACTCGGCACACCATTTGGTAAGGTTGGGCGATCCTATCTCCTCCTCACCCTCAATCATAAACTTAACGTTTACAGGCAATTGATTGGTTTTCACCATGAATTCAAATGCTTTGGTATGCATAAAAGCCTGGCCTTTATCGTCATCGGCTCCACGTGCATAGATTTTGCCGTCACGAATTTCCGGCTCAAATGGCTCTGACTCCCAAAGATCTATCGGATCAACGGGCATTACGTCCATATGACCGTATACAAGTACGGTAGGTTTTTTAGGATCTATAATTTTTTCGGCGTAAAGAATTGGATGGCCTTCTGTATCGTAGATACGGGCATCATCGGCACCGGCATCGAGCAAATATTTTTTCCAAAGCTCAGCTGCTTTGTACATATCTTGCTTATGCTCCGAGAGAGAGCTAATACTCGGAATACGAATTAATTCAAACAGTTCGTCTAAAAAACGCTGCTTGTTGTCTTCGATGTATTGTTTTAAATTTTCCATAATTATGATGATTTATCGGTTATAAGCTTTGAAGGCTGAAGATAAGAAAATATGTGCCTGCACCCCAACAATTTTAAAAAAACGGCTGTAGGCAAAATACAATGTTGCACCATAACCCACGTCATAAGCAGGTTTATGCGAATAATGAGCTTGAATGTAAACTCCTGGTGTTCTGCGCACAATAAAGGCCTGATTACCCTCCTCGGTAAGTGTGGGGGTGCGACCCGCAGCAAAAGAGACACCACCATATATTGCAAAATTGTGTTTCAATCTTTCATGGCGCCAACCTGCACCTAAGTGTATATCATGTAATCGTTGCCTGGAATGGTGTTGTCTCAGTCCGCCACCACCATCTAAAAAGCGGTCGGTTGATGAAAAATAACCCAGGTTTGTAGCCAATTCGTTGAAGTTCATATGAAAATCAACTGCCACATTCTGTTCTCCCTCCTGCTGCTGATAATTCACTCCATATCCAGCTCCAATGGTCACATATGGGCTATAGGGATCGAAATACTTACCGTCAAACAAAAAGTCTTCTTTGGGATTAAGCATTTCCTGTGCAAAGAGGCTATTGAGCCCGAGAATCATAAAAAGTGTAATCCAAAAAAATACTTTCTTCATCGATTTCGGTTTAAATTAAGCTAAACGAACCCGGAATACCATTATTGTGCTTCCTGTTTCTGTTTTTCCCAGACTCTGGCATTCAGCTCCAGCTCATTGTACCATTTTTCCCCGTACTTTCTGATCAAAGCATCTTTTAGGAATTTGTACAGCTGAACCTGCTCATTTTTTCCTTTTTTAAGCGCAGCTTTACAGATCTTGTTTTTCTCATAATTTACAGCATCATAAGCCTCATATTCTGTAATCCTCACAGGATACAAATGGCAGGATACAGGTTTGCGAAAATCAATTAAACCCTCCATGCATGCTTTTTCTATAGCGCAGAAAGTTATGCCATTATCTTCGTAAATATAAGCGCATGCACCATTATTCATCAAAGGTGTAACGGTATCTCCATCTTCGTCAACCACATACCATCCCTGCTCATCGACGGCCTTTACTCCCTCACTGGTCATAAATTGCCGAACAAGCGGATAAACATCGGCTATTTTCTCTTTTTCCGCTGGCTCCAGCGGAGCACCAGATTCGCCAATAACACAGCATGCTCCATGGCATTTTTCAATATCGCAATGAAACTGTTTCTCAATCAGATCGAGACTTACTAAAGTTTTTCCTATTTCCAGCATGGTTACAGGTTGGGCTTTCATTCTACAAGCGGTTTTCCTGTCATAGCTTCAGGTCTTTGCAAACCCATCATTTCAAGAATTGTAGGCGCAACATCAGCAAGAATACCATTATTGACTTTTTTGTAGCGATCGCTTACCACAATTATTGGCACAGCATTGAGCGAGTGCGCAGTATTGGGGCTTTCATCAGGGTTTACAGCATTATCTGCATTTCCGTGATCGGCAATGATAACCAACTCATAATCGTTTTGGCGTGCAGCTTCTACAACATCACCTACGCATTCATCAACCGCTTCAACAGCTTTTTCTATAGCTTCATAAACGCCTGTATGGCCAACCATATCGCCATTGGCAAAATTGAGACATACAAAATCTGTTTCAGCCTTATGTAATTCTTCAACTATGGCATCTTTTACTTTGTAAGCGCTCATTTCAGGCTGCATATCGTATGTGGCAACTTTAGGAGATGGAATCAGAATTCGCTTTTCATTTTCGAACTCTTTCTCCTGACCTCCTGAGAAGAAAAAAGTAACATGTGCATATTTTTCTGTTTCAGCAATACGAATTTGTTTTTTTCCTTCTTTTGCCAGCACCGCTCCCATAGTATCTTTTAAATTCTCCTTATCAAATGGAATGTGTACATCCTTAAAGCTATCATCGTAGCGTGTCATGGTCAGGTAATAAAGCGGCATGGTTTTCATATCATGCTCTGGCATGTCCTGTTGGGTCAGCACAATGGTCATTTCACGCAAACGGTCTGTGCGGAAGTTGAAACAAAATACCACATCACCCTCTTTGATGGTTCCGGTTGGTTCATCATTTTCATTCGTGATGACAACAGGTTTAATAAATTCGTCGGTCACTCCATCATCATATGAAGCCTGCATTGCCTGCACAGGATCTTTAGAAGACTTCCCTTTTCCATGCACATAAAGGTCATAAGCAAGTTTGATGCGTTCCCAACGCTTATCGCGATCCATACCATAATACCGGCCTACAATTGAA
>NZ_DATFKB010000137.1:0-7219 GCF_035268865.1 Salinivirga sp. | reverse complement strand
TGTGGCTTTTGATGTACGCGAAGCCGGCCGTGTAAAACGCGAGGGCGATCCTGTAACAGGTAAAAAAGTAAAAGATGAAAATGGAAATGATGTGCGTATTCCGGGGAAATTGAAAAAAGTACGTGGAATAGGTTGGTTCATAGAGGAGTATGGAATTGCTCAAATTTCAATGAACCTGACCGACATTTCTGTAACATCTATTCACGAAGCATTTGATGCAGTGTACGAAAGCGCCAATGAGCGTGGACTGCGTGTTACCGGTAGTGAACTTGTAGGTGTTGTGCCAGTAAAGGCGATGATTGATGCTGGTAAGCATTATTTGCGCATGCAGAATCGTTCCACTGGTATTCCCAACAGTGAAATTATTAAAATAGCAGTTAAATCGCTTGGCTTAGATGATTTGTATCCATTCGAGGCAAATAAAAAGATCATTGAGTACATTCTGGAAGACGATGATCCAAATGCTTTGGTAAATAAAACACTGACCGATTTTGCCAATGAGACAGCCTCAGAATCGCCTGCTCCTGGCGGAGGTTCGATTAGTGCTTACATGGGAGCACTTGGCTCAGCTTTAGGTACAATGGTGGCCAACCTCTCATCGCACAAGCGTGGCTGGGACGATCGCTGCCCGGAATTCAGCGAATGGGCAGAGAAAGGTAAATATTACCAGGAAGCACTCATGAAAAAAGTTGATGAAGATACAAGGGCTTTTAACACCATTATGGATGCGTTTAAAATGCCTAAAGGTACTGATGAAGAGAAAAAGGAACGGAAAGAAGCCATCGACAAGGCTACGAAATATGCCACTGAGGTGCCTTTCGAAACCATGAAACTCTGTTATGAGTCAATGGAGGTGATGAAAGCAATGGCCGAAATTGGAAATCCCAATTCCGTAACAGATGCGGGTGTAGGCGCACTTGCAGCTAGAAGTGGCGTAATGGGCGCATTGCTTAATGTGAAGATCAATGCTGCTGATCTGACTGACAAGGCTTTTGCAGACAAGATTCTGAAAGAAGGAGAGGAGATAAGGCAAAAAGCCATTGCAATGGAAGAGGAGATCATGAAAATTGTTGAAAGCAAAATTTAATGAAATATTAGCTTAAAACGCGAGCCTGTTCAAAAACGAGATTTTTTGAACAGGCTTTTTTTTGCGATGGTCTGACTGAAAATACGATTTAAAAAATTTATAAAACACAATAATATAGGCAATTTTTGTTTAATATACATCGACGGTAGATTCTTACCATAAGAAGAAACGCAAAATCAACACACCATTCCAGCACGCTTTAACGAGCTTTAATGGCGAAGATTTACATATTTGCGCCATATTCGTAAAACTTTTAAATTCATTTCATTAGATTTGAATGACAAATAGAGATTACACGCTCAAATCAATACGCTAAAAATAATTATGGTATATAAAATATTTTTTGCTTTAGTTTTATTGAGTATTTCTGTAAGTTGCTCTTTTAATGCCGATAAAGATCAGAATTGTGACGAAGATGCCGTAGAACCATATGAGCTGCCAGATGTATTAACCCTTAAAAATGGAGAAAAAATTGATCGTGTATCAGTATGGGAAAACAAACGCAGGCCCCAAATTCTTAATCTCTATAAAAAAGAAATCTACGGGTTTATTCCAAAGGGTATCGATAAACCACTTATTTCAAAGGTGCTGGAACAAAGCGATTCTGCATTAGATAACACTGCTATACGGAAACAAATTTCACTTATTTATAAAGCAAAAGGAAAAGAACTTAAAATAATCGTATTGCTATACCTGCCAAAAGACAAGGAGAATCCTCCGGTTTTTATTGGATATAACTTCTATGGAAACCAAACCATAATAGATGATAAGCATGTAATTTTAACCAACTCCTGGATCCTCAATAATCCAGCCCTTGGTATAAATGATAACCGTGCATCTGAGGAATCAATGGGAACAAGAAGCGACAGATGGCCCATAAAGAAAATTATTTCAGAGGGGTTTGGTTTGGCAACTGTTTATTATGGTGATATAGATCCGGAAAGATGTGATTTTTCAGATGGAATTCATCCATTTTTTTATAAAAAGAAACAAAACAAACCCAAAGGTGACCAATGGGGTTCAATTTCAGCATGGGCATGGGGTTATTCAAGGATATTGGATTACCTCAAGAAGGATGAAATGACCAGAAAGTCGAAGTTTATATTATTTGGACATTCACGAATTGGTAAAACTTCTTTATGGGCAGGTGCCCTTGACAGGAGATTTGACATTGTAATTTCAAATAACTCAGGTTGTGCAGGAGCTGCACTTTTCAGAAGGAAATTTGGTGAAACCATTGCAAAAATACATTATAACTTTCCGCAATGGTTCTGTCAGAACTTTAATAAATATAGAAATAAAGAAGAAAGGCTGCCCGTTGATCAGCACATGCTGATTGCATTAATTGCGCCAAGGCCTGTGTATATTGCCAGTGCAGAACTGGATTGTTTTTCAGACCCCAAAGGTGAGTATCTTTCAGCATATCATGCAACTCCTGTTTATGAGTTGTATGGAAAAACCGGATTGAACGATTCCATTCAACCTCCTCTCAATAAACCCATACACAATACAATCGGGTATCATTTAAGATCAGGAAGACATGGGGTAACTACCTATGACTGGGAACAGTTTATTAAGTTTGTTAAAAAGCACCTGGAATGAAGCATTAACAACCTCTTTCGTCTTACACGGGTTTGGTTAATCATAATCATTTAGTTAAATTTTATTATCTTATTTTTGTTATTAACACGGATCATTCGTATTTTTAAAACAAACTTTTGTAAACCTCTTATTATAGAAATGAAAAAGCTTGTTTTTTCCCTGTTACTGGCTGTATTTGCTTTAAATATGACAGCCCAAAAAAATCACGAAATACATTTAACACCTAAGCTGTTAGATTACGATAATCCGGCCTTTTATGTGAAAGAAGTTAAAGATAACAGGGATAATAAATCACAGATTGGTATTGTCAAAAAAGGCTTTTTCAATACCCGCAGACCAGCCACTTTTGAACAGGATTTTGAAACCACATTATTAAATTACTATCAGGCAGCTGTGCCCAGGGGAAGCTATCAACGGCCAATAACAATACAAATAAATCAACTGAAAATCCAGGAAAAAACAGATCTTACAACTGAATATGCAATCGTCACTTTAGACGCAGATTATTACTTCAAAGGTCAATTATTATTTTCTGACAAGCGTGATCGTAAAGTAAACAGTTTGGACGTAACCAACATGCATGCTGCAAATATCCGTAATGTCCTTGCTCAATCGATTAAAGCTTTTGCCGCTTCAGGATGGCTTGAAAAAATAGATGACGAGAAAACAGTTGCAAAGTCTGAAAGAACTGAAAATGAAACCGCCAACCCAAAAGCATCAGTAGAAAATAATTCAGCAACCCGGGAACCTTTACCTGATGTTGATAAACCCGCTGAAGAAGAAACAACGCGAAATATACTGGCTGTCGGCTATCAAATAGGCGGTTATACACTTGCAGGTATCAATTACGAAATTCGTGTACACGATTATATAGGTGTGCATTTTGGAGCAGGTATATTTGGATTGACCGGAGGCGTGAAAATTCATACCAATCCCAGTCGTGACAGCAACTTTTTTAATTTATCTGTGAAAGACGGTGGTTTTGGAGGTATTGAAACAGCCGGGGTTGAATTTGGCGGTCGCTGGGTATTTAAAGATGGGGCGCGTTTTGGCTTGCATTATCAGATTGGTATTGCAGGTGTAATTTCTATTGCGCCTGAAATGGAGGACCAGGTTTATGATGGTAATGCACCCGATGCTTCATTGGTTATGGGAATTGGTTTTAGCTGGTAGTTAGGGGTAATTTTGAAGCAAGTTTTTATCGCATTGTTGTAAGTTTAAGTAATTCCATGTCAGTGAATTAAGTATATTACGATATCAGGAAATTTGACAATAAAAAAGCGCAACCATTTGGTTGCGCTTTTGCTTTTATAATTATTTCGTTCGAATTATACCAATCCTGCAAAACCCATGAAGGCCATGGCCAGTATGCCTGCAGAAACCAGTGCAATTGGTGTTCCGCGCATGCCTTTGGGTACATCCAATAAATCTAGATGCTCACGAATACCGGCAAACAAGGTAATGGCAATACCAAAACCGATGGCCGAACCAATGGCATAGATAATGCCTTCCATCAGGTTATAATCGTTTTGTATGGTTAAAAGTGCTACACCCATAATGGCACAGTTGGTTGTAATCAGCGGTAGAAATACACCCAAAGCCTGATAGAGTGGGGGGCTGACCTTTTTCAAAACAATTTCGACCATTTGCACGAATGATGCAATGATTAAAATAAATGAGATGGTTTGAAGGTACCCGATTCCAAACGGTTCGAGTACATACACTTGAATCAAATAGGTTACTATCGTGGCCAGTACCATTACAAAAGTTACAGCTCCTGTCATACCTACGGCGGTCGACAGTTTTTTGGACACCCCCATAAACGGGCAGATACCCAGGAACTGCATCAGTACGATATTGTTTACCAGTATGGCCGATATAATAATGGCAAAAATTTCCATAGTTCAGTGTTTTAAGATTTTTTAAACCGGTTAATAATGGCAATCAGGTAACCAAGTGCAATAAAAGCACCTGGGGCCAGCACAAACAATAACATTGTAATGGGTGCTCCATCTTCGGTTGTTGGGAAAATAGGGATGGATAATCCAAATACAGAGCCTGCACCGAGTAATTCGCGAACAGCGCCTAAAAGTGTCAGTGCAAATGCAAATCCAAGCCCCATACCGAGTCCGTCTACAATGGATGATACAATATTATTTTTAGAAGCAAAAGCTTCTGCGCGACCCAGCACAAGACAGTTTACAACAATCAGTGGAATGAAAATACCCAACGCTTCGTGCAGGCTCGGTAAAAAACCAGCCATGGTAAGGTCAACGATTGTCACAAAAGATGCGATGATTACAATAAATGAAGGAATACGCACTTTTTCAGGAATAAGGTTTTTGACCAGTGCGACAACAATATTGGCCATAACCAACACAAATGTTGTGGCAAGTCCCATACCCAGTCCGTTCACTGCGCTTGATGTAACGGCTAGCGTGGGACATAGTCCCAGCAGCATTACAAATACCGCATTGTCTTTGATGAATCCTTTAGTGAAATTCTGTTTTTGATTCATTTTTTTCCTCCTTTCATGTATTGATCATAGGCACGCTTTACGGCATCACAAAATGCGCGTGAGCTAATGGTAGCAGCGGTAATAGCATCTACATCACCACCATCTTTTTTTACTTCCAGGTTAAAGTCAGCAGGGTTTTTACCATAAAACTGATCCTTAAATGATGCATCAGTCATTTTTGTTCCCAGTCCGGGTGTTTCCGCGTGCTGCAGTACCGAAATTTTATTAATGGTTCCGTCTGGTTTGAAGCCCACCATAAGTTGAATTAAACCACTATAGCCTTTCATAGTGTAGGATTTTACAGCTACACCAACTAATTTATCGCCTTTTTTAGCCGGGTATACTTCCAGTGGCATATCATCATTTTCGGTTTTAATGGTATACATCTCTGAATTCGGATCATTGTCGAATTCAGGCACAACCAGCTGTATGGCTTTGAGCTTTTTCTCAAGCTTTGCTTTTGCAATAGGCTCCTTGGTCAGTTCATAAATACCGCCCAATGTGGCAGAAGCGATGAACGTTACAGCAAATAGTGTAACTACCATATTGATGAATGTGGATTCTCTTTTAGCCATTTTTAACCTCCTCTCCAAAACGTTTCGGTTTAGTGTAACGGTCTATAATTGGTACGGTAGCATTCATAATCAGAATGGCAAACGAAACCCCTTCGGGATATGCGCCCCAATACCTGATCACCAGGGTTATGATACCTATTCCAACCCCGAATATAACCTGTCCTTTAATGGTCATCGGTGAAGAAACCATATCGGTAGCCATATATATTGCACCAATAAATAAACCTCCTGTGAGTAGGTGGAATGTTGGATCGGGATAAAGCTCCGGATTAATGGCTCGCATAATGGCGGCAAAAATAAATACAGTAGCAAAAATGGTTACTGGTGTTTGCCAGTTGATAATTTTACGCACTACCATATAAATACCACCAATGAGTATCGCCAAAGCAGAGATTTCACCTATACAACCCGACATATTTCCTACAAAATAGTCGAGTGTGGAAGGCAATTTATCCATCACTTGCGACATTGGTTCATTATTCTGAAGGCCTTCTTTTAGCATTCCGAGCGGTGTGGCTCCTGTATATCCATCGGCAAGATGGAAACGGTTGTTGGGCCAGGTTGTCATTTCTACGGGCCACGATATAAGCATAAAAACACGGCCAACGAGTGCAGGGTTAAAAATGTTTTTCCCCAGACCGCCAAACGACATTTTTCCAACGCCGATAGCTACAAGCGAACCAACAATCATCATCCAGATGGGCAGGCTCGATGGCACATTAAAGGCCAAAAGCATACCTGTGATAATTGCAGATCCATCGAATGCCGAACGGGGCGATTCTTTGATTAGAAACTTTTGAATCAGCCATTCAAAAAACATGCTGGAAGCTACTGCTATGAGTGTTAGCTTCAGCGCATCCAGTCCAAAAAAGTAAACTGCAACCCCAAGTGCGGGTATCAGGCTGATCACAACTCCGTACATAATGCTTCGTACAGAATCGTGTCCCTTGACGTGGGGTGACGGTGATACGGTTAATAGTCTGTTCATTATTGTTTTCTTGATCTGATTATTTGACTTACGTTAGATTTTCCCAGGCGGATGTAATCCAGCAATGGCCTGTACGATGGACATGTGAATGAGCATGAACCACATTCGATACAATCCATAATACGGTCTGCTTCAGATTCTTTCCACATTTCATGTGTTGCATAGTTCATGAGCTGGTAGGGTTCGAGTCCCATCGGGCATGCTGTTACACATTTACCGCAGCGAATGCAGGCTTCATAGTCTATGCGATGCGCCTCACTGTCTTTAAAAAGCAATACCCCGCTCGTGCCTTTAGTCACGGGTGCGGCTAAATCATTCAGCGCTTTTCCCATCATAGGGCCGCCACTGACCACTTTGCCTGTATCTTCGGGGAAACCACCAGCAGCTTCAATGAGGTTTTCTACCGGTGTACCAATGCGAACCATCAGGTTTGAGGGCTTCTTAACAGA
>NZ_DATFKB010000136.1:0-3670 GCF_035268865.1 Salinivirga sp. | reverse complement strand
TGATCTGAAATATCACGTTTTTCCGGATCTTCGTCCTTTTTTAGCCATTCACTAACCTGGGAGCGGGTGACAACAAAATCAGCACTTGAAAATAGTCCGATCATATCGTCATCACCAAAGTCAAAAATATATCGCACGCGTCTTAAAATGTCATTATTGCTAACCATATCTGAGCTAAATTAAATAAGTCATCAAAGGTAAGAAAAGCAGTGGAATTTATTGTTTTTCGAAATTATTACTGTTTTTGCAGCTTAATTAAGTGTTTTATAAGTATGGTTCGCGTGTATTTACGAATATTCATTCCTTTTTTATAAATTGCATCTTATAGACCTTAAAAATTTAGCAATGACAAAAATCATCTCAATATTTTTGCTGCACATCATGTTATTGGGTGCAGGAAATCTGACAGGACAAGATACCAAACACATATTTTCGGGTCCCAGGGACAAATGGGATAAAAATATGGATACAACCCAAACCGGACTCATTTACCAAATCACGAAACCCGGAGAAGGCACAAAACCTGAACCGGGAGATTTGGTAGCTGTTCATTATATCGGACAACTTTCAGATGGCACAACCTTCGACAACTCCTACGAGCGAGGCGAACCCCTTACCTTTAACTACGGTGTCGGACAGGTTATTCGGGGCTGGGACGAAGCAATAGCAATGCTTCGTGAAGGTGGTGCAGCAAAACTTATTGTACCGCCCCATTTGGGATATGGCAATCGTCGGGTGCTCGATATCCCGCCCAATTCTACTTTAAATTTTCACATAGAACTGATAGGTATTAAACCAAACGAAGAATTTTCTACATTCAATACAGCGGGTTACGATACCTTAAGCACTGCATCAGGAATACGCTATATGGTATTAGACTCGGGACAGGGTTTAAGGCCAGATACCACCTCCTGGGCCTATTTACATTACACAGGTTATTTGCCAGATCAGCGAATCTTCGATGCCTCGAAACTCCGCGGAGAACCAGTACGCATCAACCCCGGAGCAGAAGATGTGATACCGGCCTGGGATGAAATGGTACAAAAAATGCGCGTTGGTGGCCGTTACCACATAATTGTCCCCCCTGAATTAGGCTATGGCAGTGCCGGATTACCCGGTGTGGTGCCCCCCGGAACAAAATTGCGCTTCGACCTGGAATTGATTCATGTCTCTGAAAAAAAGGAAGTGAAACCATTTGATGTAGCTGGTAAAGATACTGTCAAGCTCGACTCTGGTCTGCAGATCATTCACATAAAAACCGGCCTGGGCAGCAACCCAGTTGATGGCAATGTGGTAAAGATTCACTTTTCTGGTTATTTTAAAGATGGTGAATTATTTCAATCATCGCTTAAAACCGACGATCCTGTAATTTTTGCCATTGACCAGGGGCAGGTTATTAGCGGATTAAATGCCGCAGTAAAACAAATGCGACCCAATGGTAAAGCGAGGGTACTGATTCCATGGCAACTGGGTTACGGAGAAGAGGGAAATCCACCATTAATACCTCCAAAATCTGACCTGATATTTGATATCGAATTAATCAGCGTAGTCAAATAAATTGAAGATTCCTATGAAGCTTCCAAACTGGGTGCAAAAATATCCGCAGGCCATACTTTTCATCCTAACCCTGCTGATTTATGCAAATACACTTACAAATGAATATGCCCTTGATGATGCCATTGTAATTACCGAAAATAACTTTGTAAAACAGGGTCTTGAGGGAATTGATGATATTTTGTCCACCGAATCGTTCACTGGTTTTTTTGGTTTTGACAAGCAACTCGTTGCCGGTGGCCGATACCGCCCCTTATCAATTGCCACTTTTGCGCTTGAGCATGAGTTTTTTGGTCAAAATCCTTTCATTTCACATTTAATCAATATATTGCTTTACGCTTTTGTAGTAGTTCTAATTTTTCAGGTATTACAAAAAAGCAGTCGCGTGGCCACTGAAGCAGCTTTTATCATTGCATTACTATACGCACTGCATCCAATTCATACCGAGGCAATTGCCAACACAAAAGGAAGAGATGAAATTCTGGCATTTCTTTTCGTACTGCTTGCTGCTAAATGGCTTTTTTATAGCAAAAAAAACAAGTTATTGGTATACACCGCTGCTGCAATTTCAATGTTTTTGGCCATGTTGTCAAAAGAACATGCTGTAGTTTTTGTTGTGCTTCTGCCCCTTGGCCTATATTACCTAAAACGCACAAAAGCACAAATCGTACATATAATTTTTGTGACCCTTATTCCTGCTGCACTTTTCGTATTTTTACGCTATCAGGTACTGGGTGGGATGCAAATTCAGGAGAGCAGTGCGCTAATGAACAATCCGTTTGCAGATATGACAACCGGCGAGAAATTTGCCACCATACTACTTACATGGCTCTGGTACCTGCGGTTGTTGATTGTGCCGCATCCCCTAACCTACGATTATTATCCTTATCATGTGCCCATTACAGGTTGGGACAGTATTTATCCATGGCTTACATTGATTATAGTAATTGCATTGTTGTTTTTTGCCGTAAAAACCCTGATTAATAGAAAGTTTTATGGTTTTTGGGTTTGGTTTTTTATTGGCACTTTCATTTTAATGTCGAATCTGTTTTTCCCGATTGGTACCTTCATGAACGAACGGTTCATGTTTATGCCCTCTTTGGCCTTTAGTGTGGCGTTGGGCTACGGTATTCACTGGCTATTGAAGCAAAAAACGTATACACGGGCAGGGTTTGCAGTATTAATTATTGTTGGGCTTGCATACAGCGTTAAAGCTATTGATCGCAATCGTGATTGGAAAAATGATTTTACACTGTTTACGCACGATGTACAAATATCTGAAAACAGTGCCAAAGGCAACTGCGTAGCCGGGGGACAATTATATGAAAAGGCAATTGAGCAAAGCAATACAAGTCAAAAACAGGATTTATTGCAACTTGCCCGAAAGTATCTTAAAAAAGCAATTGACATACACCCAACCTATAACGACGCCCATCTTTTATATGGCAATACCCTCTTTGCATCGGATGAACCACTAAAGGAAGTTATGCCTCACTATTTAAGTATTTTGAATCGTGCACCCCGTCATCAGAGCGCCTGGAAAAATGCACTTGCCGTGTTGCAGAAAGGCAAACCTAAAAACCGGTTGCAGTGGTACAAAAAACTAAACAGCATTGATTCTACCCGGTTTGAAATCAATTATCAGATGGGAAACATTTATGGTAAGCACCTGAATGACCTTAAAAAAGCTGAAAAATATCTCAAACGAGCTATACAAATAAAACCAGGAAGTATAAAAGCCTTAAAGGATCTGGCTGTGGTGTATGGCCTTACACGGAGATACAAAGCCTCTGTTTCTCAGCTGCGAAAAGTAGTGAAGCTAAAACCTGAAGATGCCAGCGCCTGGTATAATTTGGGACTGAGTTTAAATGCAATGGGACAAATTGACGAAGCACAGAAAGCGCTTGATAAAGCCCATGAACTTAATCCGGAGCAAAAGCGAGTGGTGATTAGGAAGTGATTGAGTTAATTCAGTTAATGAATTGTGCAGTGGTCGGTTGTAGGTTGGTAAGTTCTTAAGTTTGTAAGTTGATTGTGGTGTTTGGGATGTTTCGCCGATGATTTGTGGTTTTGGAGGTAATTAGCAGCAAGCGCGGCGATTTTTACATTCTGTGAT
>NZ_DATFKB010000135.1:0-5559 GCF_035268865.1 Salinivirga sp. | reverse complement strand
AATTTTTTTAAATTTGAACTTTCTGAACGAAAAACATATTTGACCCCATATCTTGGTGGCGGGTTGGGAATGCTATTAGTCGAATTTAACTTTTCTTCCCGTGTGATGGACAATATTACTATTCCTTTTGGTATGGGCGCCAAAATAGGTATAAATAATCGATTGACATTGGGTTTGGAATATACTTTGCATAGAACTTTTCGCGATGATTTAGATCAAATTTCTGACTGGAGATATAATTCATTGGATGTTTTTTCGTTAAAGCAGAGGGCAAATGCTCAAAACGACGATTGGTTTACATTTTTTGGTGTATTCATATCGTATAAACTGAAAGATTGTGTAACTTGCCCCGCCTATTTATAAAATAACAGAAGAGAGAGGACGATGAAGACCCTGAAGGAACAAGTAGCTGAAGGCCAGCTGCCTAAACATGTCGCCATTATCATGGATGGTAATGGTAGATGGGCCAAAAAGAAAGGTAATAAACGTATTTTTGGGCATAAAAATGGTGTTGCTGCTGTTAGAGAAACTACAGAAGCTGCGGCTGAAGTTGGTGTTGATTACCTTACATTGTATGCTTTTTCCACCGAAAACTGGAATCGCCCTCGAACAGAGGTTGATGCACTCATGTCCTTGTTAATACAAACCATTAACCAGGAGACTTCCACACTCCTTAAAAATGATGTCAAGCTCGAAACAATAGGCGATATCACATCCTTGCCTAAAGATGTACAAAGAAAACTCGTGGAAGCAAAACAAAAGACCGCAACCAATAAGCGTACCACCCTCACGTTGGCATTAAGTTACAGTTCGCGTTGGGAGATAAACAAAGCGCTCAAAAATATTGCGAAAAAAGTAAGCGATGGAGAGATTGAAGCAGATCAGGTGGATGAAAGTACATTGATCAATCATCTTGAAACCGCTCATATGCCTGATCCAGAATTGCTCATCAGAACAAGTGGTGAACAAAGGTTAAGTAACTTCCTATTGTATCAGTTAGCATATTCAGAATTATATTTTACCCCAAAACTTTGGCCCGATTTCAGAAAAAATGATTTCTTTGAGGCGATTTTAGCTTTTCAAAGCCGGGAAAGACGTTTTGGCAAAATTAGTGAACAACTACAAAAAAAATAACTAGACGGGAATGCGTAGAATAAGCTTATTATTAGTAATTTTTAGTTTCATTTCATTATCAGGACTTACACAGGTATCGCTCAATAACACACTTAATAATCTTGATTACAACAATCCCAGAGAATATGAGATTGGTGGGGTTACTGTATCCGGGGTCAAATTTCTTGATCACGGAGTATTGGTATCTTTATCAGGATTGCAGGTGGGTGAAACCATTGAAGTGCCTGGAGAAAAAATTTCGAAAGCAATTAAAAACTTGTGGGAACAGGGTCTGTTTTCAGATGTTGAAATAAAAGCCACAAAGATAATTGCCAATAAAATCTTTTTAGATATCTACCTGCAGGAGCGACCGCGACTTTCTGCCTTTTATTTCAAGGGTATAAGAAAATCGCAGGCTTCCGATATTAAAGAAAAACTTACTTTAGTAAGAGGTACACAGGTTACAAAAAGTAAAATTCAGCGTGCTGTAAATACCATTTCCAATTATTTCGTAGATAAAGGTTATTTGGATGCCAATGTCGAGGTGATACAAAAGCAAGATACAGCGCTCAACAATCATATTGTACTTGGTTTTGATATCGACAAAAATGAACGTGTTAAAATAGCATCAATAAACTTCCATGGCAACGAGACTTTCAGGGATGGCCAATTGCGCCGGAAAATGAAAGATACCAAGCAAAAGACCTGGTACAATATTTTTAAACGTTCGAAATATATAGAGACCATATATGAGAAGGATAAAAAGAAAATAATAGATTTCTATAATGAAAATGGTTATCGAGATGCCAAAATTACCCGCGATTCAATATATAGAAATGAAGATAGTTTAGTTGTAATTGATATCTTTATCCAGGAAGGAAATAAATACTATTTTCGTGATATAGAGTGGGTTGGCAATACAAAGTACAGCAATGAGCAATTGAGCATTGTACTTGGCATTAAAAAGGGAGATGTGTACGATGAAACCATTCTGCAAAAACGGTTAAGAGGCGCCCAGGATGCTGTCAGCACTTTATACCTTGATAACGGATATCTGTTTTTTAATGTTACACCAGTAGAAGTAAATGTGGAGAAAGATAGTATCGACCTTGAAATGCGCATTTACGAAGGTAAACAAGCCAGAATTAACAGGGTTACTGTGGTTGGTAACACCAAAACACACGACCACGTGATACGCCGGGAACTTAGAACGAAACCTGGTGAATTGTTTAGCCAGACAGATGTACAACGTTCTATTCGGGAGTTGGCTACACTGGGATATTTTAATCCGGAAAAGCTTAATGTGAATCCCCAACCCAACCCTGCAGACGGTACAGTTGATCTTGAATATATTGTAGAGGAGCGTCCGAGCGACCAGATTGAGCTTTCAGGTGGTTACGGTGCAGGAATGTTTATTGGTACACTTGGATTAAGACTTACCAACCTTGCCATTGGCGACTTCTTTAAAAAAGGAGCCTGGAGACCACTTCCAACTGGTGATGGGCAATCGTTGAATATTCGTGGACAAACTAATGGTACTTATTATAAAGCACTTAGCGCTTCGTTTACTGAGCCATGGCTTGGTGGAAGAAAACCAAACTCATTAACCGTATCATTTTATCATACCGTTCGTTCGGTTGATCAACGCCTGTACGATGTGGAGCGTTTTATGAAAGTAACAGGTGGGTCTGTTGGATTAGGCCAGCGTTTGGAATGGCCCGACACATATTTCTTATTGAATAACAGTGTCAGTTTTGAGCACTATAATCTCAGGGAATACAGCTCTTATTTCTTTATTGATAATGGTCGCTCAAATAATTTGAGTTTTACCACTGTGTTTTCAAGAAATTCTATCAGTCAGCCCATATATCCCAGAAGCGGTTCACTAGTCTCTCTGTCTTTACAAATTACACCACCTTATTCATTGTTTAAAGATAAAGATTTTTGGAAACTGTCAGAATCAGAGAAAGACGAAATCCGCACAGATATCGCCGATGAAGCAGCTGCAGATTATGAAATTGAAAAGCGCCAAAATGCTAAACGATACAAATGGATTGAATATCACAAATGGAAATTTAAATCATCAAACTTTACTTCAATTATTGGTAAATTAGTATTGAACACCAATCTGGAGTTCGGTTACCTGGGATATTTCAGCAACAGCATCGGCCCCTCACCATTTGAAAGCTTCCAGTTAGGTGGTGACGGTTTATCAGGTTATAATTTGTATGGTACCGAAACCATTGGGTTGAGAGGTTATGCAAACCAGGGGCTTTCAGGGCAATACGGTTCTCTAACGCCTCAGCAAGGAGGTAACCTGTATGAGAAATTAACCTTTGAATTGAGGTATCCACTTTCATTGAATCCAAATGCTACTTTCTACGCACTTACATTCTTTGAAGCAGGTAATGCGTGGTACGATTTTAATGAATTTTCACCATTTGACTTAAAACGTTCTGTTGGTGTGGGGCTAAGAATATACCTCTCTATGTTTGGTATGTTGGGTATCGATTATGGTTATGGTTTCGACGATATACCAAAGTTACCAGATGCAAATAAAGGACAGTTTGCGTTTTCCATTGGCCAACGTTTCTAAAATTTTAAATTATAAACATATGAAAAGGACAAGTCTAATTTTGCTGATGCTCATGCTTTTTGCAGGTATTGGCAGTGCACAGCGATTTGCATACGTAGATACGAGATACGTACTGGACAATATTCCTGAATATGAATCTGCCCAGGAGCAATTGGATATAATTGCTCAGGAATGGCAGGATGAGATAGAAGCAATGTATACTGAAATAGAAAAACTATACAAGGAGTACGAAGTAGAGAAAGTTTTGCTAAGCGATGAGCTAAAAAGGAAGCGTGAAGAGGAGATACTGCAAAAAGAGCGGGAAGTGAAAGAGCTTCAGAAAAAGCATTTTGGTCAGGAAGGTGACCTTTTCCAAAAGCGACAGGAGTTAATAAAGCCTATACAGGATGAAGTTTTTAATGCCATAAAAGAAATAGGCGAAAAAGGAAATTATGCAGTTATTTTTGATGTCGCATCTGGTATGGGCATTTTATATAATGATCCTAAGTACGATAAAAGCGATGAGGTACTTGAAAAACTAGGTTATCAAAATTAACTTTGTATATTTGTATCACTTAAAATTTGAATGTAGAATTAAAGAAATAAAGTAATGAAGCGAGTATTATTAGTTTTAACGGCTTTAGTAATTGCAAGTGGTTTTGCACTTGCACAAAAAGATCTCAAAATAGGGCACATTAATTCCAACGTTTTAGTGCAGCAAATGCCCGAATTTGAGCAAGCCCAAAAAGAGCTCCAAAAGCATGCAAAAGATCTTGAAAGTGCCTTGGGCGAAATGCAAACAGAACTGCAGACCAAATATCAAAATTATAGCTCAAGAGCAGATTCTCTGACACCTCTTTTGCGACAAGCAAAAGAAGAAGAAATTACAGAATTGCAGCGCAGAATGGAAAACTTTAGAACATCTGCCCAGGAAGACTTAAGAAAGAAAGAGATGGAGCTGCAGCAGCCCATTATTACCAAAGTTCAAAAAGCCATTGATGATGTAGCACAAGAGAATGGTTTTACTTACATTCTTGATGCTGTTGAAGGTGGGCCAGTACTTTATACAGCCCCATCAAGTATTGATATTACACCAATGGTGAAAAAGAAATTGGGTGTACAGTAAGACATTTTTACAATCTAAAATAGAAGGCTATCTTTGTATCAGATAGCCTTTTTTTATGGATAAGAACAAAGCAATAGGTGTTTTTGATTCTGGTTTGGGTGGCATAAGCGTTTTAAACCATCTAACCGAATTATTACCAAAAGAGCATTTTGTCTATGTAGCAGACAGTTTATGGTGCCCGTATGGAAGTAAAAGCTATACAGAATTGAGAAAAAGGGCTGATCAAATTGTTAATTATTTGATCAGTCGGGGCGTCAAAATGATAGTTGTGGCATGCAATACTGCCACAGCAGCTGCTATCGATTATTTGAGATCGCGTTACGATTTGCCTTTTGTAGGGATGGAACCGGCAATAAAACCAGCCGCAAAACTGACGCAAACCAATGTTGTAGGAGTATTAGCTACCCCCAATACATTTGACGGTCATCTTTTTCAGGAAACACGAGAAAAATATGCCAGCCACGTTGAGGTGCTGATACAAAAAGGGTGTGGCCTTGTAGAGCTCGTTGAGAATAATGAAACAACCAGTAAACGAGCTTTCGATTTACTCACGGAATACACCCGACCCATGCTGCATAAAAATGCAGATTACCTGGTACTGGGCTGCACACACTACCCATTTCTGACCCAAACAATTGAAAAAGTGGCCCCGGAATTAAAAATTATCGATCCTGCTTTACCTGTAGCAAAACGAGCAAAACAATTGCTTGCAGAATATGATGGATTGAGCAATAAGCAACAAGGA
>NZ_DATFKB010000134.1:0-46915 GCF_035268865.1 Salinivirga sp. | reverse complement strand
TGGATTCAGGACAATTATTCTGACTCCTGGACTTCATATGATCTTATGCTAAAAATAACAGGCACAGCACCATTCGACGATAGCTTGATGCTGCTAGCATGCGGCTCCGGTTCATATTCAGATGGAGTTTACAAGGTTAATGTAGATAATGGGCATAGTGAAGTACTATTTTACTGCTATAAACCCGAAACAATTACTAAAATCCAGGACAAATGGTACGTTGGATATAATGGAGGTGTTGCAGCTTCCGATGATGGTTTAAGCTGGAATAATATTTTATTTTTTCATACAGACACTACAGTTATTAAATACTTTATAGATGATAATCATCATTTGGCTCTTTGTTTTGCTCCCGAAGTTAATTTCATATACCATTCTAATGATAACGGAAATACCTGGCAAAAATATGATTCAATACCGCCGGTAAGTGATGCTGAATACGATTTAATGAATCACCGCCTATATATTGCCGGAGGCAATGGCTCATATTCCGATGGCTGTTATGTTTCCGAAGATTTTGGAGCGACCTTCGACAACCTCATTTTTGAACAGGGTATTACTTCTTTAAAAATGGTTACCAATGAGACGCTGGCAATAGGTTATGGTGAAAAAGATACTGATCCTCAGGGAGTTCATTTACTTAATACTTACACCCTTGAAACATATGATAAAACCGGAAACCTACCCTCCACAAATGTTTATAACCTTACAGTGAACCCCATAATTAATTGTATTAATCTGATAGCATGTACTGAAGCAGGTGCTTATTTAAACTGCAACGTCCTGAGTATTGAAGATATTCCATACGATGAGGATATTGCTGTGTATCCGAATCCAATCAAAAATAATCTCACTTTTGAAGGGTCACTATCCTTTTCAGGGACTTTATATTGCAAAATTTATGATTTAAGTGGAAGGCTTGCAACCGAGCAAAAGCGAATGATTAATACACCTGAAAAATTTAGCTGGACTATAGACAATTTGCAAGATATAATTCCAGGTTATTACACAGCCACATTAAGCCATAATGGTTTTACCATTTATAGCCAGTCATTTATTAAAGAAACGAAATAAACTAGTTTTCTGTTTTCTGAAGAATATAACTGAAATAAACATACTTCCCTGATTCAAAGTGGTTGTAAGTTTGGCTCCCCACGGTACCTGCAAAATTCAAAGCCACTTTATGAAGAAAGCCAGGGACCAACCTTTTTACAAGGTTCCGCTTTCTTGAATCATCGAGCGAAAGTGCTGCAAGAACCTCATTATTAATATTTTGCTCCTTTACTATTTGCAACCCGCTTTCAAGAAGATATTTTTTAAAATCATCCATCTCGTAGTCATACCTAAAATCTGTTAAAAGCAAATGACCACCAGGTCTTAAAATACGTGTAGCTTCGCTTAAAAAAGCTTTCATATTTTGATAACGGTGCGAAGACTCCACATTAAGCACCACATCAGATGATGCATCTTCCAGTTTTAAGCTTTGAGCATCTCCCTGGGAAAAAGTTAAATTCCCATCTTTATAATGCGTATTGCAAAAATTCACTGCTCTTTTGTCCAGTTCAATACCCTGTGCTGAAGCTGGCGCATGTGTTTGCTTTACATGAAAAAGTCCCCCTCCTCGTCCACTACCAATTTCCACTACATCAAGCCCTTTCAAATCAATTGCCGTTGCAAGATGATCATACAACTGAATAGAAAAACGATTACCATCATCGTATCCTACTGTATCAGCATTATTCTTATCATTATGGAAACCATAATTCATAAATAAAATTTCAGCCTTACGGTCTACCTTATTCACGTACCAATACCAAATTCTAAATAGATGATCACGTATTTTTAGTTTCATTTTCCCTTTTTAAATTATAAAATAAAAACGGCCATGCGTTGCCTACATACTTGCGCATGGCCGTTAACAAATTTAGGTATTTTTATATACTAAACCATGTAAAACACCTCTTGATTCATTATGGTTATCTAATAAAACATTACAAATGCAGGTTTACACCCGGTCCCAATGGTATATCAAACCAAACCCATATGACCAATAAAATTATCCAGGCTATAAAAAACACAATGGTATATGGAAGCATGGTTGATATAATTGTTCCAATTCCTGCTTTTTTATCATATTTCTGAATAAACGCAATAATAAGCGCAAAGAAACTCATCATTGGTGAAATAATATTGGTTACACTATCACCAATTCTAAATACAACCTGGCTTAACTCCGGGGAATATCCTAAAAACATGAATACCGGAATAAAAATTGGTCCCAACACAGCCCACTTGGCCGATGCACTACCCATAAACATATTGATTGTGGCTGATAGTATCACAAACATAATCAAAAGAGGAATTAAACCCATATCCAGGTGTACAAGGAAATCAGCACCCTTAATGGCGAAAATTAATCCAAGATTACTCCATTTAAAATAGGCTACAAACTGCGCAGCAAAAAACACAAGTACAATGTATGATGCAAGGGTTTTCATGCTATCTGTCATCCCATTTACAATATCCGTATCGCTTTTATATTTACCCACAGTCAGTCCATAAGCGACTCCGGCACCACCAGCCAAAATGAATAACCAGGCAACGACACCTTCAATTACAGGCGAATTCAATATGGTGCCATCATGACCACGTAAAAAACCATTTGAAGGAATTAAACCAACTAATATAACACCAATAATACCTAATGTAACAAGACCAGATATCCGCAAACCTTTTTTCTCTAATTTTGTGAGCGGGTGCAAATCTTCTTCATGCTCACCTTCGTATTTACCTAATCGCGGAACTACAATTCGCTCAGTAACCCACGTACCAGCTGCTGCAATAACAAATGTTGAAGCAATCATAAAGAAATAATTTGCGGTTGGGTTAACCTCATAATTTGGATCAACAATTTGGGCTGCTTCAGTGGAAAGCCCTGCCAAAAGGGGATCGATTGTACCAAGAATCAAGTTTGCACTGAATCCACCAGAAACCCCTGCAAAGGCCGCGGCCATACCAGCAACCGGGTGCCGACCAACCGAAAGAAAAATAACGCCGGCAAGAGGTATTAAAAGCACGTAGCCGATATCACTGGCAAAATTTGAAAGTATACCTGAAAATACAAGAATAAAAGTCAATAGTCGTTTGGGAGCACTTAATACCAACTTCCTAATTAACGCACCAATTAATCCACTGCCTTCTGCCATCCCAATACCAAGCATGGCTACCAACACAATACCTAAAGGTGCAAAACTTGTAAAATTCTCAACCATCTCGAGAAGCACACGATGAAACCCCTCTTTTGACAGAAGATTCACCGGTTCAATGGTTTCATCTGTAACCGGATGCACTGCAGTCCAGCCTGTTAAATGCGCCAATAGTGACAGTACCAGTACACTACCTGCCATTGCTGCAAACAGGGTAGCTGGGTGTGGTAGAGCGTTACCAACTTTTTCAACAAAATTTAAAAACGAGAACTTCCTTAGGGCTTTAAACATCTTAATATATTTTTTTCGGTTTTTTTAGCTGCCAAAAATAATGGGATCTTTGAAATATTAAAAGTCCTAAGGCTTAAGTTGATTCAAAAATCCCTAAATCATACATTATCATCATATACAAAATAATAAATATAATTGTTCAGGAAAGGTGTTTTTTTGGCAAAGTAAAAGATACAATCGTACCCCTATCAGGCTTACTTTCAATAGAAAAAGATCCGCAATGCTGGGTTACAAAATCTTTGCAGAGTTGCAAGCCCAAACCTGAGCCTTTTTCCTTTTGTGTACCAGCCGTGGAGTGAAAATTTGAAGCGTGTAAAATTTTATCAATATCTGATTTGTCCATTCCTACGCCCTGATCAAGCACCGATATTTTCACAAAATTGGAATACTCAATCATAGAAATTTTTATTTGACTACGCTCAGGCGAAAACTTAATGGCATTGCTCAATAAATTGCGCACAACAGTAGCAATCATTTGCTCATCAAAATAGGCTTTTATTTCTTTATCAATATCTGCGTTTATCTCAATGTTTTTATTGCGTGCCATGCCTTCAAGACTCCTAATAGCCTGCGATGCGACCGGATTCAGAAGTTGCTTTTTAAAATTTGTGCTCAATTTACCCTCCAGTCTTTTGGCCCACATTAGTAAATTCTCTAAAAGATTAATTGCCGAGTTGATATCGCTGTCCATTAAACTAATTAAGTGATCTTTTCGCTCAGGAGATACTTTTTTTGATTTGAGCAAATTCAGGGAAGTGTGTAGGCTCGACATAGGACTTCTTAAATCATGCCCTATTATTGAGAAGACTTTATCCTTTTTCTGGTTTTCTTCTTCAAGTTTTACCTTGTTCTTTTCTATCAGTCTGTTTTTTTCGACAAGCAAATGATTGAATCTTTTCAAATGCTCAGCCTGTTTGCTTATCTCTTTGTTTTTTTCTTTTACTTCTTGATTCCTATCGCTTAATTGTTTATTAAGACTTGTTTTTTGGCGATATTTCTGATATAATAGAAGGGAAAATATAAATATCAAACCTGCAATAACCAGAATTAAATTTTTAGTTGAGGATGTTCGGGCCAATTTAGTTTTATCAAGCTGTTTTTGTTTTTCAAGTATTTTTATTCGTTGCGCTTTCTGCTCCCCTTCAAATCGGGCCTCCAATGTTTCTAGTCTTTCCGTTTTTTCTTTTTCAGCCAGGGTATCCTTTGCTTTTGCATATTTTTGATGATAGGCATACGCCTTTTTAAAATCACCCTTTCGCTCAAATATCTTGGCAAGGTATTGCAATGCTGGCACTTGCGAAGAAATAACATTAATTTCGCGGGCAATATCAAGGGAGCTTTTAAAATATGCCCGGGCAGTTTCATAATCAGAAAGATTGTAAAAAACCTCCCCCATATTAAAATAAACCCCCGTAAGTTCTCTTTTCTGGCCCAGGTTTTTATAAATATCCAGCGTTTTATAATAATACACCAGGGTACTGTCGTAATTATTCTTATTCTGAAAATCCTGGCCAATATTGTAGTATATCGTACCAAGCAATCGTAAATTTCCAATTCTCTCTGCAATTTCCCTGGCCTTATGTATGGAAGCCCGATGTGCTTGCAAACTATCTAATTGTTCATAAATCAAACTAAGATTCGTCAGAGCTTTGGCCTTACCTAATTCATTCTGCTCATCTTCATATAAAGCAACAGCATTTATTAAATATTCGTATGCCTTTTGGGGTTCATCTAGTTTATTATCGTAAATGAGTGCGATTTTCATATAGTTACTTGCCAGGCCATGTTTATCCTCTATCTTCTTTCTAATCTCAAGAGATTTAATGAAATTTTTCAGGGCTTCTTCTGCCTGTCCCTGCACATAATTAACTACCCCAAGGTTCGAAAATGTGGTGGCCATACCAGTGGAGTCATTTGTTTGCTTATAAATTGATTTGCATTTTAGCCAAACCATTTTGCAGCTATCATATTCCGACAGATTATAATAATTTACTCCTATACTATTGAATCCATCAGCCAGGCCTATTGAATCATTTAGTTTCCTGTAAAATTCAATGGCCTCTTTAATGGTGTCAATTGATTGGCGATAGTTTCCCTGATAACTGATTACCTTCGATTTCGTGAATAAAAAGCGGGCCTTTTGTCTTGTCATCCCTGTTTTATTGGCAATTGCCAAACCCCGATTTAAATAATACAGGGCAGAATCGTAATGTTCACGCTGATAGTATTGGCCCAATTTATGCAATAGTTCTACTTCTACTGAATCTGATTTTGGAGATTGTAGTTCTGCTAATAACTTTGCCGGATGCTTTTGTTGTTGGGCATAAGCACTAGAAAATAGAACAAAAAATACTATGAATAAAAACAGCCTCATAGTTAACGAAATGTTAACGCACAATATAACCGTAAATTATCAGTAAACCAAACTTTTTTTTACTCCTACTGTTTAATAACCTAGTTTTAACGAATCAAACAAGCAAACACATGCGATTATATGCCGGACTTTTTTCTATAGCAATTTTCATTTTTCTTATTGATATTATTTTCTTCCTGATTTTTCTGCGACATACAAAAAACAAAAAGTTATGGTTGGGCATATCATTAGGTTTAGGTGTTTTGTATTCTTCATTCTGGATGTGGCTATTTCTTGCTTCTCCTGAATCATACAGCTATTTGCAAGAGGACAACTATCCGCTGTTTTTTCTTGCTACCTCAATCATGATTATTCTCTATATACCGCGGTTAATAGCCATTATTTTCAGACTAATTCTTTTTCCGGTGCAAATAGCGCATTTATTCAATCGAAGAAAGGCGCATATCATCTCTTTAACTTTAGCTGCGGTATTTTTTATAATCAGTCTGTTTGGCATATTTGTCATCCGCTTTCAATTCCGTGTCATCGAACAAACAATTGAATCACAATATATTCCCCAATCGTTTGATGGATATCGCATAGCCCAAATTTCTGATTTACATTTGGGCACATCTGACCGATTTAAGCACAGTTTCAATAAAATGGTAGACAGAATAAATGAGCTGGATGTAGATGTGGTATTTTTCACGGGAGATATTGTAAATAATTTTGCCACAGAATTAGATGGATGGCAACCCATACTGAATAAAATTAAAAGTAGTGACGGTACCTATGCCATACTTGGCAATCACGATTATGGCGATTACGTTAAATGGGAATCATCGAATGATAAACAGCGAAATTTCAGAGATGTTATAGCATTTTTTGATGATATCAACTGGAAACTGCTTAAAAATGAATATACCTTCCTTACAAGAAGAAGAGACTCGATTATTCTTGCAGGTGTAGAAAACTGGGGGCATCCGCCTTTTCCTCAATATGGTGATTTAAATGAGAGTTTACCAGATACCGTAAATAAACCTGTGCTTTTACTGAGTCATGATCCTTCGCATTGGGATGCTGAAGTAAAAAACCACGAAGCACCAATATTTTTAACCCTTGCAGGTCATACGCATGGATTTCAGTTTGGCATTCGCTCAGAAAGTTTCAACTGGAGCCCTGTAAAACTGCGCTACGATAAATGGGGCGGATTATATCAGCATAAAGATAAGTACCTCTATGTTAATGTGGGTGCCGGCACAATTGGTTTTCCCGGTCGCATTGGTATGCGTCCTGAGATCACACTTATAACATTAAAATCAAAGTAGTGCCAATTTTACCTGTTTTTGAGTATTAAATCACTATTTACAGGAATTGGCTAGCCATTCAGTTTGTCGCGAACAAATTTTGCAGTGTAAGAGTTATTACAATTTGCAAGCTCCTCGGGTGTACCCTCAAATACAAGTTCTCCGCCACCTTCGCCACCTTCTGGACCAAGATCAACTATCCAGTCTGCAGATTTAATAATTTCCGGATTATGTTCAATAACGATTATCGAATGGCCATTTTCAATCAGTGCATTAAAAGCATCAAGTAATTTGCTTATGTCGTGAAAATGCAGGCCTGTTGTAGGCTCGTCGAAAATAAAAACCAATGAATCAGCCGTTTGATCTTTTGCAAGAAATGAAGCGAGTTTCACCCTTTGGCTCTCACCTCCGGAAAGTGTGCTTGAGGATTGTCCGAGTTTCACATACCCAAGCCCTACATCCTGAAGAGGTTGCAATTTTTTAGCTATTTTAACTGCAGCGCCTTTCTTCTCCTGACTAAAAAATGTAATAGCCTCATCAATAGTCATTTCAAGCACATCGAAAATGGATTTCTCTTTGTATTGAACCTCAAGCACCTCATCTTTAAAACGTCTGCCCTTGCACGATTCACAAACCAGCTCCACGTCGGCCATAAACTGCATTTCAACTTTTATAATGCCTTCACCCTGGCACTCATCGCAGCGCCCTCCATCAACGTTAAAAGAAAAATGTGCCGGCTTAAAATTTTGTTGCTTTGCCAGTTGCTGCGCAGCAAAAAGGCTGCGTATTTCATCGTAAGCTTTAAGATAAGTTACCGGGTTACTTCGTGATGATTTACCTATGGGGTTTTGGTCGACAAACTCCACACCTTTATGCAAATGGAAATCGCCGCTCAATTGCCTGTAATCTCCTTTTTCATTGCTATAACCCTGGTATTGTCGCTGCAATGCCGGATACAGGATATTTCGAATGAGCGATGATTTTCCACTTCCGCTTACGCCTGTTATCACAGTTAAAGCTTGCAACTGTATCTGAACATCAATATTTTTAAGGTTGTGATGCCGCGCCCCCTCTATTTTTAAATAATTTCGCCCTGAACGTCTTGTTTGCGGAACGGCTATGGATCGCTTTCCGGTAAGATATTCAGCTGTAAGGCTTTTATCGCTTTTGAGTAAATCTTTTCCATCTCCCTGAAAAACTACTTCTCCACCATGGGTGCCTGCACGCGGACCAATGTCGATTATCTGATCGGCCTGATGCATAAACTCTTCCTCATGCTCTACCACAACAACCGTATTGCCAAGTTTTTTTAACCGGGTAAGCACCCCAATCAGGTTTTGGGTATCGCGCGGATGAAGGCCTATACTGGGCTCATCCAGGATGTACACCGATCCTACCAAACTGCTTCCCAACGAGGTGGCCAGGTTGATGCGCTGCGACTCACCACCGGATAAAGTTGATGATTGCCTGTTAAGGCTTAGATAACCAAGCCCAACGTCATTCAAAAAATTTATACGACTCGTAATCTCCTGCAAGATGCGGGAGCTTACCTTGGTGTCATATTCATTGATTTCCAGGTTATTAAAAAACCGGTCCAACTGCTCTACAGGCATTTGCACCAATTCCTGAATATTTTTACCTGCAATTTTCACATAACCGGCATCTTTACGCAATCTTGAGCCATTACACTCAGGGCAGGTGGTTTTACCACGGTAGCGACTGAGCATTACCCTGTATTGAATTTTATAAGCTTTTTGTTCCAGATACCCAAAAAAGCGATTGAGTCCGGCAAAATACTGGTTTCCTTCCCATAAAAGCACTTTCTGCTCATCATTCAACTCGTAATACGGTCTATGTATTGGAAAATCAAAAAGATGAGCATTCTGTACCAACTGCTCTTTCCACTCTCCCATCTTTTCTCCCTTCCAACAGGCTATGGCATCATCATAAACAGATAAACTTTTATCGGGCACCACCAAATCTGGATCAATACCTATGGTTTGACCGTAACCATCGCACCGGCGACATGCTCCAAGCGGGCTGTTGAAACTAAAGAAATGCTCATTGGGCTCCTGGAAAGTAATCCCGTCCAGCTCGAAACGGTTTGAAAAGTTATGCTTTTCACCATCCTGCTCCATTAGCATTATTGTGCATGAACCATGGCCCTCAAAAAAAGCACTTTCTACAGAATCTGACATGCGACTGATGTTGTCCTCATCAGCTTTAGCTACCACACGGTCCAGCACAAGATAAACATCGTCACACTTTTTTAAAGCCTCAACATCCTCAATATCAGTCAATCGCAAAACATCATTGGAGCATATAATACGACTGTATCCACGCATCTTAAGGCGCTCAAGTGTATCATCCTCAAATTTCAAGGGAGCTAGAATCATAGCTTTTTCATCCTGCGCTGTATTGATCAAAAAATCAATTACATCAGTTACGCTGTCTTTTTTTACCTCTTTACCCGAAACGGGTGAGTAGGTTTTTCCAATTCGGGCAAACAATAATCTCAGATACTCATAAATTTCTGTTGATGTACCTACTGTAGACCTTGGATTACGCGTATTGACCTTTTGTTCAATGGCTATTGCCGGGGGTATACCGCGAATATAGTCTACCTCGGGTTTATTAATGCGGCCCATAAACTGCCGTGCATACGAAGATAAACTTTCCACATACCGGCGCTGGCCCTCTGCATAAAGCGTATCAAATGCTAAACTTGATTTACCTGAACCAGATACGCCTGTTATGACAATAAACTGGTCTCGAGGTATTTTTACACTAATGCCTTTTAGGTTATGCACACGTGCATTGGCTATATCGATATAACTATTTTGTGCTTTTTTCATGTATAAAATCTATTCTTTTTTTTGAAAATGTGGAAGTTATACGATTTCCACTCTTCCATTTCCGCCGAAAAGATTTCGACGGACAAAAATACGTCCGATTTGTTCTTTATAAAAGAAATTGTCGACTAAATGCAAAATTAGCCAAACGCAATTTTAATGCCCGTATTAATAAATAGGCTTTTTACATATACTTTTATTAAGATAAATTTTCACGAAAACACATTAAAAGTACTTGAAAGGATGCTATTTTTACACTAAAAGTGAAATTTCATTGATAAAATGGCCAACTTTTTGCTTGATATAAGCGTAAAAACAATATAAAATTTGGTTTTTATCATACGATAACTATTTTTGTAACCATAACCTCTAAAAAATTAATGCCTATAGAAAGAAATCTACTCTGACTAATCAAAAAGGTAAGCTTATGAGAGCCGAACAAAAGAGTGATTTCGACCTCGTACAAGAATTCATTGATGGAAAAGATTCCAGCATTGAGGTACTAATCAACAGGCACAAAGACCGCGTTTTTACTTATATTCTTTTGCTCGTCAAAAACGAAGAGTTGGCAGAAGATATTTTCCAGGACACTTTTGTTAAAGTGATCAATTCACTACGCCAGAAAAAATACAAAGATGAGGGACGCTTTGTAAGCTGGGTTTTAAGAATAGGACATAATCTTGTAATCGATCATTTTCGTAAAGAAAAGAATCTGCGCACAGTATCAAACGATGACGGTGAGGTAGATCTCTTGAATTCCACAAAATTTGCCGATCTTACAATAGAAGAAGAGTTGGCAAAAAAGCAGGTTCACGGAAACGTAAGAGAACTTGTGGAACAATTACCATTTGAGCAAAGACAAGTGGTAGTAATGCGCCATTACATGGGCATGAGCTTTAAAGAGATCTCGCAGCACACCAATGTTTCAATCAATACTGCATTAGGTCGAATGCGATACGCACTGATTAATATGCGAAAAATGATTTTGGATCAGGAACATGCATTTTCCCTCTCCTGATATTTTTTTACAGAAAATAAAATATTTTATAAAAGGCTGCGTTTTTGTATCAGAACATTAAACTGATATGAAAATGCCTATGGAAAAATCATTTACGCCAAATAGTGACCCGGAGCACTTTAATGAACTCCTGGGAAAGAGAAATCTAAGAACTGCCTCTCCCCATCTGGTAAGCAATATCATGGCTTATGTAAGATGTACCAGAAATGAGAAAACCAGTATGCTGGGAGATTTGAAATTATTTCTGAATTAATTCAGACAAAAAAGCATTTCAAAGAGGTTTCATGTTAACATGAAGCCTCTTTTTTATTCAACAGCATGCCATTCCTGAGTGGCATAAAACCAACCAATATATCCTCTTACTTTAAGAATATCTCCTTCCCGCCATATGCGACAATCATAGACTTTATTGCGCCCCGGATCAATTATAGCATCGTCTGCATACCATCCGTCATCATCTTTCTCTAGGCCCCGAATAATTTGTAAGCCCAGAATTGGCTTTTCTGCCCATGGCTCCGGACAATCGTCGCAACGCAACGCTTCAGGGTTCTCCTTGTTGAGTACTTTCACAATTTTACCATATACCTTAGTACCCTCTTTATATATTTCAACGATAGACTTGGCTTTCCCGGTTTCATGATCAATGGTTTTCCATACACCGGTTACAGGCTGAGCTGCTAAAAAACCGGTCATTGATACAAATAAAATTATTAAAAAACGTTTCTTCATACTAAAACATTTATGCATTATTTTCAGATTACATTCAAATATATTATCTGACAATTTAAAACTAAATATGCATACAATAATGCACAATTTTTGTTGCAATTTACTGCGATTAATATTTTCATGAACTACGTTATAACCGATATCGAAACAACCGGAGGCAATGCCCGGAGAGAGAAAATAACTGAAATTGCCATATATAAATTTAACGGCAATGAAATAGTCGATGAGCTCACCACGCTGGTGAACCCCGAGCGACATATTCCACAACAAATTCAGCAACTCACAGGAATTACAAATGATATGGTAGCTGATGCGCCACGCTTTTATGAAATAGCCAAAAGAGTTGTAGAAATTACAAGGGATTGCGTTTTTGTAGCACACAATGCAGCTTTTGATTACAATTTCATACAACATGAATTTAAAGCCCTCGGTTACGAATACCAGCGCGAATACCTCTGTACGGTTAAACTAAGCAGGAAACTCATGCCTGGTCTCCCCTCCTACAGCCTTGGAATACTCGCAGAACACCTGGGATTACAAATAAAAAACCGCCACAGGGCTGCCGGCGATGCATTGGCAACAGTGGAACTGTTCAAACAGCTACTCGACAAACACGATGGTGATGACCTTGCAGATGTAGAATTATCTGAAGTTTTAAAAGGCATTAATGCCAACCTTGACAAACAAACATTGAAAAAACTGCCCGAATGCGCAGGAGTATATTATTTTCTCGATGACCAGGATCTGCCTATTTATATTGGCAAAAGTGTTAATATAAAAAAACGCATTTACTCACATTTTTCCAACAAACGATCGGTACGCGCCATAGAGATGAAATCGCGCATTGCTAAAATCGATTATGAAGTTACAGGTAGTGAACTTATTGCTCTGCTATATGAAGCAGCGGAAGTAAAACATCACATGCCCCACTACAACCGCTTATTACGTCGCTCTGTTTTTACCTGGGGTTTATTCACTTTTACCGATGAAGCCGGATACATAAACCTTACACTCAAAAGAAACAGTGCTAAAAGTGGAGATGCAATCGTACTATTCAACAATAAAAAAGAAGGTGAAAAGTATCTGCATAAACAAATTGAGCATTACGAGCTATGTCAAAAGTTGTGCGGGGTATACAAATCAGACTCAGGCTGTTTTCATCAGCAAATCGGATTGTGTCACGGAGCCTGTATTGGTATGGAATCACCAGCAGATTATAACCGCCGGATGGAATCATTGATAGAGCAAACCAGCATTCCAAACAACTCATATTTTCTGATTGACAAAGGCCGGAGTGCTGCCGAAAAGGCTGTAGTTAAAATAGAGCATGGTGTCTACAAAGGTTTTGGCTTCGCAGAAAAAAACCTCACGGGCAGCATTGAAGATTTACATAATGTAATTAAGCCCTATGACGACAACAAAGATGTGCGTAGTATATTGCGAAGTTTTATTAATCGCAAGCGCTATGAGCAACTCATATATTTTAATGCTTCATAAAACCATTTAGCATGCAGCAACAGGCCTTTTGGTTGTGTTGACCTATGTATACTATTCCGGCCAGGCAATTGTATCTTCGTCTTCAAATACGGGGCCCCACTGAATTTCTGACAATTCATCGTCCTCCAACCAAAAATTCATACTATGATTTTCAGAAAAAACCAATTCCTGCTTTGTATGATCTTCTGTTGCCCACTCTTCAGATTGCAAGTCATCTATACTTAAAGCTTTCAGCTCATTAATCATATCTGGTTTTGAAAGGCCAATAAGTTTTTTTCCCTGAAACTCATAATCTTCTCCGGAAACTGCAATAGAGAAAAGCCTCATATCGTCAATTTCCTCAAAACTTACAGATAATTCTAAACCATCATAATGCCATGATTCAGTGTTGCCTTCATCTTCGGTTTCAGTATGGGTGTCGATCTCATCAGGTTCGCCAAGCAGATTTTTCACATCAGCTTTCAGCATTCCGAATTTAATAGGGTCTAAACCAATACCTGCTTTTATCTCTTTTTCAATTTGTGCCATCTTATTGTATTTTAATTTTTTACAAATTTATAGTTTTCCTTTGCAAATACATGTATTGTATTATATTATTTTATAAACATAATGCGTGTTCAGCAGATACTCAAAATAAAATAACATTGTTTCGTCAAATATCTATGAAACTTTTTCAATTACTTAGCGGAATTCATAAATTTGTGTCCACGCTGAAAAGTGAAATAAAACAAATGAAAACAAAACAAATATATCTTGTTATAGCCTTTCTGATTTTTGGATTATTTGTCCATGCACAAAAAGACGGTTATGAGCATTTAACGAATGTTCCTCCTCCCCATTTTAACAATGCTGAAAATCAGCGTAATTTCAGATTAAACGGAATTTTATTGAGCAAAACCGGCAAACATTTGGTGCTCGATTATGGAAGAGGCAACTCCACCATAGCAATTTTTTCATTTCCCGACTTCAATTTACTCGGACTACATACCCTCAATAAAGTTGTAGAATTAAGCCAAACCTATTTTACAAATAACGACAGCCTGCTATTTGTAAAAGAGGATCGATATGCACCTGATTATATGATGATTAAGGTTTTTGAAGACAGGCGTAAAAACATCAAATGTGCCAATACACCCAGGGGATGTCCCTCACAAGCAGCAGGACTTGCAAAAATACGCACCTATACTCCTGATCAGAAATATCTTTTGGAACGCTCCAGAAAAAACAAATCGATACTTGAAGTATATAAACGCGTAGACTAAAATTTTAAGTTCTTGCCTGTGGGCGCTTTTTCATTGAATAGAGCATAATACCAATTCCAATAAGCAAGGTTAATACACCTATCATAAAAGTATAGAAATATCCTGTAAGCTCATAAACAAAAACACCGGCCAAAGGTGCAAATAGCGCCCTGAATCCTGTCAGTGATAAATGTATTGACTGGTAATCCCCCGCATCCTCGCTCCTTGCAAAATATGCAGAGCCGATATTCCACAGCAGGGCCATGGTGGCTGCAAAAACACCATAAAACAGATAGGCTATACCAACAGAAAAATAAAATTTAATTTTACCCAACATCAGCCAATCATCCCAAAAATAGGTTATTCCCAAAAATGCTATGAACAACATCAACGAACCAAAAGTGTAAATAGCAAATTGCCTTGGGTCCACCTTCCCGATAAGTTTACCAAAAAAGGGCAACAGTAATATAGCCAAAACATTATAAGCATTCTTATAAGTAGCTATACTCGTATAGTTTAAGTGTAGTTCTCGTTCGAAAAAAATGGTTAATACTGCAGCACTTGTCATAAATGCAAAACCGTAAAACATAAAGCCAATTTCAAAATCACGGTAAGGCTTATTTGTAATGATAATTCTTTTCATACGCACAAGCGACCCTTTGATAGAACTCCAGAATCCCTGCACAAAACTAACCTCCTGCGGAGTATAATCAATACGTGTCAACAAAAAAATGGATGCAATACCCAGTAACCCAAGAACAGGGTAAATCCATCTGAATATATAAGGATCATAATCGAGCCAAATACCAAAACCGAATGTGGCTACAAGCATCACAATTTTGTTTATTGAGGTAGCGTAGCTATAAAACTTACCGAAATGTTTGTGCTGATAGCTACCTTTTAGCAACAAATTAATTGTGGGGAAAACTATTGGATTGGCCAGGAAATAAATCAGAAATACAAAAAGAAAGATATAATGGTAAATGGGATGTAAGCCTTGAGATGCAGAAGGGAAAAAGGCAAATGCCAGTAATGGGAGTCGCGTTATTATCGCAATACCATTCAGCATTTTACGTTTCCTGACGGTCCTGCGCAGGAATTCATTCATGAACACTGACAAAATGAGTACGATGTGCTGAAACTGCAGCAAAAACCCAATTTGGTAGTTACTGCCATCAAGGCTTTTTATCAGCACAAACTCATTCAGAATCAGCACACCCCTAATCAATCCTTCAATAAAAGAATAAGAGAGATGCAGTCCAAATACTTTCTTCTCTCCGGATGTAAGTTTTTGTATCATGCTTAATAAATAAGCCGCAAATATAGCAATTTAACCACACAGTCTGTCCATGTAGTAATTTGGAGATATTTCCTAAGTAGTTTAAATAAAAAAAATCAAAAATTCGGTAAAAATACTGTTATATGATTGTAAAGACTTTTTTAAAAAAAAGAGAAACTCGCTGTTAACGAATTTCTCACTATTACAATCTGTTTGTTTAATTATTTTTCAGAAACCAGTGCCGAATTTACAAAATATTCATTACAAGGTTTGTGTTACTTCTTTAGCCATTAAATATCGATCATTCACGGTTTCCCAATTCACAATTTGCCAAAAATTTGAGATATATTCCGTTCTTTTATTCTTATATTCAAGGTAATATGCATGTTCCCACACATCAAGATTTAATAAAGGTATTCCCTGAACTTTAGCATCGGGCATCAATGGGTTATTCTGATTAGCTGATTGAGTAATAGCCAATTTACCATTAGATTTCAGTACTAACCATGCCCAACCGCTACCAAATTGAGTAGCAGCAGCTTTTTCAAATTGCTCCATGAAGGCTTCTTTGGTTTGAAACTCATTCACAATTGCATCAGCTACCTCACCTTTGAACTCAGAACCACCTGGTGTAAGAAACGTCCAAAATAGGTTATGATTATAAAATCCACCACTGTTGTTCCTCACAAAATCAGGATATTTAGTGATTTCAGTAAACACTTTAACCACAGGCATTTCTTGCAGACCATTGTCTTCAAAAGCCTTGTTGGTTTTTTTTGTATATCCATTGTGGTGCTTACTGTGGTGTGTTTCCATTGTAACAGCATCAATTATGGGTTCCAATGCATCGTATTCATAATCCAACTCTGGTAATTCAAATGGGTAAACCCATGCATACTCCGGAAGTTTTTCAATGAAATTTACCATCTCACCCTTAGGCTCATCTATTTTCTTTTGAACCTCTTTTACTTCCTCTTTAACAGTAGTCTGATTACATGATAAAAAAGCAATTGCCAAAAATAGTATTCCAAAAATTTTCATTGTCTTAAATTTTAACGTTTTACATTATTTATTATATCTGACAATGTAAAGTCATAATTGTTTCATTTGGGGATAGATTTAGCCCTACCATAACAAGTAAAAATACGTATAACATCATATTCATTTATGATATATATTCGCTAATAAACTGAAATATTGTCAAAACAACATCTTAAAGAATACACTATGAAGTGGAAGAATCTCAAACTTGGAAGAAAATTTTTTGTAGCATTTGGTATTGTATTATTATTGCTTGCTGTTGTTGCTTTTTGGGCAATTAATGGTATAGGCGGTATTGTTTCAAATGCAGGAGAAGTAATTGAAGGAAACAAGTTGCGCACAGAAATGAATGAAAAATATGTGCAACACCTTCAATGGGCTGGCGATGTAGCCCAGTTATTAACGGATGATAATGTAACTGAACTTCATGTGCAAACTGATGACCACCAATGTGCCTTTGGTAAATGGTACTATGGAGAAGGCAGAAAACATGCCGAGGAACTGGCACCTGAGCTCAAGCCAATTTTTGATCAGTTTGAGGAGCCGCACAAAGCTTTACATAATTCTGCAGTAAAAATTAAGAATGTGTTCCAACAAGCAAGCACCAAACTTAGTGCAAAGCTAAGACAAACTAAATCAGATCATCTTAATTGGGCACATAAATTAAAAGATTATATAATTGAAGGGGAAGCTGTAAGCTCCGTCAAAGTAGTAAAAAACCATGAAATATGCAAGTTCGGCAAATGGTATTACAGTGACGAGATGGATCAATTCAAGCAAAACCACCCGGGTTTTGCCTCAATTGCTCGTAAGGTGGAAAAACCTCATGAATTATTACATAATAGTGTATATGAATTTGAAAAATATATTAAAAATGGCCAGTTTAATCAGGCTAGTAAATATTATTCTAATGTAATTGAACCACTAGCAAGTGAAGTTTTAGAACTAATTGACGAGATGATAGCCTGGAACTATGAGCGATTGGCTGGAATGCAAAAAGCCAACCGCATTTACGTGCAGGAAACAGAAGTGCACCTGGATGAAATGGGCACCCTTTTCACGAGAGTAATTAATGAATCGGAAAACTACCTGATGACTGATGAAGTAATGCTGCAAGAAGCATCGCAAACACGCTCAGGCGTAATTGTTTTTAGTATTCTGGCTCTAATTGCAGGTATAGTTTTAGCTACAATAATTGCACTTGGAATTATCAGGCCCATTAATAAAGGTGTTGTGTTTGCTGATAAAATTAGTAAAGGTAATTTGACCGCAGAAATTGATGTGGACCAGGACGATGAAATAGGACAACTGGCGCGTGCTCTTCAAAATATGGCTAACAAACTCAAAGAAATTGTGGACAACATTATGCTCGGGGCAGAGAATATTGCATCGGCCAGCCAGCAAATGAGTTCAAGCTCGCAGGAAATGTCTCAAGGCGCCAGCGAACAAGCATCATCTGCCGAAGAGGTTTCGTCATCCATGGAAGAAATGGCCTCAAATATTCAGCAAAATACAGACAATGCCAACGAAACAGAAAAAATATCGCTGAAAGCTTCTGAAGATATCAATGAAGGTAATAAAGCCGTGAGCAATACAGTTGTTTCGATGCGCGATATTGCTGACAAAATTGGCATTATAAGTGAAATTGCCCGTCAGACAAACATACTTGCGCTTAATGCTGCTGTAGAAGCTGCCCGGGCAGGAGAACATGGAAAAGGCTTTGCAGTGGTTGCCGAAGAAGTCAGAAAACTCGCTGCAAGAAGTCAGGAGGCAGCCAAGGATATAGAAGAAACCAGTAAATCGTCGGTTGATATTGCCGAAAAATCAGGCAAAATGCTTGAACAAATTGTACCTGATATACAAAAAACTGCAAAACTCGTACAGGAAATTACGGCTGCCAATAATGAAATGACTGGCGGTGCCGGTCAGGTGAACAACGCCATTCAGCAACTGAACCAGGTAACACAACAAAATGCTGCAGCTTCTGAAGAGTTGGCTACAAGTAGCGAAGAGCTATCGAGCCAGGCAGATGAGCTTAAAAACGAGGTTGCATATTTCGATACAGGTAAAAAAGTCTCTGTAAAGAGAAAAATAAATAAACAGAAAACAGCCAAAAAGCCTGCAAATACTCAAAATAAAACACAAGACTCCCGGAAAACTGATAATAAACCAAAACCAGACAACCACGGTACGGGGTTCGACTTAAAACTTGACGACGATAACGAATTTGAAAATTTTTAGTAACAAAATAGGCCGGTTCTCCCGGCCTATTTTATTTAGATCCACCTTACAAGATTAAGTTCTGTTTTATATTTTAACAGATCATTCCTGGGATATATTCGCAATCCGTAATCATAAAGCCCAGGATCTTCTAACTCCAAATCTATTGAATAAAAATGCAATCCGTCAGATGTTTTGTCATATTGGAGCGTATAGACTTCTTCTGCCTCAGTCATTTGTCCGGCATGTTCTGAGAGCACCATATCCAAACCTATTTCGTTCGGATCAAGGTTTTTAAAGCCCAACACTATTTCTCCGTGATATTGATTCCCTGACTTGTAATCATGTTTTGATGTATCAGGAAAATCAACACTTACCACTTCTATCTCTTCCCAGTGTTCATAAATATGCTGCTTCCAAAGGGCAATATCTGTGGCCTTTTTGAAATTATCTTTATAAATCTCTTTACCATATCTCATTAAAGGTTCGTAATATCGCTCGATGTAGTCATGTAACATCCGATGGGTTGTAAACTCAGGGGCCACGTGCGCAATATTGTTTTTGATGTACCGAATCCAATTGGTTGGGATATTGTTATTTTCTCGTTTGTAAAACAGGGGTACAATCTCATTTTCGAGCATTGCGTAAATATTGACCGCATCAAGTTCATTTTGGTACTCCTGATTTTCGTAAATACGTTCTTCCTGGAGTGCCCAACCCGCCTCGGGTTGATAGCCTTCGCGCCACCATCCGTCCAACACACTAAAATTCATTACGCCGTTCAAAGTAGCTTTTTGGCCGCTCGTACCTGAAGCCTCCAATGGACGGGTTGGCGTATTAAGCCAGATATCCACGCCTTTTACAAGTCGTTTGGCCAACTGAATGTCGTAGTTTTCAATGAAAATAATCTTTCCAACAAACTCCGGGCGCTGCGATATTTCAATGATGTGCTTAATCAAATCCTGCCCTGCCTGGTCTTTTGGATGTGCTTTACCGGCAAAAACAAATTGAACGGGCATCTCTTCGTTATTCACAATTCTACTCAACCGATCCAGGTCGGTAAAAAGCAAATGAGCTCGTTTATAGGTAGCAAAACGACGTGCAAAACCAATGGTAAGGGTGTTTTCATCTATTGTATTCAATACATCCATAATCCGTCTGGGATTATCGTTCCGTTTCACCCAATTATCCTCGTAACGCTCTTTTATGTATGTAACGAGCTTTTTACGCAGTAACGTTCTGATGCTCCATATCTCATCATCGGGCACATCATATATGCGTTTCCATAAATCTCTCTGGTGAACTTTATTGCAAAACTCCTCGTCAAAGTAATCATTGTGAAGTTTTTTCCACTCTTTGGCTGTCCAGGTAGGATAATGCACTCCATTGGTTACATGCCCAATGTGCGATTCATTGGCAAAATACCCTTTGTATAAGCTTTGAAACATTTCGCGGGACACCTCCCCGTGTAATTCCGAAACCCCGTTCATTTCTTTACACGTATTGGCTGCAAGCACACTCATTGAGAAAGGTTCTTCAGGATCCATTGGGTTCATTCTGCCAATTTGCATCAGGTTTTCCCAACTTATACCAATTCGTTCGGGCATGTGCCTCAAGTATACACGCAATAAATCTTCATTGAAAACATCGTGACCAGCAGGCACTGGTGTATGCGTGGTAAAAAGTGAGGTATTTCGCACCACCTCCTGGGCTTCATCAAAAGTTAATTTTTCTTCCTGAACAAGGGTACCAATACGCTCCAGATTGATGAATGCTGCATGACCTTCATTCAAATGGTATATGTCAATGTTATATCCAAGATGCTTAAGTAAACGTATTCCGCCAAAGCCCAGTACAATTTCCTGTTTTAACCTGTTTTCCCAATCTCCACCGTACAATTGGTGCGTAATATCGCGATCCTCAGCAGCATTAAAGTCATTATCGGCATCGAGCAAATAGAGTGGATTCCTGCCAACCATCAATACCCAGACCTTCAGATAAACAGAACGGCCAGGGAAACTCACAACGACCAATACCGGATTACCAAATTCATCTTTGAGTGCCGTAACCGGTAAATCATTGAAATTATGTGGTTCAAGTATGGTTTGTTGTTCGCCTTTTATGGTCAATTGCTGTTTAAAATAACCGTAACGATACAAGAAACCCACCGAAATCATATTTAGCCTGTTGTCTGAGGCTTCTTTCAGATAGTCACCGGCAAGAATACCCAAGCCACCGGAATAAATTCTTATGTTATCGTTGAATCCGTACTCCATGCTGAAATAGGCAATGGTTTTATCCTGATGGCTTTCTGCGCTTATATATTTTTTGTATTCATTGCTTATTTGCTCGTACCGTTCCATAAAGTCAGCATCTTCGATTAAGACGTTTAGCGTATCTTTTGAGATTTTATTCAGAAGTGCAATTGGGTTACGATCGGTTTTATACCATAAATCCTCATCCATAGACTTGAAAAGCTGAATTGCCTCAAAGTTCCAGGTCCACCACAAATTTTGCGATATATCGGCAAGCATACGCAACTCATTAGGCAAACTACTCTGAATAAGCATCTTGCTCCACCGTGGTTCATTATTAATTTTGTCGCTGTATACTTGAGGTCTTTTTGCTTTAACTTTCGGGCGATGTTTTTTATGTCGTTCTGTAGTTTTTCCATTCGCCTGATGGTAAGCTTCGTCGTATTTAACCAATAAGTTTTTCCAAAGTGCTGCTTTTGCAATTTCTTTAGCTGCTTTTCGTGCCTGAAGTACCTGTTCATCAGTAAAATTCAGAAAGCGCACAATATCATTTATAATTTGTTCGGCTACTTCAGTATCATTATCATCGTTTCTTTCTATCACACTTGCGCCGGTGCCAATATTTAATTCCTCATTATTGATCCATATTCCAAAACCAGCGAGCGATGTAGTAATGGCCGGAATGCTAAAGGCTAATGATTCGAGCGGCGTATAACCCCATGGTTCGTAATAAGAAGGAAAAATCCCAAGATCGGCTCCAATAAATAAATCGTAATATGGCAGATTAAAAACACCATCAAAACCATTTAAATAGCAAGGCGCAAAGAGTGGAAAAAGGTTTTCGTTTTCATATACCTTATCCTGTTCCATTGCTTTTACAATGGGGTCGGCATCGCGATTATGTAATACATGCGTTAAATAAGGCTTTTCAAACCCCGGGTGTTCATTATCATTCAGGGCTTTTTGCAATTCATTTCTCACCCCGCCATGGCTGGCCGGAATTAATATCAAAGGTATCACGGGGCGTTTAACTTTTTCTGTATCCAAACGGCTGAATGCCTCCAGGAAAAGGTCAATTCCCTTATTCCGCCATTCGTAACGGCCACTAATCACTGCAATAAGTGCATTATCGCTGATTTCTGTCCCGTATAATGTTTCAATGACGTTGAGTAGGTTTTTCCGGGCCCTTTTTCTTTTATCATCAAATTGCTTCTCGTCCGGAACAATTCCCATATCGAAACCATTGGGTGTAATGATATCTGGTTCTTTTTGCAAGAAATGCTTGCATTCATTAGCAGTAATTTCGCTAACTGTAGTAAAACAATCGGCATAATGGGCTGCCTGTTTTTCGAGCGAGTGTTTAGCTACTAACTTATGTTCCTGTGCAAATTTTTCGGCATCGTGAGTTTCTATATCAGCATAAAGAGCAATACCATTGCCTGCCATGGAACGCCCTAATGTAGTGGCATGGGTAGTAAAAACAGTTGCTACGCATGGTACGTTTTTATTGAGGTATAAAACGCCGCTGCCAGTCATCCATTCATGAAAATGAGCTGTAATTTGGTGACGATGTGACAAATAAAAATCTGAGAAATGCTCTATAACTTTTCCAACGGCATATCCAAAAATAGCAGGTTCAATATAATCCCATTGACCAGAAATGGAGTCTACGCCAAAACTCTCCCACAATTCGGCAAGCACCTCGTCTTTTTTGGTCATTAAGGTCGTAAAATCGACTAAAATGACGATTGGCCTGCTTTCAATTTTCCAGCGACCTGTTCGCACCCTAAATCCATCCTGATGTGCTTTATTCAACCACTGTGGAAATAATGTACGGTCCTCTTCAAATTCCGGATTTCCGTCAGAATAGCGCGTAGTATCCGGGCCAATCATAATTAATTTATCGCCCAACTGTTTTTTTAAAAGTGGTGCTTTTGTGGCTATTACGGTGTGTATTCCACCTATTTTATTACATATTTCCCAACTTGTTTCAAACAAGTAATCGGGTCGCTTAAATTGGACCATAGCTTTTTGATTTAATTTTTTTCAAAATAAGGATCTCGCAAAAACAACTTATTTCCTTTGGCATAAGCTGCAAACCAGCAGTAAAGCGTTAATTGTTTCGCCTTATTTCACCAATCTCTTTATTCAGTTCCCTGATTTGTGCATCCTGCTGCTCTGTGAGTTTGCGTAAACGCTCTACTTCCGACTTTTCTTCTGTCCCATCGCCAAGGCGTATTTTAAAGTCACTCAATATGTTCATAAAATTAATATAGGCTTCATATGGAGAGCTGTATGGATTGAAATACTTATGTACATCTCCATCAGAGAACCACTTGGTGCACATGTAGTAAAAATGGTCGCTTGTTTGCAGGTATCGCCAATCGCGAATGATGTCGTCCTCGTCAGTTGCTCTTACAATTTTCCACAATGCATATAATTGCTCAAATGCATCGTCTTGTAGTTCATTCCCGAGCCATGCAGTGAGATCGCGCTCTTCATCGGCCCAGGAAATGGGTTCGGGTATGTGTAACGGACCTACCGGTTGCAGTTGATCAATAGCTTCCGAAGGTGTAACAAATTCCATATCGGTTTGTCTGAAAACAGCCTCAGGCAAGGCACGCATAAAGTTAAAAATACCTGTCTCAGCCCATTGATGTTCGCCAAAAGTCTCATAATCCATAAAAAGATTGACAATCTCTTCCTTACCATCCATAGTGCGCAGCCATTCGACATATTTTTCTGTGGTTAATGGCCATTGTTCCCAGTCACGATTCGAGAAACGGAAAGCAATATCATCACTCATTTGAAAATTCTTGAGTAATAACTTAAGCCTGGGATTCATTGTATTGGTATACACATAATTTGGGCTTTTCCAGGCCATAATGTGTTTGGCTCCCTCTGTTAGCATTCCTTTATAACCCATATCAGCGACAATTTCCCCGATATGATCGGAATAGATAAGCTCCGTATTTCGAAATACTGTTGGCGTTTGATTAAAATGCTCCTCAACTTTTTTAACCTGATTTTGCACCTGAATATTAAATTCATCTCTGTCGGTGAGGGAAGCAAGCGAGTGGGCATAGGTTTCGGCTAAAAACTCTACATGGCCTGTTTTGGCAAGTTTTTTAAAGCTCTCCAGTACATCGGGGGCATACATTTCCATTTGGTCAATAGCCACCCCACTTATTGAAAATGCCACCTTGAATCTACCTTCATACTTTTGTATAAGATCAAGTAAAAGCTGATTCATAGGCAGGTAGCACTTTTCAGCTACCTTCCTCATTATACTTTGATTGGCAAAACCATCGTAATAATCGTGGTTTCGCCCAATATCAAAAAAACGGTAGGTTCTTAACCTAAAGGGTTGATGTACCTGAAAGTAGAAACATATTTTCTTCATATCTGTTAATTTTTTCCAAATTTGTGCTTTAGTCTGTCACATCATAATACCAGATCAACAAGTATTTAATTTAATGTAAAAGCTTTCAACCTAAGGTGGTTGTTTGAATTACATCTTGATAAACCTGAACAACCTCAGCTGCAGCCTTATCCCACTTTAAATTATTTACTTCAGTTTTACCAAAGCGTTTGAATAATTCAGCAACGCCTTTGTAATTAAGTAAGCCATAAATTGAATCGGCCATTCCGTCAATATCCCAAAAGTCAACTTTAATGGCGTGTTCAAGTACTTCAGAAACGCCTGATTGCTTGGATATAATAACAGGCACATTTGACCTCATTGCTTCGAGGGGAGAAATACCAAATGGCTCTGAAACAGAAGGCATTACATAAACATCACTAATCGAAAACATTTTATGTACAAACTCGCTTGAGAGGAAACCTGTAAAATGAAACCGGTCAGAAATTCCAAGCTCAGCTGCCCTCCGCACCATACGGTTTAGCATATCGCCACTACCAGCCATAACAAATCTGATATTCCGGTCATGATCCAGCACTTTTTTAGCGGCTTCTATAAAATAGTCAGGACCTTTTTGGAATGTAATTCGGCCCAAAAAGGTAACTACTTTTTCTCTTACACTCCTGTCGCCATCACCGGGGCTTACTTTCGGGGGCTCAACCGCATTATATACGGTAGTAATCTTATCCAATGGTATGTAATATCTCTCGTTCACAATAGAGCGAGTCAGGTTGCTTACTGTGATCACCCGATCGGCAGCAAGCATACCTTTCCGTTCAATATCAAATACCTGTTGATTTACATGCTGCCCGCTGCGGTCAAATTCGGTGGCATGCATGTGCACGATTAGCGGTTTTCCACTTACTTGCTTAGCTGCAATGCCGGCTGCGTAGGTCAGCCAATCATGTGCGTGAATAACATCAAAATCGAGATTTTTGGCCAACACGGCGCCAATAAGGGCATAACGACTAACTTCCTGCATGAGGTCGTTGCCATATTTCCCTGAAAATTTAAAGCGTGTAGAAAACACCCTTTCTTCAATTTCCTGGTTCGAGAGAATATCGGTAGATACGATCCGTTCAAATTCTTCTGGTGAAACATAGGGAATTAAATTGGAGCCAATTTCAAGGTATTTGACTTTATCCCAAAACTCTTTCATGCTTTTTTCGCGAATATCGAACTCCACATCCCCGGCAGAATGAAACCTACCTATGCTCTGATCTTCGTCGCCATAAGCTTTTGGCACAACAAAATCAATTTCTACACCATGACTTGCAAGGCCCTTTGTAAGGCCATAGCATGCTGTTCCGAGTCCACCACTGATATGTGGAGGAAACTCCCAACCGAACATTAATACTCTCATCGACAACCGTAGTTTTAGCGTTATTTTGGTTTAGTTTTGTTTCAACACGAGTAATTCCTGAATCATCATTCGAATTTGCAAAAGTGCAGCGATACTGGTGGCCTGGGAGATTGCTCCTCTTGGATAATGGGGCGGGTCGCCATCGTAAATTTCTGCAATCGTTCCTATCCCGTAGTCATTCATATCCTCTTCAAAGGCATGGTAAATTTCCATTATTTCATCAAGCGCTTTTACTCCATAAATTTTATAGTTGGCTTTAACATAATACTCGAGTAACCAGGGCCATGCTGTGCCTTTATGAAAAGCACGGTCACGCTCATATTGATTACCTTCATACTGTGGCTGATATTCGGGATTTGCAGGGGATAAAGTACGCAACCCCTTTGATGTAAGCAATTGCTGTTTTACCGTTTTAATTACTTGCTCACTTTGTTCGTCGGAAAGCATACTAAAAGGCAATGCTGCAGCTATAATCTGATTCGGTGTAACATTCCAGTAAACTTCCTTTGTTGAAGCATAGTCAGCTAAATAGCCTTTTTCATCATCCCAGAAACGCGATAAGAATGAACTTTTTACCACATCCAGGTAATAAAACCAATCTTCAGTAAATCTTGTGTCTTTCTTCTCTTTAGCCTTATTGTAGGTATACTGCAATGCATTGAACCAAAGCGCCTGCACTTCGACGGGCATACCTTTCCTTGGTGTTACGGGTTTCTCTTTTACTTTTGCATCCATCCAGGTAAGCGGAATGTCGTCATCGCCGCCGTAAACCAGGGCATAATCGTTCATTTTTATATTATGCATAGTGCCGTCTCTGTAACCATTTAAGATTTTTTTCATTACAGCACCGTATTTCTCATAAATATCAATCCGGGGATCAGCTTTTTCCAGTTCCTGCAGCACATTAAAGAACCAGAGTGGCGTATCCATCTGATCATAACGCTCGGAGTTATAGGCTAATGATGTTGGGAATAGCGGACCATTCATTCGTCTGATAAATGTATTCAGAATTTTTTTACAGCTATCCACATCACCAATTGATAATGTAACGCCGGGCAAAGCAATCATGGTTTGGCGGGCATTACTTCCGTACCAAGGAAAGCCTGCTACCAGGCTGGTTGTTTTATGATGTCGCTCAATAAACTGCTGAGCGCTATTAATAAGGCAATTCTCGAAACTTACCCTTGGAGTTCTTGTTTTGCGCAAACTGGTAAACCTGTGTTTTATACCTGTTGGTTTCATTTCATCTACACCGGCAGCAAACACAATACTTTCGTTTTTGCGAAGCCTGACCTCAAAAAAACCTGGTGTAAACAGATCTTCCTTATACTCATAGCCGCGCTTTTGCTCCTCAGCATATTCTACGTTGTAATACCAATCAGGTACATGAATATATTCCGGTTCGCTATTAATCTGCAGGTATAAAAACGGATAACCTTCATATAATTTAATGCGAATGCCATTTCTAACCATTTCAGCTTTTGTATTCGCATACATATTGGCTTTCGCCAGGCTATGCACATTTCTAAAAGTTAAAAAGGGTCGTAAACGCAGTTTTATGGGAGCAGATGTTTCAACTACTTCATAGCGAATCAGAATGCGGTCATGTTCATTGTCAAGAATTTTTTCTTTGGTTATCACCACATCACCAATATTGTATGTAACCACAGGAATATCTTCTGCATCAAAATCCTGTATATATTTGTGTCCTTTAGGTTGATACACTCCACCAGCATACTTATGGATGCCAAGATTAAACTCCATATCCTTATGTACTATTGTGGCATCCAGGTTATTAATTAATACATGCTTGCCATCGTCGACCTCAGGTACCTCGGTAACCAAAAGGCCATGATATTTTCGCGTATTGCAATCAATTATACTTGAGCAGGCATAGGATCCTTTGCGATTAGTTCGCAACAACTCCCTGTTTAACGCGTATTCCAGATTTATTAGCTGGGATTTGTCGAATTTCAAATAACTCATATCTCTAAAATTGGATATTTAACAAAATAAAATTCACACACTATTTGATAAAATCCTGTCAAACAGGTTTTTTATCTTGTCTAAATTTCCGACAATTTTTTGAACTCACAAAAATTTATATCATTAACTTTCATTAAATTTGCGTTAAAAAAATATGAACGAATTGAAAAACCTATCACCGAAACTAGTTTGGTCCTATTTTGAAGAAATTTGTCAGGTACCCCGTCCCTCAAAGAAAGAAGAAAAGATAATCGAATATCTTGTGAATTTTGCGAAAAAGCACAACCTCGAACATCGCATTGATAAAGCAGGTAATGTGCTAATAACCAAAGAAGCCACAAAAGGTTATGAAAAACTGGAAACCGTGGTACTGCAGAGCCATATGGATATGGTTTGCGAAGCCAATAAAGATAAAAAACACGATTTTGACAAAGATCCTATTGAACCTGTGATCGATGGTAACTGGGTAAAAGCCAATGGTACTACGCTAGGCGCAGATGACGGCATAGGAATGGCAGCAGAACTTGCCATTTTAGCTGATGATTCCATTGAACACGGGCCAGTAGAGTGCCTCTTTACAGTAGATGAAGAAACCGGCCTTACAGGCGCTTTTGCTCTTGAACCCGATTTTTTCAAAGGTAAATACCTCGTAAACCTTGACTCTGAAGATGAAGGTGAACTATTTATAGGTTGTGCAGGTGGAATCGATACCCTGGCCACTTTTACCTACAAGGAAAAAGATTTGAAAGCTGATCACCAACCTTTTACAATAAATATTACGGGCCTTAAAGGTGGTCACAGCGGAGATGAAATTCACAAAGGCCTTGGAAACAGCATCAAAATACTTGTGCGATTTCTACAGAATGCACAGGTAAAATTTAAAATAAGACTTGCAGAAATTGATGGCGGAAAAGTGCGTAACGCTATTCCACGCGAAGCAATGGCTGTTTTCACAGTTGATAAAAAATATGCTAAAGATCTTCAGGCTTTCTTTTCAAAATTTGAGGCCGATATTAAAAATGAATTAAAAACAACCGAACCTAACTTAAAGCTTACGCTTGATCAGGAAGGCAATCCGGAATCACTCATTGACAAAGAAACTCAACAGAATTTACTCAACGCACTACATGGTGTAAGACACGGAGTATTTGAGATGAGTCGTGATATAGAAGGATTGGTAGAAACATCTACCAACCTGGCCAGTGTAAAAATGAACAATAAAAACAAAATCGATATTGTAACTTCACAGCGTAGTTCAGTAGATTCTGCAAAACACGATGTCAAAGAGACTGTAGCTTCAGTTTTCCGTCTGGCAGGAGCAGAAATAAAGCACAGCGACGGTTATCCGGGATGGGAGCCCAATACAGATTCAGCCATTCTGAATGTGACCAAAACCTCGTATGAAAAACTGTTTAAAAACGAACCTATTGTTCGTGCTATTCATGCAGGGCTGGAGTGTGGCCTGTTTTTAGAAAAATATCCATATTTGGATATGATTTCTTTTGGTCCCACGATTCGCGATGCGCACTCTCCAGACGAAAAAATTGATATTGAAACCACACAAAAATTCTGGGATTTACTACTTGATATACTGAAAAAAATCCCTGAGAAAAAATAAAATGCAACCTTAAAAAGCGGGTTATATTGTATCGGTTTACAATACAATACCGCTTTTTTTATATACTAAAGCCCACATGATTGCAGAATATTTCACTTCACTCGATCCATGGTCATGGCAAGCTATAAGCATGCTAATAGGTGCCGGATTTTTGGTGGGAGTTATTAATACCATTGCCGGAAGTGGAACTGTAATAACCTACAGCCTTTTCATGCTCATGGGCCTCCCGGCCAACATGGCCAATGGTACTGTGCGCATTGGCGTTATTATGCAAACGCTCGCCGCTACCCTAACTTTCAAAAAAGCCAAAATACTCGAACTACGCAAAGGCTTCTTCATAAGCCTGCCCATTGTAGTTGGATCTGTTGTAGGAGCACAAATTGCGGTGTCAATACCGCATGATATATTTGAAAAAGTACTTGCTGTAGTACTTATTTTCATGGTTGTATTTATATTTTTCGATCCTTCAAAATGGATTCACGGCCAACAAATACTCAACAACAAAAGACTTGGATGGTGGCAATACTTGCTATTTTTCTTAACCGGAGTCTATGGCGGATTTATCCATATCGGAGTAGGTATATTTTTATTAACCGCATTGGTACTTGCAGCCGGCTATGATCTGGTAAGGGCTAATGCAATAAAAATAATGGCTGTTTTTCTTTATGCCCCTTTTGCACTTGCTGTTTTCATAATTAACGGAGAGGTAAATTACCATTTAGGATTAATTGCTGCCATTGGAAATTTAATTGGTGGAATAACAGCATCAAAATTAGCTATAAAAAAAGGTGCTGGATTTATCAGATGGTTTCTAATTGTGATTATCGTTCTCTTCGCAATGAAATTATTGAATATATTTGAAGTTTCTTAATGTTGTAGTATATGCTGAAAAAAATTACAATTTTTCTGGTTACAGCTCTTCTTATCGGATTGAGCATTGCCGGATACCTTGCCTGGAAATATGTCTATAAAAGCAATGTAGATCTGACAGAAGATCAGATCTCTTTTTATATACAAACTGGCAACAATTATGAAGATGTGCTTGACAACCTTGACAGTTTGGAAATTATTGACAATCGTAACACATTCGATTGGGTAGCAAAAAAAATGAACTTTCCCAGTCATATTTATCCGGGTCGGTATATCATTCGGAACGGACTTAACAACAGGACACTAATCAAACTATTGCGTTCCGGCAAACAAACACCAGTAAAGATTACATTCAACAACATTAGAACGCGACCACAGCTAGCCGGAGTGCTTGCCAACCAGGTGGAGCCCGACAGCACGCCCATAGCTGAAAAAATGCTAAATGCAGAATATGCACAAAAATTCGGTTTTAATATTGATAACTTTGGCTGTATGTTTTTACCTAACACATATGAAGTGTATTGGGATATTGATACAGAGAAAATATTTAACCGTTTTTATTCAGAATATAACCGCTTTTGGACTGAACAGAAAAAACAAAAAGCTAAATCTCTGGAACTTTCTCCAATAGAGATTTCCATACTGGCGTCTATTGTAGAAAAAGAGACTTCAGTTATGGAAGAGTATTCAACCATAGCAGGTGTTTATTTGAACAGGCTAAACAAGCGAATGCCATTACAGGCAGACCCAACAATTATATTCGCACATAAAGATTTTTCCATTAAGCGCGTACTCCATAAGCATTTAGAAATTGACTCGCCTTACAATACCTACAAATACCGTGGCCTACCACCCGGTCCAATTTGTATACCTTCAATACAAGCCATTAACAGTGTATTAAACAATAAGTCGCATAATTATCTTTATTTTTGCGCCAAAGACGATTTTTCGGGCAGGCATGTATTTGCCAAAACACTTAGGCAGCACAACCAAAACGCCAGAATGTATCGAAAAGCATTAAACAAAAGAAAAATATACAATTAACACCAGTCTACTAAAAATTTGAAATTCAGAAAACCCAAAAAATCAGCTTTACGCACTTTTTTAAAAGCATTAAAAAAAGTGCTGTTTATTTGTGTTATATCGTGGTTTGGTTTAACCATACTTATGCTGGCCTTAAGCTTTACCAGCTTACCTTTTTGGGGTATGTACCAACTTTCAAAACCGGGTTCAGCCTACAGTTTTGAGCCTGAATATATAATATTTATGGGTGGATCAGGATTTCCAGGGAAATCGAGTTTAATGCGTGTTTATTACACCAGTAAACTGGCACATGAATATCCCAAAGCCAAAATAGTTGCAGCTTTTCCGGGTGACCCTAAAAAGAGTGATGGAATGCTAAGCAAAATTAGCAAAGAATTTAAGATAAGAGGTATTGACTCAACTCGTTTAATCTTTGAGCCTCAGGGCACGAATACACGCTGGCAAGCAATGGAGATCAAAGAAAATATTATCACTAATCCCAGTGACAATATGGTTATTGTATCATCTCCAGCCCACATTTACAGGGCATTTAAGGTTTTTAGTTCATTAGGTTTTGAAAACATTGGAAGTTTTGCCTGTTTTGAACGCAATATAAATGTATCATTACAATTCGACTCAGAAGATATTGAAGGGAAAGCATATTTGCCGGATATTGGCGCTAATCAACAGTTGCGTTATCAATTCTGGAATCATTTGAAATATGAAATTGTGCTGCTTCGGGAATACGCAGCTATCACCTATTATTTTTTACAAGGATGGATATGAAAATCAACAAATTAAACACACTGTAAAATATTAACCAATAAATATTTTATAAAAAAACGAATAGCATAATTTGAATAAATTATAACTTGCGCTCGCTGTGAGAAAAATCATATAACCAACGTAATCAGATAAATTATGGAAAGAATAAGACATGCACTGGACGCGGCACTAAAGGCATCACACTTAATCATGAAGTACTATGAGGGAGAGATTGAAGTGGAGACCAAAGCAGACCAAAGCCCCGTAACCATTGCCGATAAAGAGGCGGACGAATTGATACGAAAAGTACTGGAAGATACCGGAATTCCGATTTTAAGCGAAGAACATCCTATTCCTCCACATGATGAGCGCCTGCAATGGGAGCAATTTTGGATGGTCGACCCCCTGGATGGTACAAAGGAATTTATAAAAAAGAATGGTGAGTTTACAATCAACATTGCATTGCTGGAAAATAATGTTCCGGTAGGAGGAGTTATAGCGGCTCCGGCATCCAATATTGTATATTTTGGGGAAAGCGGTTACGGCTCATTTAAAAGCGAGTTGTCGCCAGAAACCGAAAACCTGAATGATATTTTTAAGAATGTAACACCCCTGCAACCAGAAGACTTTAAAAACGGCGATACACTGAAAGTTGCTGTTTCGCGCTCACACCTTGATGACACAACTGTGAAATATATTGAAAAACTAAAAAAAGACCATGATGTAGATACCACATCGGCCGGAAGTGCAATAAAAATTGGGCTTTTAGCAGAAGGGAAAGCACACATTTACCCAAGATTCTCACCTTGCATGGAGTGGGACATTGCAGCAGGTTTTGGTATTGTAAACCAACTCGATTTTCAATTTATCAGCACCGAAAACCAAAAGAAACTCAATTTTAACAAAAAAGATTTGCACGTAAATGGCTTTATTGCCCTAAGAGATAAAAAGTTTCTTTAATAGAACATTTGCAGAATTTATATAATTAACGTGAGTTAGATGTAAATTATAAAGTAAGCATAACCGGATTTTTAAAGATCCGGTTTTTTATTTAATTTTATAAAAAAACAACCATGCTGGGGTTTTGGGAATATATACGTGATATCTGGCCGCATATTTATTTAATTGTGTATTGGATCTATATTGCCATCATTGCACTGGTTATCATTTTTGTTATCACAGATGATAAAAGCCCGGTAAAAACACTTGCATGGGTAATGGTACTCATTTTCCTACCCATAGCCGGGTTGGTGCTTTACATATTTTTCGGACAAAACTTTCGCAAACAAAAAATCTTCTCGCGCAAGGGCCTTGAGGATTTCAGGCAAATAGAAAAACTTCGCTTTGAGCAGCTTCAATATTTAGACCGGCCGGAAATTACACATTACAGACCGGCTTATAAAAAAATGCACATTATGAAGTTGCTCCTAAACAACAGCAAATCAATTATATCGCAAAACAACAAGATAAAAGTATTAAACGATGGTAAAGAAAAATTTCCGGAACTAATTAGTGCCCTAAAAAAAGCTAAACACCACATTCACATCGAGTACTACATATTTGAATACGATAGTATCGGAAAAGAGATTTGCGATATACTAATAGAAAAAGCAAGCAAAGGTGTAGAAGTACGCATGATTATTGACCATGTAGGAAGCTGGCATTTCCCGAACAAAAAAATAAATGCACTTAAAGCTTCCGGCATAAAATTACAGAAGTTTATGCCGGTTACATTCCCGTATTTTACCAGTAAAATTAACTACCGCAACCACAGAAAAATAGTTGTAATTGACGGAAATACAGGCTTTGTGGGCGGAATAAACGTAGCAGAAAAATACATACACGGCACAAAACAACTTGGAGCCTGGCACGATATGCACTTAAAAATACAGGGCAATGCTGTGCACTCATTACAAACAGTTTTTTTAACCGACTGGTATTTCCTTACCAAAGAACTACCTACAGCTGAAATTTACTTTCCTGAGATAAATGAAAAACACGAAAGCATTGTACAAATTGCAGCCAGTGGTCCTGATAGCAGCTGGGCCGGAATTATGCAAACGTATTTTTCAGCTATTGCCACGGCAAGAGAATACATTTACATAGCAACCCCCTACCTCCTGCCCAATCCCGCCCTGCTAACTGCCCTCAAAACAGCATCGTTATCAGGTGTTGATGTGCGGCTTATTATTCCACGCAAAAGTGATTCAAGAATTGTTACCTATGCAAGTCTCTCTTTTATATCGGAATTACTCAATGCCGGAATTAAAGTCTATTTTTTCCAGGAAGGATTCATTCACAGCAAAACCATGGTTGTAGACAGCATAATGTCATCTGTGGGTACGGCTAACCTCGATTACAGAAGTCTCTCTGTAAACTTCGAAGTTAATGCCCTCATTTATGATGAAACAACTTCGCAACGACTCAGAGATATTTTCATGAGCGACCTTGCAAAAAGTACACTCATAACGAAAGAAAACTGGAAACAACGCAGTAAAATCACACTGCTTAAGAGCAGCATTGCCAGAGTGTTTAGTCCGTTAATGTAATTGCCTGGCATTACCTTATTTTGTGGGAATATTGCATTATGATGTTTTGAAAAAACAAAAACCATTACATTTGTGAAAAACACGTAAACCATGACGTTTCAAAATCCAGCAATACTTTATGGCCTTGCTTTGGCAGCATTGCCACTCATTATACACCTGATTAATCTGCGTAAATACCGCAAAATGTATTTCAGCTCGCTGTGGTTTCTTAAAAATATACAATACCAAACGCGCAGATCCAGAAAAATTCATGAATGGATAATTTTACTCCTAAGAACACTGCTTATAGCCAGCCTGGTTATGGCATTTGCCGGACCAATTATTACGACAAATACAAACAAAAAATCACAGGCACTTCACCTGATAGTAGACAACACCCTAAGCATGCAGGGAAGCAACCAAAAAGGAAATTTATTCGATCAGGCAAAAACCAAAGCCTATGAGGTTTGTGATGCACTGGAAACAAATCAACGCGTAAATATTCATTTCACAGCAGCTGCAAATTCACAATGGGAGCTTTCACCTCAACAGGCAAAAGAAGTTTTAAGTGCAGCAGAGCCAAGCCATGGTGCGAGAAAAATCAACTCTATAGTTAAAAACATTTATAAAAAAAGCAATATTGCACCAAACCTTGTAATATTATCAGATTTTCAGAAAAACATTTTACAACCTGATACAATTTTCCGGGACAGCACGCTTTCAATAAATATTGTAAAATATAGTAACGAAAGTCATAATATAAGCATTGACACCATGTGGTTTGAATCTCCGCTCCAAATACCCGGTCAAAACGCGATGCTCAACATACTTATAAAAAACCATGCAAATGATGAAATAAACGAACTACCGGTTAAAGTTGAAATAAATGGCGAGCTACTCTCTGCAGGAACAGTGAGCATTGACCCTATGGCTCAAAAGGTTTATAAAACAACTGTAGAAATCGAAGATTTGGGACAATTAAAAATAACCGCACTTGTTGATGATAATCCACTCTCTTTTGATAATAATTACTATTCAGGAGTTAATATTTCATCAAAAGTTAAAATTATTGAAACAGGAGCAAAACCATCACCATATTTAAAAGCCCTGTATGACGAACCCGGATTCTTTGAACATGAATTTCTACCTGCTGATAATATCCCACTGTCGGAAATAAACCAGGCACAAACAATAATTGTACATCAACCAGTAGAAATAAGTCCGGGTCTGGGTAACGCCATTGCACAAGCCATTCCAGCGGGTAAAAACATCCTGATTATACCGCAGGTAAAAGAAACACCAGCTGAAATCAACCAACTTTTAGAAACTTTAAGATTACCGCAGATAGACAAAACGATAGAAGACTCGACCACAATAAAAGAGATAAATGTTGGGCATCCCCTATTTAACAATGCCATTGAAGCCTTCGATGAACAGATGAATTTGCCTGCAATAGAAAATTATTATCAATTAGCCTCTGAAAGCTCCTACACGCCGGTTATATACAATGATTTGAATCAGGCTGTACTTTTTCACATGAAAAGAGGTAACGGCAATGTGTATATGTTTACTTTTGACGCACTCAAAAGGCAATTTGCCACGCATGCACTATTTGTTCCACTGTTTTACAATGCTGCGTCAATACGAAATAAAAATACAATTCCCTCAATAACAAGCAATGAACCAGGTACAATTAAACTGACTGGAATTAATAAAAGAGGCGACAGCCCAATAAAAATAAGACATAAAAAAGGAGAATTCATACCTTACATGTACAAAAACCCAAACGCCACCATCCTGGCCGTGCGCGAAAACCAAATAACCAGGCCGGGGTTTTATGACATTGTATTAGAGGATTCTATAGTTAACCTTCTGGCTGTTAACCATCAGAAAGATGAATCAAAAATGGATTTTTATGGTTCAGAAACCCTGCTGAACCAGGTTTTCAATTATGGATTGGCCAATAATTTTGATATAGATGCTGCTGCAGAAGAAATACTAAACCCTGTACAAAAATTATGGCGGTATTTTATTATTATCGCACTGATTATGATCATCTCAGAAATTGCCCTAATTTACTTTAAAGAAAAAAGTTATAAAACATAATCGAAATTATTCAAACTTACTTGCTTTAAGGCAAAACATTCCTATTTTTGCCCTTCAATTACTAGTTATAATATCCTAAATTGTTATAAAAATGGCAAAAATGACGGCTCAGGACTACATGGACCGGGAAAGCAAATATGGTGCACATAATTACCACCCACTTCCCGTAGTACTTGAAAAAGGTGAAGGTGTTCATGTATGGGACACCGATGGTAAAAAATATTATGACTTTCTGTCATCATATTCTGCTGTAAACCAGGGACATTGCCACCCAAAAATTATAAATACGCTCAAAGAACAGGCTGAAAAGCTTACACTTACATCAAGAGCCTTTTATAATAACGTATTGGGTGAGTTTGAAGAGTTTGTTACAAAGTATTTCGGTTACGAAAAAGTATTACCGATGAATACTGGCGCTGAAGCTGACGAAACAGCGCTTAAACTATGCCGTAAATGGGCATACGAGAAAAAAGGTATTCCAGAGAATGAGGCCAAAATAATTGTTTGCGCCGACAATTTCCACGGAAGAACTATATCTATTATTTCCATGTCGACCGATCCGGATGCCCGTAATGGATTTGGACCTTATACACCCGGATTCGTAACCATCCCGTATAACGATACCGAAACTCTGGCAAAAGAACTGGAAGATCCGAATGTGGCAGGTTTCTTAGTTGAACCCATTCAGGGTGAAGCAGGTGTAAACGTACCAGAGGATGGATTCCTGAAAAAAGCATATGATCTTTGTAAAGCAAACAATGTGCTTTTTATGGCTGATGAAGTACAAACCGGTATTGCACGTACAGGAAAAATGCTGGCTTGCGATCATGAAAATGTACGCCCCGATGTATTGATTCTTGGTAAAGCAATCTCTGGTGGTGTATACCCTGTATCAGCTGTTTTAGCTGACGACGACATCATGCTTGTAATTAAGCCCGGCGAGCACGGTTCTACCTTTGGTGGAAACCCTGTAGGTGCCCGTGTTGCAATGACCGCACTTGAGGTGGTTAAGGAAGAAAAACTGGAAGAAAACGCTGAACGCCTCGGAAAAATTTTCCGTGAAGAGTTTGAAAGCATCCAATCAGATATGATTGCCAAAGTACGTGGTAAGGGATTGCTTAATGCAGTAATCATTAATAACAAAAATGGTAAAACCGCATGGGATGTTTGTGTAGCCATGAAAGAGCATGGTGTACTGGCTAAACCAACCCACGGTAATATTATTCGCTTTGCTCCTCCATTGGTAATCAATGAAGAACAGCTTCGCGATGCAATGGACAATATAAAAGCGGCATTCAAAGAATTCGAATAAACCTGATTTTTTATAATATCCAGAAAAGCAGCCTCGTTTTGAGGCTGTTTTTTTTTAGCCCTGTTTTACTATACAGGTATCGAAAAATAAAAAGTACTTCCCTTGCCTATTTCACTTTCAACCCATAATTCTCCACCCAGCAACTCAACAATGTTTTTGCTGATAGCCAAACCCAGTCCAGCTCCACGATATATTTTTGTAGTATTCTCTTCGAGTTTTATAAAGCGATCAAAAATGTAGTCTATTTGTTTTTGATTCATACCAATACCAGAATCCTTAACAAAAAATACAACCTTGCGCCCGTCAAATTTATCCTTATCACAGGAAACTTCCACAAAACCCGACTCCGTAAACTTTAATGCGTTGTCAATGAGGTTTATAAATATTTGCTGCAATCTAAATGGATCTGTATATAACACAAGGTCATTGTTTGATTGGCAAATAGTGATTGAAATATCTGACTTACCCATTTTTTCTTTCTTGTCCTCATAAACAGGTATTAATTTCCCAAGCAAATCACTTACAGCAACATGCTCTTTTTTAATTGACAGTTGCCCGGATTCAATTTTTGCAATATCAAAAATATCATCGATAAGCTTTAGCAAGGTTTCGTTGCTATGGTTCATGTTAGAATGTAATTCATTCTTGGTTTGCTGATCAATATCCGGATCTGCAAGCAAGTCAGAAAAGCCAATTATGGCATTAAGTGGCGTGCGAATTTCATGGGACATATTTGCTAAAAATGCAGACTTTAATCGATCTGATTCTTCAGCCTTGTCTTTTGCCCTTTCCAACTCCATTGTACGCTCTTTCACAAGACTTTCTAAATTATTTCTATGCTTTTCCAATTCTTCTTTTTGGGTAAATAAAACCTCGTTGGCAGCACTTAACTCCTCATACAATTGCTGAATTTCTTCATTTTGCTCTTGCAACTGTAAACTTTTATTCTGAATATTCTCCGTTTTTTGAGAAAGCAACTTATTGATTCTTGACTTTTGAACCCAACCCCGAACAATTATAATAATAAAAATAAGTAAAAGGATAATACCGACAATAAGGGAGTTTCTTATTAATTTCTGTCGCTTCAACTCTTCCTCCTGCAATAATCTGGCCTCTTCTCTTTCTTTTTCATATTTGTAATGATACTCTAGACCAATTGTTTTTTCAAGATTTTTTTCATTATAAATACTATCATTTAACCTTTTATGTACCACATGATTATTATAGGCTTTTTTATAATTATTAAGAGCAGCATGTATTTTCGATAATTGCAGGTATACATCTTTTTGAATATCGAAATAATCATTGTAAAGTGCATATTCAAGACTCAGCTCTGCATATTCAAGTGCCTGCTTATAGTTTTTCTGGAGATAATAAACTGATGCTAAATCTTTATATAAATAACTTTGCCCGTAAATATCCTTAATTTCAATTGTTAGTTCAAGCGCATTATTTAAATAAGTTAAGGCTGAATCGTACTCGCCTGTGTCTCTATATACCTCACCAATATTATTTAGTCCTATTCCAACACCACCTTTTATGCCTAATTCTTTATCAATTACTAAAGATTTTTTGAAATATTCCAATGCTTTTTCCAGGTTCTTTTGCTCATAATAAATTACTCCCAGGTTATTTAAAGTGAAGGATTCGCCCCGTTTATCATCAAGTTCCTGAAATATTTCAAGTGACTTTACATAATATTCTTCAGCTTGCTTGTAGTTTTCCTGATCACTGTAAATAACACCTATGCTATTTAAGCAATCTGAAATACCTTTTTTATCATCTATTTTTTCACTTATGGTAAGCGACCTTTGATAAAAATCCAGGGCCAGTGGATAATTTGCTTTCATATCGTAATGCAAGCCCATCAAGCGTAAGCTTCTGGCTTTACCCTTATCATAATCAAGATGCTCCGACAACGATAATGCCTCCTCGGCCAGGACTTTAACAGTATCTGTATTTGTTAAATATAAACTATAACCAAGATTATTCAACAATTTAACCCTGATGGTATCTGTTTTTTGGTGTTGAGAGAGCAGCAAAGCAAGCGAATCTGCTTTTCGATTTTGTCCATAAAGGCTGCAAAAATGAAAGGAGAATAGAAAGAGAAGAACTATTTGGAGAATAGTTTTCATATGTTTATTTTTAATTTTCAAAGGTCATTACCTGTCCCGACACCAATCGGGATGGAACCGCATGATGTAAAATAATCATTCCTGCGTGTGTGTTTAATAATTATTTTAATCATGTTTGTTTCATCTGTTTATAATTTTTGGTTTTCTGAAAATGAAGAAACTATCTGCCATTTAGCGGACTTCATATTCAGGAACTCACATGAATTTATTTTAATCATAATCGTGTGTGTTTTGATTAAAAAAAATCATGTTCGATTCATTTAATTGGTTTATCTTATAAAAATAAAACAATTAACGAAAACACCAATTAGTAACAAGTTGCAATTGTATTTTTTCTTTTAAATCATTAATTACACTATCAGAGCAACAATGTGGCTTAAATCATTTACCATTGCAACATCAGCATATTGTTAAGGATGTGTTTTCCCTGGCCAGCGGTGCCTTGCAATAATGATGAGTCTGTGTTTTATAAAAAGACCTCACCTCTCCGGCAAATGTTTATCTTTGCTTTGAATTGTAAATGCAACCTATGTTTTCAAAAGAGAAAATCGTCATACGTTTTAACCGGATTTTAAGAAATATTTTTTTTCATTTTTTCTTTTGGTTTGCGAGCTTCCTTTTCTATGCTTTTCTTACGGGCGAAAACCAAATATTTAAGGTTTACCTTAATTTTTTAGAAGTTGACAATACATATCTGGTAATGACTGTGTTGAGTATTTTCATCGCAGTGCTCTTTTCCATCATCGATGGCCTGTTCCCCTACCGGTTCAGACGATTTTTCCCGAGGCGACTTATTACTTTTTTCAAGTCCATTCTTTATCTGGCCTCGGCATTTATTTTAATACTCATAGCAGCGCGTTTACCCCTGACTACATTTACTGAAACCAATTACACAGAAATTTTAAACCAAATACCCGACATGAACATACATTTCGTGCGGTTCCTGGTATATTTTTATGTATCCGGTTTTTTAATTACCCTTTTTCACGAAATGATCAGACGCGTTGGTCGCAGAAATATACGCAACTGGGTCTTTGGGTTACTTAACAGGCCTGTTGAGCAGGAGAGAATTTTCATGTTTGTAGATATGAAAAAATCAACCACCATTGCCGAAAAACTTGGACATAAAAAATTCAGTCACCTGGTACAGGATGTGTTTAACGATATGGCCGTGGTTGACAATTACCGGGGCGAAATTTACCAGTATCTCGGCGATGGGGCAATTATTTCATGGAGTATAAAAGACGGTACTACACGCCTAAATTGTCTGAAAGCCTTTGTAGCCTTTAACCGCCTGGTGCAGAGGCGAAGCCGTTATTACAACCGGAGATACGGATTCGTACCCGAATTTAAAGCCGGAATGCATGCAGGCAAGGTAATGGTATTACAGGTTGGCCAAATTCGGCGCGACATCTCCTATAATGGCGATACCATCAATACAGCAGCACGAATTGAGTCTGTTTGTAATGACTACCGTGCCACACTGTTGATATCAGGTGAACTATACAACATGTTGCCGGAGAACAAGATTTTCAATTTCAGAAAACTCGATAACATCAAACTCAAAGGAAAACGACGCGGGGTAGATATTTATACGGTGAAAGTCAGTCAGCGAAAGAAATAGCGTTAAAAAATATTTGAATTTAAATTTAACCTGCGACAATTTGAAATCGGGGTTTGTGCTTTGTGTTATTTTGCCTGACCCTGCTTTTGAATATTTTTCTTAAGTAAAAAGGCAAGTAAAACGCCTGCTGCAGCACCAAACAAATGTCCTTCCCACGAAATCCATGGACGGGAAGGGAATACCCCCCAAACCAAACCTCCATAAAGCGCTACAACCAACACAGAGACAATCAATGATGTGAAGGAACGTGCTAAAAAACCTGCTGTTACAAGAAATGCCGCCAATGCATAAATTAAACCACTGGCACCGACGTGTGCTGCAGGCCGCGCTACTAGCCAAACAGCAATTCCGCCCAGCACAATTGAAAGCAAGATCACAAACCATGCCTGTTTGGGATAAAAGGCAAACAATAAGAATGTGAGGACAAGCAGTGGCAGTGTATTACTAAGGATGTGTATCAAATTTGCATGAATAAACGGACTCAGAAATATACCTTTCAATCCGTTCACCGAGCGAGGTACAATACCGGAGTGATTAAAATCGTAGGGGACCAGCAAATCGGCGATGTACACCACCCAAATTACACCCAACAGAATCAGGCTGATCTTCAGTGCTTTTAGTAGTGCTTGTTTTTTCATAACCAAATTAATTAATAAAGATCCCAATTACCATTAAGGTAATATTTATACAATACCGGATTATGAATTTTGTTGACTTCAACTTTTCCTACTTCCTGACCATAATAATCTTTCCCAAAGGATGTGATCAGCTTCATGGCTTCATTATTGATCCAATGTGTTTCAATATCATCAAATTGAAGTTTATGCAAATGTGCTTTTACACGTTCATTAGTGCCCTCTTTAACACCCATTATCCAGCCCCATTCGCCAAGCGTAAGAATTTGGTTGTGTAACTGAACTGTCTCAAATCCTGCTGCTGCTACGGTTTTATCAATACAGCGGAACGCCCTCGTAGCAAAATATGGACTACCTGCCTGTGTTACCATCGCGCCGCCGGGCCGCAGGTGCTTGTAGCACAGCCGATAAAACTCTTTAGAATACATTCTTCCCAGCTCAATTGTTTTCGGATCGGGCAGGTCAATAATAATTACATCATAAAAGCGGTTGGTTTCACTTAAAAATTTATAAGCATCTTTATTGACTATACTCACCCTAGCATTATTCAAAGCATTTTCATTCATTTCAACCATTACCGGATGGTTCTTGCCCAACTCCGTCATCACCGGATCAAGATCGACCAGGGTGATTTGTTCGGTAACTTTATATTTAAGTACTTCCCGGGCAGCGCATCCGTCGCCTCCACCTAAAATGAGTACTTGCTGCGGATACTGTACCGTTTTCATTACGGGATGCACCATAGGCTCATGATACATGGCTTCATCAAGCGTACTTAATTGCTGATTTCCATTGATAAAAAGCCAATAATTGTCCTTCCACTGGGTCATTACAATTTTTTGATAACGACTCTGCTCCTCAAAAATAACCTTGTCTTTATATTTTTTCTGCTCACCAAAAAGGATAATGGGCTCGGCAACAAAAAAGCCCAGAATAATAGTTGCTCCAACCACTATAGAAGCCAGTTGCACGGAAATACGAATATGCTTTTTGATTTTGGGCCTTAGAATGAAAAAGAGTGAAAGTGCCACCACAAAATTGATCATTCCAAGTACAAAAGGCGTAAATGTAATCCCAAGGTAGGGCAAGCCAATAAAAGCAAAAAATAATCCCCCGGCCAGGCTGCCGTAATAATCCTGCTCCATTACAGATGAAATATTGACCCTCAGAATTTCAAATGAATTGTTGAGCCTGATTACAAGTGGAATTTCCATACCAATCATAAGACCAATTAGAATACTGAGCGTATAAATTATGGCACCCGTGTAAATTGTAAATGCTGCGGCAGTATAGGCAATAATCGATGAATAGGCCACTACAAGAGAGAGTGCAAACTCAATAAAAATGAAAATTTGCAATAAATTCCCCTGAAAATACTTACTGATGCGGCTGCCAAGCCCCATTGAGAACATCATGATACTTACAATGAGTGTCCATTGCATTACAGAATCGCCAAGAAAATAGGTTGCCAGGGTTGAAAGGATATATTCGGCCACTATGCCCGATAGTCCGGTAGCAAAGATGGCCATTTTTAGAATCCGTGAACGGAAAGGCATAAAAGATTATTTTAGATTTTTCATTGTTGAGCGGACAACGATTTGCTTCCTCTCAACATACTGTTTTTATTTGAATTTATGTCAATAAGCCTCACAATACAGCCATACCAAACTATTTTAGCAAGGTATGGTATGGCTGTATTAAAGCTTTGTTTTTTATAAACACCAGGTTATTAAAACTGAACCACCAATATAGGCAAAGGCTTCTATCAGGCCTGCTCCTATGTTGGCTTTTTCCTGATTCACCAGCTCATCGGTAAGTTTTTGCCCCGGGAGTAAAATTTTGTCTGTCAGGAAACGGACCACTGGCAATAATATCAAACCCAGCACAATTTCGAACCCAACATCTGAAAAGGTTACCGACCAACTTTCAAAATCGCCAGCCAACGCATAACGTACGAGGTTGGCTATTGCTATAATTGCTCCTGCAAAACCTACACCTACAGCAACATTGTCTTTTTCTATTTCTTTGTGGATGCTGTAACTTGTAATAAGGTTATAAACCCAGGCAATGAAAATAACTGCCGCCTGACCTATAGCCCAAAATATTAAGGCAGTTACATAGCCCGACATGCCGGTATGGTTTTCTCCGGTAACAGCGCCCATTAAAACCAGACCACTTGCAATGGCATTGGCTGCTTCTACAACGCCTGTACCTGCATTTCTGTCGTCGACAATCTCTTTACGCACACTAAAATGCCTTAACAGAATTTTATCTGTAATAATAGTACTGAAGTTCAATAGCACAATGGCCATTAAACCGTAAGTGGATATATCGAACAGATCTTGCCACAGGCCGTGCGAAGGCCCGATAATGGCACTACCAACGGCAAGTAAAATACCGGTAAAATATCCGGCATGTGCAATGGCAAATGCCAGGTTATCTTTTTCTACCAATTCATTTTTCACATTAATTTTGGGGTGAAAAAGCTGATAGCTCACTTTACCAATTAAAAACAACACAAATGCATTTAAAAGGTATGCAACTGTATTAATCAGATAAATGATATATTCGTTTTGCAATAATTCTTCCATGGCTAATCTTTTTAAATATTAATGCCTTTAAAAGCGATTCACACTATTTTCCAAAGCCTCCGCCTCGTGACCGGTAACTGGAGGAACTGTATCGGGAACTGCTGCGTGTTCTGCGCGACTTTATAGCACTTTGCTTTACACGACTGCGCACCTTGGATTTGAATGTGTTACCTTTCCGGTTCCAGGCAGTAGACTGGCGGTTTTGGTTATACCGGCTCTGTGTACCGTAATAATTTCGGCCGTTTCTTGTGGGGCCATAATAACTTCTCGACCCATAGTAATTGCTCCTATAATTGTTATAGTAAGAGCGCTGCACGGGATTCGACATCATGTGAAACATGGAGCTCATAAAAGCATACCTCCCGTAAAACTCCCAGAAGGAATTCCCATTGCGATTAGTCCACTGGCCGTAACGTTGGTTTCCTACGTAGTGATTGTACCCGGGGGGTGCCGCTTTTTTAGTGAGCTTACCATCGACTTTAGCGGTGATTTCCATGCCCATGTTGTCTACGTGTTTTTGAAAAAACACGTCGCTTACGGTATACCAGGGTGTAATTTCAGCCAGCACGGTATCTTTTTTGGGAATAAGCACCTGGTACTGATGCTTGTAGTCATTCGAGCGTTCATCATAATTCATATCATACAAGATGATAGAAAAATCCTGCTCATTGCTCAGCTGTTTAACCAGCTTATCGACAGGTGATTTTTGGTACCTGGTCGGACTTATACACCCGGCAAGCAGAAAAATCATGCCTGTAAAAAATATATACTTTAAAATCTTCATAAACTATGCTTTTATATTTTACATTGTAATTTAGTTATTATTCTGCGGGCAAAATATTCGATATCTCAAATGGTTTGATGATTTTGCCCACTGAGGCTTCAAATTCTCGTTCGCCCCACTGTTCAAGGTCTATAACTTCGTCCTCATTTTCGTTTAAATAGGTCCACGAGATTAATTCTACCCAGGTATCTTTTGATTTGGTCAAATTACAAAAATATCCCGGTGATTCCTCTTCAAGGAAAAAGGTTTTATCATCAAACTCTATTTTTTTTGGTGGTTTTTCATCAGCCAATAGCTCTGGTAAATCTTCACCTATCTTTCTTATATTGGATTTCTGACTGAGCACCACAAAAAGTTCATCATCATCTTCCACACTTAAAAAATGTGTTTCGGAACCTGATGATATTTTGTATTCGTATGAAAAGAAATGGTCTCCCCAATCATATTTATAAACCTCCTGCACTTCCCAGGTTTTGAGGTCATATTCAAATACAAATCCCCTATCGAGGTCGGTAACCTGCATGTCGGTTACATCATATTCTTTTTTATTTTTCTTAAAACGATCGAAAAGACCCATTATATGTCGATATTATAGAAATATGGTGCACCCTGAGATGCACCATAGACAAATTATTTATTCAATTTTGCTTTCAAATCTGCAAGCGCATCAGATGCTTTGCTTTTCGGTTCATCTTTAAGCACATCATCAATTTCATCATCAACTGATTTGCTTTCATTGGCAATTTCGCCATAAGCTTCAGCCATAGCCTCTTGCTGATCGACTTTATCCTTCATTCGTTCCAGCCTTGCCACTGTACTGCTACTGTCGATATTCGACATTGATTTATTAATTTTCGAAGTGGCT
>NZ_DATFKB010000133.1:0-9194 GCF_035268865.1 Salinivirga sp. | reverse complement strand
CCTATTAAACTCAATTATTCAGGTTTATTTGTCAAAGAACCTCAAATAATGTAAATTGAAAGAGTAAAATCTTTTCACTTAGTATTAATGCGTAAAAGCATCCAGAATGAGTCAAAACAACCAACAGGATGATACACGGGGTTATGGAGACCTGGAAAAGGATTTGACGCGCCAGCAATACGAAAAACTTAAAGCAGAAAATAAGGAGCGTCTCAAAGAATTGGCCTGTATAAACGAAACCACCCAGATTCTGAAGCAGGCTAAGAATGTGGAGGAAGCTATGCAAAAAATTACCCAGGCCATTCCTCGAGGCATGCAATACCCCGAAGATACCACTGCACGTATAACATATGATGGAAAAGTTTTTACAAGCGTAAATTTCAGAGGGTCGCAATGGGTGCTCAGGCAAACATTCGATACCATTGATAAGCGGGTTGGTGCCATTGAAATTTTTTATACCCGCAAACATCCGGATTTGGACGAAGGTCCTTTTCTAAAGGAAGAGCGCGATTTAATTGACAACCTGACGAGTCTTTTTAAAGGCTACCTCGATGGCGATATTGCCAATAAACTGAGCCGCCCTAACCAAATATACAGCTCACCGGAAACCATTTCAGTCGAGAAACCGAGGAGAAGAAAATTGTTGCAATTATTTTTAAACCGCAACAACTACAACCGGGATCTTTATCACGATTTAATGCCTTTTAAGATCAAAGAAATCCTTCTTGTAGCCAGCCTATACGATGCTTTTAGTATTGAAAGTGGCGGGCGTTTTTCAGAGTATGTGCTCAGGCAATATGAAAGGCTCAACCTGACATCTGTTCCACGAATAACAGGTGTTTCTGACCAGGAGGAGGCTATGGAGCATTTGCGCAGCAAACACTACGATATGGTAATTATGATGATTGGGCTCGATACCCGCAGACCTTTCAATCTTGCTGCACGCATAAAAGAGTCATTTCCCTATTTGCCGGTGTTTGCCCTCCTCAATAATAATGAAAACCTGCTTACACTTGAAGAGCGCCGCAAAAAAATGCCGGTAATAGATAAAATTTTTGTTTGGAAGGGCGATTCAAGGGTTTTCTTTACCATGATCAAGCTCATTGAGGATAAAATCAATGTAGATAACGACACCCGCCTGGGACTGGTCAGGGTAATTATTTTGGTCGAAGATGCCGCACCATATTATTCACGCTATTTACCAATGCTGTACAATATTGTAATGGAACAAACCCGACGTATTATTGACGATGTGAGTACCGACGACCTATACAAAGTGTTACGACTAAGGACAAGGCCCAAAATACTGTTGGCCACTACCTATGAGGAGGCAATGCACATTTATGAAAAATATGGCAGTCAGCTTTTATGTTTGATCACCGATGTAGAATTTGAGCGAAACGGAAAACTTGATAAAAAAGCCGGAATAAACCTGGTAAAAGAAATAAAGGCAGACCGCAAAGAGTTGCCAACCGTCATACAATCCTCCTATGAAAAATATGATGAAATAGCCAGCGAACTGGAGTGCGCTTTCATTAATAAAAAGTCAGAGAGCCTGATGCAGGATTTGCGCACCTTTATTCTTCATAACCTGGGGTTTGGAAATTTTGTTTTCAGAGACCTTCATGGGCGCGAAATCGCAGTGGCCAGAACTCTACGTGAATTCGAAAATTTATTACATACCGTTCCTGACGAATCCATACTTTTCCATGGTAAAAAGAACCATTTTTCATTGTGGTTAATGGCGCGTGGCGAGATTCAGGTGGCCCATATTATCCACCCGGCACAAATAGCCGATTTTCCAAGTACCGATGACCTAAGGCAATTCATTATCAATGTGCTCAATAAATTCAGGAATGAACAAAACCAGGGCAAAGTTGTACCTTTTCATGTTTCCGATATCGATGATCATACAAGTATTGTCCTTTTGGGAGAAGGAAACCTTGGAGGAAAAGGCCGCGGACTGGCATTTATAAATACTTTGATTCACAACTATGACTTCTCTCAGCATGTACCGGGCATTAATATCCGTACACCTAATACCTCAATAATTGGGACCGATGAGTTTCAGCAATTTTTAGAAATCAATAGCTTAAATCAAAAGGTTTATAACGAAAAAGATGAAAATAAAATAAGAAAATGGTTCCTCAAAGCTGAACTGTCAGATCAGTTGAAAGATAAACTCTACAAGTTCTTAAAATTTATTGAAAAGCCAATTGCCGTAAGATCTTCAGGCATGTTCGAAGATAGCCTTCACCAGCCGTTTGCCGGAATATTTGAAACGTACATTCTACCCAACAATGATCCGGATATCCAGGTCAGGCTCAAACAACTGGAAAAAGCCATTAAGCTGGTGTATGCATCGGTATTTTCAAAACTTGCAAGGGGTTACGTAGAGGCTATCAGCTATAAAATCGAAGAAGAGATGATGGCTGTTGTAATTCAGGAAGTTGTGGGGAACCAATACGGAGATTACTATTACCCGCACATAAGCGGAGTAGCCCAATCATACAACTACTACCCGGTATCGCACATGAATCCGGAAGATGGAATGGCTGTTGCAGCACTTGGCCTTGGAAAATATGTGGTAGATGGCGAAAAGGCTTATCGGTTCTCACCCAAATACCCGCAAACGCTTGTGCACTCCCTAAAAGACCTTTATAAAAACTCACAGGTCGAGTTTTATGCCGTAGATATGAAACGCGAAAATATAGATTTCGAACAAGGCGACATGGCAGGGCTTATACGACTCGACATTGATGATGCAGAGATGCATGGCACCATTAAGCATCTGGCATCGGTATATGAGCCCGATGGCGACAGACTTATGCCCGGATTAAACCATGCCGGCCCAAGAATAATAAATTTTGCCAATATTTTACAGCACAACTATATTCCCCTGGCAGAAACCTTACAGGCAGTGCTCGACATTGTAGAGGAAGCACTGGGCTCACCAGTGGAAATTGAGTGGGCTGTAGATTTAAATAAAGATAAAGATGGCAAAGCATCGTTTTATTTGCTGCAAATAAAACCGCAAATCAGTACCTGGGAAGGTTTTTCAATTGATGAAGAAGCCCTGAAAGAAGAGAATATACTGCTTTATACCGATAAAGCCATGGGGAATGGTATCATTGAAGATATTGAAGATATTATAATTATTAACCGTGATAAATTCGAGAAATCGGCAACCATGGAAATGGCCGAAGAGGTAAATCAAATTAACGAACAGATGAAAAAAGAGGGCCGGCAGTACCTGCTTATTGGTCCCGGACGCTGGGGTACCCGCGATCGCTGGATTGGAATACCTGTAGAATGGCCACAAATCTCCAATGCCAAAGTTATTGTAGAAACCGATATGGATAGTTTTCCTCTGGATGCATCGTCCGGGTCACACTTCTTCCACAATGTAACTTCAATGAATGTAGGTTATTTTTCGGTTACCCAATCCAATAAAAAGCAGACCATCAATTGGGATTTTATTGAAAACCAACCTCTTCACCAGGAGCTAAAGTATTTTAACCATTTCAGGCTCGATTCACCCATTAAAATAATGATCGACGGTAAAAAACGTCTTGGAGCTATTACGTACTGATGTTTCGCAGTTATATAAACAATTAAAAATCAGCTCTTTGGTTAATATGATAATTTCGCACCTAACGGCGCTCTGCATTGCTCAGGCATACAATTCTACCATAATTTCGCACCTGACGGTACTTGCAGAAACATATCGAGCCTCGTTAGAGGCGATATTATGGTAGAAAGAATGTTCGAAATGGAATTTCGCCGCGATGTATCGTTAAATGTTATGACAAAAAGAATTATCGGCGAACGGGTACAGGGGTAAAATAAAATCGCGCCACATATAATATTGCTTATCAGAGTGTTGTCAAACGCGAAACGTTAGTTACGTATTAATCAGCACCGATTTTAAAAAAACACAGATACCACATTCAAAGTAGTTATATCGCTGTGAGTCTATTTGTTGGGCGTATATCATAACAACTACTTTTGATGTATAGCTTGTCATTATTTACTTTCAAAAACTCAAATCCTGACAAAACTCATTGATTGTGTCGATTTATAATGCCACTTTAACAGCACAATTAAAACTCAGCGCTATGTATAAAATAACCGAACACCCGATCCTGGATATCCCGAAGGGTCAGGAAGTATATTTCAAGTATAATGGAGAACAAATAAAAGCTGAAAAAGGTAAAACCATTGCAGCTGCCCTGCATCAGGCTGGTTATCCAGTACACAGCCACAGCTTGACCAATCGCAATCGCAGTCTGGAATGTGGTATCGGGAAATGTGGTGCATGCGAAATGCTCGTAGATGGAGAAGTGCGACGTATTTGTATCACGAAAGTTGATGACATAAAAGAGGTTTCAGAAATACCTAAAGACTACGAACCCTCGAAAACAAACTATCCGGATAAAAACCCGATTAAAGTACATAAAACCACTGTTGCCATTGTAGGTGCAGGTCCGGCAGGGCTGGCCGCAAGGGCGACACTTAATGAACATGGCGTTGACAATCTTGTAATTGATAACAATGACACCATTGGCGGACAGTTTACCATGCAGACGCACCAGTTTTTCTTTTTCGAAAAAGAAAAAAAATATGGCGGTATGCGCGGATTTGATATCCCCAAAGAACTGACCATGGATAATAATGAGGGTATTTTGCTTAATTCAACTGTCTGGGACTTGCTGGAAGGTAAGCGATTGGCCATAAAAAACATAAAAACCGATAAAATATACTATGTTGATGCCGAGCATCTCATCATTGCCACAGGAGCTGTACCCTTTATGCCCTCATTTGAAAACGATGACTTGCCAGGCGTTTATACAGCTGCTGTAGTACAAAAAATGATGAATAATGAACATACATTGCTGGGTAAGAATATATTGACCGTGGGTGCTGGTAACATAGGTTACCTCACCTCCTACCAGGCTGTACAAGCCGGAGCCAATGTTAAAGCTATACTTGAAGCACAGGATCGCGAAGGTGGATTTCCGGTACAGGCCAACCGGGTTCGCAGACTGGGTATTCCAATTTACCTCTCACATATTCTTGTAAAAGCTATTCCAAATGAGGACCATACCGGTATAACCGGCGCAGTGGTAGCAGAAGCCAAAAACTTTAAACCTGTCCCCGGTACAGAACGCATTATTGAAGGTATCGATACCATTAACATTTGTACAGGACTGGTTTCTGATGATGCGCTGCTACGCAAAGGAAAAGAAGTATTTGGCCGAAATGTGCATGGTGCAGGCGACGCCATTCGTATTGGCGAAGGCACCAGTGCTGTGCTGCGGGGTAAACAGGTAGCGTACGAGATTATGGAAGAGATGTCGCTCAGGTATAATTACGACGATTATCTGGCACTTTCAAAAGAGTATATCGATTCTCAACAGCACCCGACAAAAGTTATAGAAGAACCGGTGATTCCGGATCGGGAACGGATGCAAAAACCATTTGTAATTGCCGATTGTACCTATGGATTTGCATGTAATCCATGCGCATTTGCATGTCCGCACGATGCCATAACCAAGTCTTCATCAAGCACCGTACCTGTTATTGATTTTGATAAATGTGTTGGCTGTATGCAGTGTGTAACGCTTTGTCCCGGCCTGGCTATATTTGGATACAACCTCAAAAAAGACTGGCTCTTTTTTCCAGTGGAATATGAGGTAGCCGAAGGCGAAGGAGTAGTATTAGTGGATAATGATGGCAACAAAATAGGTGAAGGTGTGCTTGAAAAAATCATGAAGAAACCTAATAAAACAAATCTGGCACGTGTAAAATCAAGCAATTTACATGGCGAAGATCTGGTTAAAGCACGTGGTTTTATAACCAAAGCAAACTTTCCGGAACAGGTAGATTTTGCTCCATCTTCCAACAATATTGAAAGCAAAGAATTTATTTGTCACTGCGATGACGTAACCATGGATGAGGTGATGAAAGTTATTGGAGACCGGAAATTTATATCAGTAGACGAAATTAAACATACAACCCGTTTGGGAATGGGTGCATGCAGAGGCAAGCGTTGCATTAAGCGCCTAAAAACTGCCCTGGCAGGCTCAGGAATACAAATTGTGGGAGAAGCAACCCCCAGGGGCCCCATGTCGAACCAGGTAAGTATGGGCGAAATATACCCGAACGACCTACATGAAAAAACCATACCTAACCTGAACGGACAAAAAATTGAAACCATTGAAACCAAGGTTCTTGTTGCAGGTGGAGGTATTGGCGGAAGCGCACTGTTTCGCTATTTTGCCGAAGCCGGCGAGAACCCCATTTTAATAAATTACGAACGTGGATCATCGTGGCGCAATATTGCTGGTGGACGGCCGGTTTTCAGTGTGCCCGAATTGGCTGATATTGCAGGAAACAACAGGAAAATATTTAAGGAGTTACAGGAAATTTCCAATATTCACCTTACCGATATCAATTATGTTACACTGGCACACGACCAGGCCACATACGAAGCCCTTGAGGCCTCTAAAGCGTGGAGCGATGCCATGATGATTGAACCCAAAGATTTCCCCAAATACATAGCACCGGGTTTTAGTACAAGTAACGATAAGTACATGGCTGCCCTTGTTACAAAAGATTGCTGGCAAGCCACGCCAGGCCTTGTTATTGATCTGATTCGCAAAATAGGTATCGACAATGGCGGTATGATTCACGAGGATGCCAAACTCATTGACCTTGAAAAAACCGATAAAGGTTATATTGCACTGGTGAAAACCCATGAAGGTAAATATGTTAAATACAAAACCAAACATTTTGTAAATGCCCTTGGAGGCAATGCAGGTGATTTTGCCGATATGGTTGGTATTGATACCGGCCTGTTCCCGGTTAAACACCAGGCGTTTATTACAAGGCGTCTGCCCTACCTTGGTGTAAACAATCAACCCTTAAATATGGTAATTGACCGAAGGAATTATAAAGGATTTACAGCGGTTTATGGGCAACAGCTTGCCGAAACGGGTCAAATTATCGGTTGTGCCTCTCCTGCTGTTGAACCATTACAAACATCCAAAAACCTAAAAATCAATGATAAAGACTTCCTTGAAATTGTTTCAGAAGTTTTTGTAGATTGGCTTCCTGAACTTTCTTCAGTTGGTTTTCAGGCAGTTTGGTCGGGCTATTATACCGAACCGCGCATGATTATTGATCCTGAAAAGGGATTATTTGTAGGGCTTCGTGGTCAGGGTTTCATGTTGGGTATGTACCTGGCCAAAATGTATGTGGATGCCGTTACAGGCAAAAATGGACCAGATTATCTGAAGCGACTGGCCCTTGAAGGTGACGGTTTGCAGGAAAAAGCTTTTAAATAACAGGTACTTTATTTTCAAATGTATACAAGAAATATCTGTCCAGGTAAGAAATAAATTACCTGGGCAGATAAATAATCTTACAGATCCAAATAATTCAAAGAGATACCTCAAAATTACTTATCCCCGGGCTCAATGGCTTTTATTTCATTCATTGGGAGTTTCTGAAACATAGTAAGAGCTTGTTTTTTACTAATGTCAGGACTTGCTGTAAGACGGACAGCCAAACCTTGATCAAAATACATCTTTAGATCGTGCTGTCCCATGTATTCCCTGTAATAAATATTTCCTTTCCCGGAATTGACAACATTGCGGCGCTTTTTTTCTTTGCGTTTGGTTTTCTTGAATGTTTTGGGTGTATATAACCAAATTCCGACCTGCAAAATTGCCCCATCTTTACTCATATAACTTGTGCCGGCCCAATTAACCGTTTCACTTTTCCGGGTACTGAAGCCTGCCTTATTAATACCATCAGCAAGCTTTTTAGGAAATATTGACTCCAATGATTCCGGATTCTTAAGCTTTGATTGGTTGTTTTGTGCAAACAAATAAGGGGTATTAAGCATCAAAACCCCAATGATTAAAAACAAAACTAATGGCTGATTACTTCGTTGGAATAAAATTAAGTTAGTCATATCGCTATATATTTTTATAAATTTGATTAGGTTCTACGTTTTCAATAATCTGCAATTTTTTTTGTATACCATAAAAAAGTTTGTACAATAGAAATTTTCAAATGTTTACATCTAAATTTCAATTAACATTTGTTAAACACTGTGCTTTAAGGCTATTGTTTTAACTAAAACAAGTTACAATTCGCAGGTTGCCTGCTATTTATACCCATAGCCCAAAACACCTAATTAACTCATTGTCAAAAGTTAATAAACACTTAAAAAGATGAATTCTCTTGACTTTCATATATTTATGTAATAACTTGTAATGTCAAACAATTAGGCCATGAATAAGATGTTTAGATTTCTAATTGTGTTTTGTTTAGTGTGTATAACAGCACTGACAAGCTGCCAACCTAAAAAAGGTTCGGAGAATGAGATAGCAAAAGTAAAAAGCGTTTTTGAAAGCTACTTTGACGGAATATCCCAGTTCGATTACACTGCTATGCGCAATGCCAGCACTCCTGATTGTATTATTTTTGAAAATGGAGTAAAATGGACTGTACAGAATCACGTTGATTACCTGAAAAACTTCGAAGGCAAGGGAACTATTGCGTATAAGTTCTCTGATATTCAGTGGATTGTTGAAAAAGATGTAGCCTGGACAAAATATAAAAACACCGCGGATGCGGTAATCAATGGAAACCCAGTTCACTGGGAATGGCTCGAAAGTGCAACTTTTGCAAAGGAAAACGGAAAATGGCTTTTTTACACTCTACCATGATTTCACCTCCTAAAAAATAATTTAAGAATTTTTCCGGAATTGAAATAGGCCATTTAAACGCCATCTTATCTAAGGTGGCGTTTTTTATTGTGATCGGAATTTAATTTGCAACCCTTTGAGGAAATTACGTAAGTATTGATCCTGACAATCCCGGTATTTTTGATGTCCTGGTTTTCTGAAAAATGCCGATAACTCGGGTTTGCTTATTTTTATACCTGCATTTTTAAAAATATCAATCATATCATCATCTCGAAGGTTAAGGGCAATTTTTAGCTTACGCAATACAAGATTGTTATTTAGCCGTTTTTCCGGTATTGGCTGTGGTCCTTCCTTTTTACCGCGTTTAACATTGATTAGTCCATTTAAAAATGCAGCCATATATTGATCAGAAATTTCCCGTTTCTCCGGATCATCATCTTTTTTTAACCATTCACTTACCTGCGACCGGGTGAC
>NZ_DATFKB010000132.1:0-4512 GCF_035268865.1 Salinivirga sp. | reverse complement strand
AAAAAGGAGATTTTTATCCCAAAATTCCATAAATTGTCAAACAACGTTATATTTTTGTTGATTGATGGGCAAAAATAGAATTATAGAACGATTTATGGTTTGGCGCAGCGCCAATGTAAGCGATCGCCAGTATGTTAATTTCTTAAGCGTCATAATTGGCATCATGGTTGGATTTGCTGCGGTCATCATCAAAAACTCAGTGCACCTTATCCAGGACCTGCTCACTGCAGAATTTGCTGTTGACCTTCATAATTATATGTATTTTGCCTATCCGGCTATTGGTATATTGTTGGCAATACTATTTGCCCACTACCTTATAAGGCGAAATGTGGGGCACGGTATTCCCACCATTCTATATGCCATTTCAAGAGATAACGGTTATATTGCACGACATAATACTTTTTCGTCGATTGTAACCAGTGCCCTTACCGTAGGTTTCGGCGGTAGCGTCGGATTGGAGGGACCAACTGTAGCTACTGGTTCGGCATGGGGCTCAACAATTGCCCGGGCCACACGCCTCAACCGCAGGCAAACCCTGTTGCTTCTTGCCTGTGCCGGCGCAGGTGCAATGTCAGCCATTTTCAAAGCACCTATTGCAGCCACTGTTTTCGTACTCGAAGTACTGATGATTGACCTCACAATGGCATCAATGGTACCACTGCTTTTTGCCAGCAGTGCCGCAGCCCTTACCTCCTATTTTTTTCTGGGTCAGGATGTACTTTATCCATTTGAAGTGGTACACAAATTCGTTATGAACCAAACTCCCTATTATATTGGTATAGGAGTCATAGCCGGATTCTCATCCATATATTTTGCTCGCATGTACAAATATCTTCAGGGACAATTTGACCGTGTTAAAAGCTCATTTAAACGATGGATAGCGGGCGCGTCAATACTTGGAGTACTTATTTTCCTGTTTCCGTCGCTTTACGGTGAGGGTTATGAAGCTATCAACCAGGCATTACAGGGAAACCACGAATACCTTTTCAATAATAGTGTATTTTATGATCTGCGTACGGAAACATGGGCCGTAATAGGACTTTTTCTGCTGGTTATGTTTTTTAAAGCCATTGCTACATCTGCCACTTTTGGAGCAGGAGGAATCGGTGGTATTTTCGCGCCAACTTTGTTTATGGGGGCAAATACCGGATTACTTTATGCTAAAGTAATCAACCTTACAGGCCTTGAAAACATTCCAGAATCGAACTTTGCCCTTGTAGGTATGGCAGGACTTATAGCCGGAGTGTTGCACGCTCCGCTTACAGCCATTTTCCTGATTGCCGAAACCACCGGCGGATATGGCCTAATAATGCCCCTTATGATTGTGGCAGCTACCTCGTATGCCGTGGTACGCATTTTTGAGCGCTATTCTGTTTATACCTACCAGCTGGCCCGCCGGGGCGATTTATTTACCCACAATAAAGACCAGGTTGTATTATCGATGATGAGCGTACGCAATCTTATTGAAAAAGATTTCCGCACCATTGATCCGGATGCTACGCTCGGCGACCTGGTAAAAAAAGTGGCTGAAAGTAAAAGGAATATCATTCCCGTAATTGAAGACGGAGGTAAACTCCATGGAATAGTTTTTATCAACGATATACGGCACATCATGTTCCGCCGTGAGCTTTATGATAAAATCTATGTGCGGGAACTCATGTTTATGCCTGCCCCTATTGTCGACCCTGATGAATCGATGGACGAAGTAGCAAAAAAATTCAATCAATCATCACACTATAACCTGCCGGTTGTGCGTAATGGTAAATATTATGGTTTTGTATCACGTGCCAATGTTTTTTCAAGCTATCGCCGAATGCTTAAAGATTTTTCAGAAGAGTAAGTGTTTTAACCCTCCGATATTTCAGAGAAAATGGTCTTCATTCTAAAATCTTCAGTACATTTTGACCAATAACTTAAAAAAAGTTGAAACAAGCATGATTAAAATAATTATTAAACACCCACGCAGAAATGATTATTTTACATCATGCGGTTCCATCCCGATTGGCATCGGGACAGGTAATGACCTTTGAAAATTAAAAATAAAATATGAAAAGGATGTCACAAATTCTGGTTTCGCCTGTCATTACATTACAAAAAAACGATGAATGGATTTTGATAAGATATATTTAACGCATTACACATCCATATTTAAATACCTTTTGCAATTGACACGTTGCGAGGAGACGAGCAAAGATCTGGTTCAGGAAGTATTTGAAAATTTGTACATCCAAAAACAAAAAAAACAAAGTATTAAGGATGTCAGAGCATGGTTGTTTAAAACGGCCTACAACCGGTTTGTGAATAATTACAATAAGCAGAAATATAACCTTGCATACATTCAGGAAACCATTCGAACCGAAACTCAACACGAAAGAGAACCGGAAATTGAAGCAAATGAAAAAGTAAAACAATTAGAAGCCGCATTGAATAAAATAGAACCCAAAGCTTACCATCTATTAATATTGTACCAACAAGGATTAAAATACAAAGAGATGGCAGAAATATTAGAAATCAACCCGGCATCAGTAGGTAAAACATTATCGAGAACCATTGAAAAATTACGAACTATTATTAAGGAGGAGTGCCATGAATTGTTTGAAAAATGAAACCATACAAGCTTTTCTGGACAATGAGTTAGCTCCGGAACACGTCAGCCAGGTCAAAAAGCATTTAAAAAAGTGCTCCATTTGCAGAGCGCAATTAAATTCCTATAAAAAAGATTTGACAACTATAAAAAATCATCTGGCAAATCAAATACCAGCCGAGAAACAGGTTATAGTTCCACCATTTCGAAAGCCAACTGGTCAACCAAAAAATATTTGGCCCAAAATAAGAATCTATGCTGTTGCTGCAGCTATTGCTACGCTTATCAGCTTTTCTTTTATAATCAGACAATATAAAGCTGATCAAAAAGAAATGGAACATCTAAAATTCCGGGAACAAAAAATTATGCAACAAGCCAGCATGAATGAACAATGGCAGGAACGTATGATCACGATCACCATAAAAGATAAAAAAGGAAATATAGTAGAGCAAATTACAACATCAGGCAATTAAAAGCTTTGAAAGGCGCCATTCGAAGCAACAAATAAATAATTAAAAACTTAAGCAAAATGAAAAAGCATATTCTAATATTAATCGCAGGCATCATAAGCCTTTCAATTTCAGGGCAAAATACTACACATTACAATGATGGCGTTACAAAGTTTGAAGCTGATGAAGCTTATGGTGCACAAACAGATTGGCACCAGGTATTCTCCGATTATCATCAAAAAATGCATAAACGCCCTGTAGGTAAATACAGAAAAATAATTACTGATAATGAGGGTAATACATACATGACCCAAAAAACAAAACACACCATCTACAAATTCTCTGCAGATGGAAAAAAAACAGTAAATATTGGATCGCACGGATCAGGAGAAGGACAATTCCCAATGCTACCTGAAGTGCAAGGTGTTTTGGATGGAAAGTACATTTATACCACAGATGTTCAGGGAAGGGTCAGGCTGTTCAACCTTGATGGTACATTTTACAAAAATGCACAAATAGATTATATGCCACTAAATACAGTACCACTAAAAAACAAAAAAATAGCAATTTTGGGACATGTAGCCCTGGGAGGAGGAGATGTCCGCAATATCATTAGCATTAAAAACATCGTTACCGGAAAAGAGCAGGTGATCTGGAAAAAAGATAGAACCCGTGAACAAGACGAGGAGAAGACTATTGTTGTGAACCTGGAAGGTAAAGGCATGATTTCATTTAATCAATTTTTTTCAAACCCTGGCCTTTTCAACCCGCATATTGCTTCTACAACGAATGGGAACCTGATTATTGCATTTCCAAAATCAGGCAAAGTTGAAGTTTATAGCCCCGATGGCAGTAAAATTAATTCATTTAAAATGGAAATTGAGCCACTAAAGATAACCGAAACAGACCGAAAAGACTATTATGAGGCAGCATTGCAGAAAGCAAAAGTAGTGGAGAAAAGCATTAAAGAAAGCACGCATTATGATAAAAAAGAACAGCAACAACTGATAGATGGATACTACAGGGGTGTAGAGATGTTGAAAGATCCCGGTTACTACCCCCCTAATCTACCTTATTTTGCAGAACTCCTTATAGATGACTCTAATAATCTCTGGGTAGTAAAATACTCGCCCAAGGAGGCTGCAGAATCATTTCAACTCTACTCCTTCTCGGAAAATGGCGAATACCTGGGCACATCAAAAGTTGAATCTGAAAATTATAAAATTGTACTGGATCCCGATAAGGTGCAATTTCATAACGGAAAAGTAATAGCAGTCGTTCTGGATAAAAACGATAAAAGAATTCCATTACGTCTTCAAAGATTCCGCCTGAAATAGGCCAGTAAAGAATCACAGGTACTTATATTATTTACTGAAGCTTCGCAGCTCTATAGATAGTTGAGATCCTGCATTTTGATTGATACCTTTAGGCCGCACCTAACGGCGCTTGATTATTATGTTTTCAAAATACTTCTACCAT
>NZ_DATFKB010000131.1:0-6244 GCF_035268865.1 Salinivirga sp. | reverse complement strand
TCAAGGTGCATGGAATACCATAAAAACCATTGCGAAAAATCCACAAATAAATATTATAAGTATAATTCAGAATCGAGAAGCGGTTTGTTTCATAAAGGGCAGAAATCAAAAACCTTGCTCGAAGCCTTTAATGGTAGAGATTATCGTATTTCGATTTGTCATGATGACGTGTTTGATAAACCCATAATTATGCGTGTAATAGATAAAACCCGTGACCAGGTTTTATATGATAATAGTAATGACAACTATGCCCAGGATTTTGAATTTACAGTTACTACAAGTATTGACCTGTGGATTGAAATAGAAGTGCAGGGAGATTCACCGCTCACAGGGATAGATAGTAAATCAATTATTCGTCGTGACTCTAATGTAGGATGTGTAGGATTGCTCATAGAATATATGGTAACGCCCCGAAAAGGCTTTTAATAGCAATTGCAACAACCTTTTTGTTGCATTTGGGCACCAGTGCCTTCACGCAGGATTGCATCAATTTTCATCAGAAATATTGCATTTCCTATCAGGAACAGGGGTATACACCGATGCCTCAATCCAGAAGTTTTCATTTAACTAAAGGTGGTTTTGCGAGACAAAAAGTCCGGCTTAACGATGGCCAGGATTATCACGTGAGTTTTGCTGTTGATGATGTGTTTGCCCAGCAACTGTACGTGCAAATTATTGATGATGATTCTGGTGATGTGCTATATGACAATACGGAGGACGATATGAACCTGAATCTTGAATTTAGTGCAGTAAAAGAAGTTAATGCCAAAATTTATATTGAAACACCTTCAGCAGTAGTGCAGGACACACTGCATGAAATCAGCGGCTGTATTGGCCTGCTTATCGAAACGCGGCCAACACCACCTACCGGCTTTTCAGAATAGTTTTTAACTCTTCAGCCATCTTTTTTGTATCAATACCCAGGGCACATTCGAAAGTACCCACTGGACAAGCCTTTTTACCATGCAAACCGCAAGGTCGGCAACTTAATGGATATTCAATTTGCACAACCTTCCCGTTATCACTTAGCGGGCCAAAACCGAATTCGGGTACGGTAGAGCAAAATATAGCTCTTACCGGCGCATTAACAGCCGAAGCCAAATGAAGCGGCGCTGAGTCGTTTACATAGTTCATTACAGCGTGCTCCATCAATGCAGCAGATTCCAATAGCGACAATTGTCCGCAAAGATCATGAATTACAGTTTTTTTTGTACCCCTTTTTATATTTTCTACAAGCTGGCTATCTGATGGTGCTCCCAACATGTAAACAGGTAGTTCAGGTGGTAATTGATCTAAAAACTCCACCCACTTTTCAGCCGGAAATTGTTTGGTGTACCATACAGATGCCGGCGCAATACAAATATAGGGTTTTTCCTTAAACTTACTGATTTGCTTATAGTTATCAACGCCTGGCTGTAATATTGGTTTAAGAACCCTTGTGTCGGTAAACGAGGAAATTAAGTTTTGGTTGCGATCGGTTTCATGCAAACCATTGCCGATTTCGTGTTTGGCTTTATATGTAAATAAAAACGAGAGAGGATTTTTATCGAACCCATAGGTATATTTACCACGGCTCAGGCTTGTTAGAATGCCCGATGATAGAAATCGCTGTAAATTAATTACTCTGTAATAACGTTCTTGTCTAATTTGTTTAATCAGATGCCATAAATTGCGGTGTTTACCATTTTTCTTATCCCAAACCCATACGCTGTTGATGAAATCCAGGTTTGCAACAAGCGATTCGTTTCCTTTGCGTACCAGGTAATCTATTTGTGCATTAGGGTTTTTTTGTGCAATTTTATGCGCAACGGCCGTCGATAGAATTACATCGCCTATAAATGCCGTTTGTATGATGAGTATCTTTTCCAAATTTATTGATTTAGGCCATTAGTTATGCAAAGCATATTCGATAATATTGGCACCCATTTGTAAAGCCTCGCGGTGTTTTTCCGGGCTGTCGTTGTGCACCGAAGGATCTTCCCAACCATCGCCCAAATCACTTTCATAGCTGTAAAATAGGAGTACCCGGCCTTTGTGCAGAATTGCAAAGCCTTGTGGAGCTTTACCATCGTGCCGGTGTATTTTGGGCAGCCCGCTTTTGAATTTAAATGTCTGATGATAAATAGGATGGGCGTATGGAAGTTCAATCAACTTTTTGTCTGGGAATAGTTTCTGAAGCTCTCGTCTGATATATTTATCCATTCCATAGTTGTCGTCGATATGCAGAAAGCCACCGGCAAAAAGATATTCCCGCAGGTTTTGTCTTTCAGTTTCATTAAAAATAACATTACCATGTCCTGTCATATGTACATATGGCACGTTAAACAAATCAATATCACCAGGTGCAACCTCCAGGTATTCGATGTCGAAATTGGTGTTGAGTTCCTGGTTACAAAACCGGGCCAGATTGGGAAGAGCAGTAGGATTGGCATACCAATCGCCACCGCCATTGTATTTCAAAAGTCCGATTTGTATTTGCTGGCTCTGCAAAGTCATACTTAAGCCGAGCAATAAAACGAATATTAGATTTTTTTTATTCATGGTGCATTGCTACTATTGTTGCAGAAACAACTCCTGCGGTTTCAGTTCTTAGCCTGTTCGATCCCAGGCTCACTGTTTTATATCCTTGCTGAAGGGCATCCTGGTGTTCTGATTCGGTGAAACCACCTTCGGGGCCCACAAGAATCAGATTTTCTTTTGCATGAATCAGGTTTTTCAGATGCGCACTCTTTGTACCAAGGTATGCAATATACTTGCCTGAAATGTTTTGCCCTGTAATAAATTCATTGAAAGAAATAGGTGGGTTTAACAAAGGCTTCCATGCCTTTTTCGACTGTTTTGTGGCCGCAATAACGATTTTCTCAAGCCGATCAGCCCTAAGCTGCTTGCGTTCAGAATGACTGCAAATTATCGGGGTAATTTCAGATATGCCAATCTCTGTTGCTTTTTCCAGGAACCATTCAAAACGGCTTATGTTTTTCGTCGGGGCAATGGCAATATGCAACTTATTTAGCGATTTCGGGAAATTCTCTATGTTGATATTTGAAAATTCAATGTGCCTTTTTTGAAAAGATTGAACAGTAGCTGTAGCTACATTACCTCTACCATCAGTTAAGGTGATGTTGGTATTTATGCTTATTTTAAGTACCTTAGATATATGATGAAACTCATCTTTCCCTAAAATAATTTTATTTGGACTGATTTTATCTGCATAAAAATAGTATTCTTGCGTTGCCCTCTTTTGCATTGCTTAAAGCAGTTTAATTAATCTTCTTGTTCGTTTTCGTCTTTTTCTTCCTGCTGGGTTGCTTTACCATTGTTTTCGGGTGTTTTATCCCCGGGTGCTTCCTGGGGTTCTTCTGGTTCTTGCTCGGCCTCTCTGAAATCTTCAAGGAACCGATTTTTATCGCGCATTGAACCCAAATGGTAATAAAATTTGGGCTCTCCACGGTCTACATCCTGCCGCCTTTGACCGGCCCTCAGGTCGTTGATGATTTCATTGAATGCCGGATCGCTCGATACAGCCATCATAATGCCCCGTTTATATTTGAAAAAGAACCAGTAAGAAGGACTTAACTCCAGGTATATAGCAAAATAATCCCCGGTTCGCGATGTGCCGGTCTGTATGGCACCTTTAACTTTTTTATTGACCTGAATATCCATAATACTCGTAATACCGATATCGCCAAAAGAATGGAAAGTACCATCGCGTTGCACCCATTTAAAATTGGCATTTGATATTACCAGCGTATGTTTCAGTTCATTCGGGAAATTTTTATAGGCCCCAAAGAGTTTTTGTTCATTGAGCAGCTGGTCAGTAAGCTTATAGCCCACCAGATGCTTCAATCCGTTTCTGTAACGTTCCGACAACATATTTACTGGTTCCAGACCGGTAAAATTTTTCATGGTATCGGCCATATATGTCAATCCTTCGGGTGTGAAGAAGAAATCAATGGCCATGAACAGGTCCATAATAACCTCGTTACGGTCGTGAAAATAGTTTATGTTTCCAAAGTTATTGAATGTTACCTGCCCGTAATCTCCTGTAAACGACAACTCGCCTTCTCCATATAGGTTGCAGGTTTCTGTATTGGCTGAGATGTAATTAAGTAAAGTATCATTATCAGAGAGTTTTGCTTTCTGGGCAATTTCATATTTTTTACCATATTCGTCGTATTGCAAATAGCCATTAGCCGTTGAAATGTAATAATTGGTATAGTGATGCCGCCTGGTAAAGAAGCGGGGCAGAATGTGAATCGAATCATGTTCGAGCATAATACCTTTATAAAGGCGGTTATTATTAATATCTGTAGTTACAGAATCAACCGGAATTTGAATTGCTTCCGGATTGAGGGTTTCTTTAAACTTAACCCAGTGCTTATCATAAACCTGGCAATTCTTTGACGCCATGAAATGCCCGTCGTAGGTCAAGTGTTTTTGCCGGGCATCCAGATATACATCTCCGCGATATGCAAATGCGGGACTGAGCGTAAAGTTATCGTCGCCCAGTATTTTTCCTCTTGCATAGGTATTTTCTGTTGAATCTACGCTAATGATATCAAAACGTATTTGCTGCTTTGTTTCGTTTTTATCGATATAGTCATAATACCCACTTGCAGAGTACATTTTACGTGAAGTTATATTTACTGTAGCATCGTAAAACTGGTGGTACTTTGTTTCATTATTTGCCTGTATTTCAGCATTGGCAAGAGTTTTATATTTGGCATCGGGTTTAATTGTAAAATCGCCATCGCCCGGGTAAACAGTAACATCGGCCACTTCAATAAATTTAACTCCGTGCGATGCAATGATGTTTTCGTCTAAATCCATTTCTGTGGTTGGCGAAACATAGTTTAATTCATACTGGAGCGGATGTGTTGAAACAAAAAGATTTCCTCTTGGGTGACGCTTATCGGGTGTAGCCTGGAGTATATGTTTGCCTTCTTCGAACCGGTGTACAGATGATCCTTTAAGTGCAAGCGCATTTTCATCTATGCTCCATTCAAATGTATTGACAAAGGCTTTATATTTATTAAGCGGGAAAAATATGGGTTTAAGCGGGGAGAGGGCCTCAAAACTTGCTGTACGCGATGGGAAATCTACCCTTGTTTGAATGCTGTCGGCTTCAAATGCCAGTAAATCCTCTTCCATACCCTCGATTTTAAAATCGGTTACATCCGCAGTGGTTTGGTCGGCTAAGAAATGATAGTTCTCAGACCGGAACCTACCTTTATCGAGCTTAAAGTGGCCTTTACCGTTAATTCCAGCAGGAGTTACATAAAAAGTACCTTTCAATTGACCCTGGTCAGCATACAATGAAGCGCGTTCATCCTGGTTGGTCATACAAATCATATTATCTTCGGTTTGTTTCCAGAGTATGTTGAGCTGTTCAGCACTAATTTGCGGAGATTCGAAAGGTGCTTTTTGCTTTTTATTTTCAAAGCGGTTTGCCAGCGTACGCATGGTATCGGGGTAGAACTTAAACTCATCAGACCAGGCTGTAGATGTAAGATATTCAAGTTTACCATCTCCTTTAAGTCCCTCATTGCTCATTGCCAGAGAATCATAATACCGGCCTTTCCCCTGGTAAACGGGCAGTCCTGCATCAGCTATGACATGGTCAAATCCCAGGGAATTGTCCTCCTTCAGTTTAAGTTCTTCATCAATAGGTGGAAAAATTCCGCCTGCGTGAAAGGTTCCGGTGTATTTCATACCCTCGGCATCGAAACTGTTCAGGCTATCGATTTCGTAGGGATCAATGCGGAAGTAAAATGTATCTCTTTTATAAACGCCCTGGGCAATACTTTTTGCATCATAATACACATAAGAGTCTTTTGTGGAGCGGAAAATGGGATATTCCGGGTTGTCCTTAATTCCTGATTTGTTGCCCGGGTCATCAATAAACACATTTCCTGTAATATTTTCGATGGTACTCATTACAGGTTTAAAAACCGGATCACCATAGTTATCGTAATAATCAACTACTTTGATGTGTAGCGAATCTATATGTTCCAAATCCACACCAAAAGATTCATAATCGAAATGAAAGCTGTTCCCGAAGAATGTATAATATCCTGTTTCAATCACGCCGGCAAAATCAATACTTCGGTTTTTCTTTAAAACAATTTCTTCTTGTTTGGGAAAAATGTTAACACTCTTGGCATCAGAAATATGCACTTGCGGGACACCATTCACAAAAATATCGAAATTCCGCAAATTCAATACGGCATTTTGAGTATTGCCC
>NZ_DATFKB010000130.1:0-8108 GCF_035268865.1 Salinivirga sp. | reverse complement strand
CTTTTTATTACTTCAATATTTTTCATTTTGATTGATAACTTAAAGAATGACAATAAGCTTTCAATCATTTCAACAATATTAAAATCTATTTTTTCGGGCTCTAAGTGCAGTAAATCATTTTTTGACCAGCTTAATAAATTTTCTAGTGTTTCAAATGCAGAATTGGCCATATTATTCAAATATATTAGGTCTTCTTTTAATTTTTGGCTTTCGTAATCATCATATTTTCTTATAATTAATTTAAGAAATTCATTTAGTGTACCTACTCCTCCGCGCACATCATGAGATATTAAAGACAAGAACCTGGTTTTTATACTACTGGTTTCTTGCAAGCTGAGGTTTAGTTCTTCCAATTCATACTTAGATTTAATGAGTTGTAAATCTGATTCAATGTGTGTTTTAGCAAGATAAAGGAGTTCCTTGAAATTCTCGCCATAGTAGTTTTCTTTGTTATCTAATAAACAAACTGTTCCAAATACTTTTCCATCAGGCCAGTTAATGGGGTACCCCAGGTAAGCAATCATATTTATGTCTACATCAGGGTTATTTTTGCTCCAAACATAATTTTTTGTTGCATCAGGAATTAAAAGCTCTTCTTGTGTGCCTATAACCGTTTCACAATACAAGCCATAAATTAAATCTGTTTTTTCCCCTGCTTGATAAGGATTACCTTCATTCTGACTTTTTAGAAAAACTTCAATGGTTTCTTCATTTAATCTCATTATTAATCCTGATGGTACATCCACGATTTTTGCAACTGTATCTATAAGTGATTGCCACTTATCTATTACAGAAGAGAAAGCTTCGGTTCTAATTTTTGATTCTATTGGAACCGATTTCGATTTATCTTTTCCCCGAATTGTTACTATAGATTTTTTCTCTTCCATATCTTTTAGGTTTAATATGATTTTATTTTTGGAACTATAGCGCTCAACTTTATTATAAAGGCTAAAAAAAACGCCCTTGTAACAATTTTTTTGCAGATTTATAATCTATATTGTTAATCTTTTTTGAAGGCGTTTTTAATTATAAACACTTTTACAAGCAAAATGAAGATTAAAACACATCATAAATGGTTTTATACAACCAGAAGCGTTTATTTTGCGCTTCTTTTTAATATTGGATGTAGTAATTTAGTGCCCTTGTATACCAAAGATAAAAATGTTTTTGAAAAAAGCAAGATACAGGCGGCCAGAATTTTAGTGAGAGTAGAAAAATTATGGTTTGTATAAATATGATCTAACCTGAGAAATGTTATTATTACAAAATTGTGGCTTCGGGTTCCAATTCGATGTCAAATTGTTTTTTTACTTTGGTTTGCACGTAGCGGGCCAGCTCCAAAATGTCTGCTCCGTTTTGGGCTCCTTTATTGATCAGTACCAGCGCCTGTTTATCATGTATACCGGCGCCTTTTTCGGTTTGGTATCCTTTTAACCCGCATTGGTCGATTAGCCAGCCTGCTGCCAGTTTCACAGATGAATCTTCGGCAGGGTAGTGTGGCATGGCCGGGAATTGTCTCAAAAGATTGTTTGCTGCGGCTTGCGTAACTACCGGATTTTTGAAAAAACTTCCTGCGTTTCCGGTTACATCGGGGTCGGGTAATTTGCTGTTTCTTATATTAATGACTGCTTTGCGCACGTTTTCCTGGTTCAGGGGGCCTAAGCGATCTATCTCTTGTTTCAGTGATCCATAATTTACATTAAATTGTGGCTTATTCGGCAACTGATAGGTTACGGAGGTAACTACAAAGCGGTTACGCCATTCATTTTTAAAAATACTATCGCGATAACCGAAACGGCAGTCTGCATTGCTGAATGTGTATTTTTTACCGGTCGCTATTTCAATAGCCTCGAGTGATTTGATAAACAACCGCACCTCTACGCCATAGGCACCTATGTTTTGCACTGGTGTGGCTCCTGTGGTTCCGGGTATGAGCGATAAGTTTTCAAGACCATAAAGATTATGCTCAACCGTCCAGGCCACAAAATCGTCCCATTCCAGTCCGCCACCTGTCTGAACAAATGTGTGCGTTGCGTTTTTGTCCTTTATTTTAATTTGCTGATCCAGGTTATGCAGCAGGCAGCCATGGTATGTTTTGGTAAACAGAAGATTGCTGCCGCTCCCAATAGGCATTAGGTTTTTATACTTGCGACTTTCTGTTTTTAAAAAGTGAATCAGTTCCTTTTCCGATTCATATTCGAAAAGTGCGTCTGTTTTGTGTGGCAGACCAAATGTATGATACGATGAAAGATCAATATTCGTTTTTAATTGAGCCATGGGACAAATTTGCAGCAAAATAAGCGTTATATTTTTTCCCATGCAAATTTTAAAACTGCATAACCGAAGAGATATGTGGCTTTATATTTTATTTTTGGGCAGGTTCGGTTATTTTTGTGTAAAAGTTGAACAATTGGAGCGAATAATTATTTGTGTCACCAATGATTTGAGTGCAGACCAGCGTGTGCATAAAACTGCGCTTACGCTCAAAAACCGCCTTGGTAAAGATGTTTGGGTTATAGGTCGGAAACGGAAAAACAGCCCTGAAATAACCAGACCATACACAACCAGACGTTTTAGTTTGCCAGTAAATAAAGGGCCACTTTTTTATGCGTTTTATAACTTCAGGCTATTGCTTTTTTTGCTCAATCACCGGTATACAGAGATCTTGAGTAACGATCTCGATACACTTCCGGCAGCGCGTGTTGCAGCAGGTTTAAAACGCGTAAAGCTTTTTTACGATAGTCATGAACTTTTTACCGAGGTGCCAGAATTAATAAACCGGCCCCGGGTACAAAATATCTGGAGCTGGCTGGAGCGTAGGTGTGTAAAACGTGTTGACCGGTTTTATACCGTTTGCAAACCCATTGCAGAGATTTACGAAAAGCAATACAACAAAAAAGTAGAGGTAATTAGAAATGTACCCTTGTACAGACCTAAACATGAGACTGAAAAGTATGATAAACCAACACTTATTTACCAGGGAGCACTGAATATAGGCCGTGGAATAGAGTTAATGATAGAAACAATGGAGCTTCTGCCCAGGTTTCAGTTAATAATTTGCGGCAGGGGAGATGTAGAGGATGAACTGCAGCACAAAGCAAGTAAACAAAAAAGTAAGAATATACATTTTAAAGGGCATGTTGATTTTGAAATGATGCAAACCATAACATCGAAAGCACATATTGGCCTGTCGTGGGAAGAAAACATGGGCTTGAATTATTACTATGCATTACCTAATAAAATTTTTGACTATATACAAGCCAGAATACCGGTTTTGGTAGCAGATTTGCCGGGTATGAAAAGCATTGTGGAGCAATATGGAGTAGGCGAGGTTTTGGAAGAACGGCAACCTGAAAAAATTGCAAGACAAATTGTAAGAATTTTCGAGAAACGGCATACCTTTGGAACTGCACTCGAAAATGCTGCTGGTGAACTAAACTGGAACAAAGAGGAGCAAAAACTGATAGATATTTTTATTTAATATGTTGACAATATACACCCATAAAAAAAGCAACCGGTTACTATATACATTGGATTTTATTTTTAAAGAAAGATTTGATGTTGACTATAAAGTGACAACAGATGCTAATGAGTTCAGGGCTGAGCTTGGCCCGAGACTTAATTACTCCATGGACAATTTTAAAGATAATTCCCTCAATATATTTCCGGTATTGCTGCTTTTTCAGGAAGATGTGACAGAGCACCAGGTAGTCGTGAAAGAATGGGACGGCGTTAAGGTTTTTTATAACGTGAATAAAGGCGATTTTCCTTTTGATGTTTTTGCGGCCACATTTTTTATGATTTCAAGGTACGAAGAGTATTTGTATGCCAAAAAAGATCGTTATGGTCGATATGACCCACGAAATAGCCTTGCCTGGAAGAACGAGTTTCTTTATGAACCTGTAGTTAATATTTGGTTAAACAGACTTGGAGATGCACTAAAAGATCGTTTTCCTGATTTACCGTTGAAAAAAGCAAGTTACAGCTTTCAACCCACAATAGATGTTGATAATGCCTGGGCTTATTTGCATAAAGGTTTTTTGCGTACTGCAGGTGGTTTGGCCATGAATATGGTGCAACAGCGATTTCATAATTATGGCCATCGGCTGAAAGTTTTAATGGGTATGGAGCCCGATCCATATGATAATTATGATGAGATAGATCGCATACATGCTAAATATGGCCTTAAACCATACATATTTTTCCTTTTAGGTAATTATGGTGGTTATGATCGTGCCGTATCGCATAAAAATAAGCTTTTCAGACAATTGGTTCATAATTATTCAGAAAAGGCAATCGTAGGTATTCATGCTTCGTTTGCATCATCGCAAAATTCAAGGCACCTGGCCGAAGAGATTGAAGCCCTGGATGAAATTACCGAAAAAGAGGTGAGATGTAACAGATTTCATTACATTAAGTTTAAAATGCCCGATTCATACGAAAAGCTCATTGAGCAGGGTATTACAAAGGATTTTTCCATGGGGTATCCTTCGCGACCAGGTTTCAGAGCGGGATATGCCGGTTCATTTAAATTTTTTAATCTTAAAGCCAATAAAACCACAAATTTACGCATTTATCCATTCCATTTAATGGATGCAACGTTGAACTTCTATTCAAAACATAATCCTCATGAGGCCTATGCAAAGTGCGAGGAAATTATAGATAAAGTGAAAGATGTAGGCGGAACACTCATGACCGTCTGGCATAACGAGTCTTTTAGTGATATCAGTCCCTGGAAAGGCTGGGATACGATTTATGAACGTATGGTAGATTATGCTGTACCAAAGGATTAATCTGTTTGAAGCCATTTAAGTGAGTAAACCATTTAATATATCGTATGTGGATAACGAAAAAATTGATTTTCGTAAGTGGGATTCCTGTATTAATAAATCTGCAAACGGTACATTATACGCCTATTCATGGTTTTTAGACAGTACCTGCGAAAAATGGGATGCACTTATCTCAGACCAATATGAGGCTGTAATGCCATTACCCATGATTAAACGCAAGGGCAAATGGCGTTTATCAGTGCTTTCAATCATATCCCAGTTGGGTGTTTTTAGCACACAACCAGTAAGCGAAGATATTTTAAACCAGTTCCTGCAAAAAATTCCTTCCAAATTTAAACGTTGGGAGATACCCTTGAATGCTTTAAATCCCAGGGGTTTGCATTGTTATCAATATTCAAATGCTTATGTGCATAGCAAAGATTTGATATATCCCGCTGAAGTGCAGCAGTATATGGCAAAATCGTCATCGCTGACAGATAAAGGTGAGGATATGACGGTCTCTCGCGGAGTTCAGCTTGCAGTGATTATAAACTTTGTATTAAGAATGTACGGGCGTAAAATAAAACAAAGGGAAATTTTAGCCTTACGACGCCTGTTATCGTTCAGTTCTCGTTTCGGTTTTGGCAATGCTTATGGGGTTTATTCATCAACCAATAATCTTATTGGGCTTACTTATGCCATACGTTTTCGAAACAGAGTTTATATGCTTTTTAGTCTGGCTGACAGTACTGCTGACAGGAAGAAAGTTTTCCAGGTTTTACTTAACCGGCTTTACAAAGATTTCGAAAAGCAGGATTTGGTATTAGAATGCAGCGCCCGCAGTGATGAGGAGCTTATAGAGGTTTTAAATACCAATGGCTTTTCAAGTACGCCATTTGCAATAGTGAAACAAAAGCGTAAGTTTTTGGGGCTATGGTAAAAAAAAACCGCCTGTTTATACAGACGGTTTATCATTTTTTAATGCACTATTCCTTAATTGTCATTTCTTTAATCAGGTTATCTGCTTCAGCATATTTATCCACAATAAACAGCACGTAGCGTATATCGAGCATAATGTTGCGGCAAATCTCCGGTTTGTAAGTGATGTCGCTCATTACACCTTCCCAGGCACGGTCGAAATTTATACCTATGAGCCTGCCATTGGCATCGAGCACAGGGCTGCCGGAATTTCCACCGGTGGTGTGGTTCGTTCCTATAAAACATACCGGAACTTCACCATCGCTGTTTGTGTAATTGCCGAAATCTTTTTGGTGATATAGCTCTTTTAGTTTTGCCGGTACCCGGTAATCATATACTTCCGGATTATCTTTTTCGATTATTCCTTTTAGTGTAGTTTGGTATTCGTACTCCACTGCATCGCGTGGTTCATAACCATCAATTTTTCCAAAGGCAATGCGGAATGTGGAGTTGGCATCCGGGTAAAAGACTTTATCTGCTTGCATCTTGCGCAGTCCGTCGACATATTCCCGGTCCAGGATATCTAAAGAGTCTGATATTTTTGCGTATTCGGGTTGTATGTTTTCACGATAAAAGTTTGCTACCTGCTCGTGAAGCTGGTAAGCAGGATCGGCCTCAATTTTTTTATAATCTTCAAACGTAAAATTCTCCAAAAGCTTTTCTACTCTTGCTTTACTTGCAAATATTGATTTTTCGAACAGGTCATCGGTGTACGCATTGAAATCGCCATTATATTGCTCGTATATTTCGTTAATAATTGTGGGTCTAAAATCTTTTGGAACGCCGTTGTAGTAGATATCAAGCACTTTTCCGGTGATTTGCTTGTCGATGGGCAGGTGATAATCTTTAAAATGTCCATCAAGGCCTTTTTGGATGCGGGCAATTGATTCTTCTACTGCAGTGGAATCTGTGGCTTCTTTAGCGTCATCAACAAGCCTTGAAAACTGGCCTGCGTAATCGACAAGTTCAATGGCCATGGCTGATTCAATAGCGTAATAGAAACCTTCCTGGAGCGGGGTGAGGCCTTTATAGAGTGCTTCGTAGCTATCTACAATTCCGCGGTATTTCGGGTGGTCTTTAGCCCAGGTTTTAAATTTTTTTTCAAGTTTTTCTTTGTTTTCAATGGTATTAAATCGCTCTAAGCCCTGAATCTCACCAATCCATTTTTTCCAGCCATTGGAGATTCCTGCGTATTTTGATGCATATTGGATACGTACTGCTTTATCCTGCTCCATGTAGCTGTTCATAACATCTAAACGTGTCTCGCGTAGCTTAATGCGTAAGGGGTTAATATGATTCTTTTTAAGTGCTACGGCGAATGAGGGTATGTATTGTTGGGTGGTTCCGGGGTAACCCAGTACCATGGTGAAATCGCCTTTATTGATTCCCTGTGTTGAAATTTCGAAATGTTTTACCGGCTCGTAGGGTTTATTATCGCTGGTGTAAGCCGATGGAAGGTTGTCCTCACCTGCATAAATGCGGAACATGGAAAAGTCGCCCGTATGGCGCGGCCATGACCAATTATCTGTGTCTCCACCAAATTTACCAATAGCTGAGGGTGGTGCACCCACGAGGCGTACATCTTTAAATATCTCATATACCGACATGTAATATTCATTTCCGGCAAAAAATTGCTTGATATTAGCGCGGTAGTGCGTGCCGTCTTCTGCTTTTTCAATGATGGCTTCCTGGTTTTCTCTAATTATTGTCTCCCGTTCTTCTTCCGTCATATCATCTGTAACGCCTTCTAATACCTGATCTGTTACATCCTCCATTCTTTTGAGGAATGAAGCTGTCATCCAGGGGTTGGCAAGTTCTTCATCTTTGCTGTAAGCCCAAAAACCATCGGTTAGGTAATCGTGCTCTACGCTGCTGTGGCGCTGAATGGCCCTGTAACCACAATGATGGTTGGTGAGAATAAGCCCTTCGTCTGAGATTAGTTCAGCTGTGCAAAAATGCCTGAATGGCCGGCCCATATAGCCCAGTCCAACTACAGCATCTTTGAGGGAGGCCTGGTTTATGTCATAAATATCCTCAGCTGTGAGTTTGAATCCGGCTTTCTGCATCTGCTCGTATGAGTATTTTTCGAGCAAAATGGGAACCCACATTCCTTCATGTGCCCTTAGAAGGGGCAATACAATTAAAGTTGCTACAATAAAAAGTATTAATCGTCTTTTAATCATAAAGCTATGTTTTAGTGTTATATAATTTCTAATAATTTTCGATATAGTAAATGTACGGGCAATCCCATAACATTATAATAGCTGCCTTCAATATATTTTACAGCTACCATTCCAAACCATTCCTGTATGCCATAAGCTCCGGCTTTATCATAAGGTTGCTCTTTTTCTATATACTTTG
>NZ_DATFKB010000129.1:0-4268 GCF_035268865.1 Salinivirga sp. | reverse complement strand
ACACATTGTGGATGTTTTTTGATTGAAGAACCAGAATTCCAAGCAACAAAAGGTGAAATCCAAAAATGATGAGTGCAAACGACCAGATGGTTTCGAAAGATTTTAGGGATATCAAAATCTGTTCGGCTGCCGTCTGAACTTCACTGATATTTCCATTTACAATTTTTAGGACAGGTATCAAATTAAATATGGCCACTCCAAAAATAAATACGAATACGATTCGAAGTGCTGCGGTGAGTAGTGAAAGTTTTTTGTTTTCATTTCTGAAAAAAACATAGAGCGCCAAGGCAACAACCACATCGAGAATGAGAATAAAAAACCACCCAAAAATTTCTGCTTGAAATAGTAATCCATTTAATTTTAGATTGTTAAAGGTCGATTCCGGGTTATTTGCAATTACAAGTGTATTGTGGATATAACCATAAGTGAATCCGGCTACAACAGCCATAATAATTAAGGCGATTCCTGCGATTAAAGTAGACTTTCTATTCGTTTTCATCTTGCCTAATTTTTTTGTTCAACAATAATTACAACATTCCCTTTTTTATGCCCTGAAGCAATGTAAGTGTGTGCCTCTGCAACTTTTTCCAATGGGTACTGGCGGTCGATAACTGTTTTCAAACAGCCTTCTTTGAAGATTTCCAGCAGTTCATTAATTAATGATTTCAGTTCAGCATCGGTGCGAAGTCCGGTGGCAGCGAATTTTGCTTTCTTTTTACCAAAAACCGAAGTCCGCATCATTTGCAAAAGCAGAGAAAATTTTAGCACCGGAGATACATATTGTCCCTTTTCTGTAAGAATATTTTTACTTTTTGAGAATGAGCTTTTCCCAATGGTATCATAAACCACATCGTAGGTTTCATTCACATTGGTGAAATCTTTTTTTGTATAGTCAATTACATGATCGGCACCCAGCGATTTCACAAGACCAACATTGCGTGTACTTGATACACCAGTTACTTCGGCTCCAAAATATTTGGCGATTTGCACAGCCGCAGTTCCCAGGCTGCCGGAGGCTCCGTTAATCAAAACTTTTTGCCCGGGTTTAATTTGGGCAATTTCTTTCAGGAAATTCATTGAAGTTAAATGGCCGTCGCAATAGGTTGTGCCCTCGGCATAACTCATATTTTCGGGCATCGGCAATATCACGCCGTTTTCAGGAACAGTCAGATATTCGGCGTTGGTGCTAAATCCAAAAGTTGTTTCGCCAAAAACCCGATCGCCGGGTTTGAGTGTGGTCACATTTTTACCTACAGTTTCCACAGTGCCTGCAAAACCGGTTCCCTGGATAGGGTGTTTGGGTTTCCGGATTCCTAATATTAAACGTGCGTAGTAAGGTTTGCCGGTACGTATCATGCCGTCGGCAGTGCTGGCCGATGCAGCATAAACTTTTACCAGTACTTCATTTTCTTTGGGTTGTGGTTTGTCCACGTCTTGCAGTTTCAGCACATCCGGTGCCCCGTAGCCGGTAGCGACAATTGCTTTCATCATTTTTGCTTTCGTTTTCATAGTATAAATTTTTAAATGTTTACTATCGTTCTTATTTGATTTCCAACGAAATCACAAAGCAAATGTAGTGGAGGATAAGAAGATAAAAGTTCGGAAAAATGTTGAAGGTGTTCGGAATTATGATTGCGGACTAAAAAGTATTAATATACTAATCGGCAACAAAAAACCTCGCGCACATACACGAGGTCAAATTATATGTTTCATAAGGTCATGGCTAAATTCTGCTTCACTACAATTTGATTGTCAATTTTAGTTAAACAGAATGCTTGTTCTTTCCAGAGCGAATTGAAACTACTATAAATATTAGCACAAAAATGATGCAGAGGAAAACAAAAGTATCATGAATAATTGAATACAATGTAGTAACACCTTTTGTGGATAAGTGCCCGTACATAATCTTGTCATTATCATAAAAACTGGTCATCTGCGCAGTCATTTCACCAAAAGGAGTTATTGCTGCAGAAAGGCCAAACCGTGTTGAGCGCAGTATGGAATGACCTTGCTCTACGCCCCTAAATAAGGCCATTTGTGTATGCACCGGGTCAATTCCTTTCCAATCCGATGACGGAACAACAACAATGTCGGCGTCCAAATCACCATAGCCTTTGGCCAGATAAGGGAAATCGTAATCATAGCAAATAGCAGCACCTATATTGGTTTCTTTCAGTTTTGCCACCTTTAATGGAGATTTCCCTTTTACCGCTGGTTCCCCAGGTACTGGCTCGTGCTTCAGGTAGGAGTGTGTAATATTACCTGCCGGGTTTATGAACTGGTACTTATTTTCATATTTTAATGGCTCTATCGATATGGGTACTACATAAGCAGCAACTAAGGTGATGTTAAGTTTGGCAGCTAAGTCTTGAAGTGAGCTAACCCATTCAGCCTCGTCTTCCGGCATGATAAAGGTAGATGCTTCGGTCCATGAAATTATTTTGGCACCTCCTTTTGCAGCGATTCTTGTTCTGTTAAACAGTGAAGTTTTAATCCGCTGATTATTTTCTGCAGTCGGCAATGGCAAACCACTAACTTCCGAATCTGTACCAATTGCTGCTACCGTTATTGTTTCGATTATTTTTGTCTTGCTTATGTTGTAACGAACTGCTCCGAAGACAATAAGTAATAACATCACTAATGCAGGAAGCTGAAATGTTGAAAACGACAATTTTCTTTCTACAATGATGTTGGCAATAGAGGCGTTCACCCAATAAATAAGGAAGCTTAATCCGGCTAGCCCAAATAACGATACTGTTTGAATAAGGGGCAAATTGTCGTGCTGGGTGTATGCGGCAATACCCCAACTGGCAAATGGCGTGAAGCTATATTGAACCCATTCCAAAATAACCATTACAGCAGGAAATACGAACAGCGCGTTCTTTTGATTTTTAAATTTGCTCCAGAGCAAATAGCCAGGTAAATGAAACAGGCTTAAAGGTATGGAATAAAGAAAAACCAAGACCAATGGAATAGGATCGGTAACAATTTTTGTTACAACACTTGACCACGCTACAAGCAAAGCAAAGGAAAAAGTTAGCCGTGATTTCCAACCCTTTGTCAAGCTTAGGTAAATCAGAAATGGAACACTCGAAATCCACGCCATGATTTCAATACTGAAGCTCATGTGTGTTAAAGCCATGGTAACAATACCCATAGCAAGGTACCATAAGGGATTTATTTTATTTACGTTAAACCCTATTCTTGCAGTAGTTATTAAATCTTTCATCTTTCTTTGTTTTTAAATTCGCAACAAAGATTGATGATTCTGATTTCGAATCCATTAACATTTGTTAAAGGATGACATTTTACTTCGTGAGTTCTTTACGTAGCCTGCTTAATGAAATATTTGTAATTCCCAGATAGGAGGCAATGTCAACATGTGAGATTTGATTTTCCAGAAAGTGGTATTTTTCTCTAAATTGAATAAGCCTTTCTTTAGCGTTTAGCGAAGCAAGGCCAATTTCTTTTTCAACCTTTGCAAGAAGTTCATTTTGCAAGACCTTATTCCCAAACTCGCGTATGTCAAGGTTATCTATCATTAGTTGCTCAAACTTGTCAGCGTTCAAACTGGCTATGGTTAGTTCTGTAAGCGCCTGAAAGTTGAGTTGAGATAATTGATTAGCTGCTCTCGTTTTATTCGGAGAGATTACACCGCCCTCAAGAAAATAAGATATGGTTACTTCGTCTCCTTCAGGATTAAGTAGAAAGCTACGGCAAACACCTTGGAATACGAAGTATTCTTTATTGTTTTTCTTTCCCATATCTATAAACAAGTCACCTTTTTTATAGGTTTCTATCTCTATTAAATTGGCGACTAAATCTAATGAGGCTTCTGATATAGGCCTTACATTATTTATTATAGGTTTTGTGTATTCTTTGATTTGTGTGACATCCATATTGTATAATTAACAGCAACGTTTTGTGAATTTTTGTTGCTGTAAGGTACGAAAGAACAATAAAACTTACCTGCTGATGTAAGCCTTTTTTATTCTATCTAAATTGTTTTGGTTTTAAATTTCTACTTGCATTTTCTGCTATCTCTATAATTCTCTTTTCTCTAGTCTCATTTCTTTTAGCAGAAATGCCCCAGTACAATAAAATCTTTTTAGCAGACTTACTTAGACTATTAAAGTATTCCATTGAGCCTTTGTAGTTTGCAAATTCTTCTTTTAAGTCTTCTGGGATTTCAAGTTCTTCAACTCCATCCAAAGTTATCCAAGAACCATTTTCTTTTGCAATTTCAATGCTTTTGTAGCCTTCCTCTT
>NZ_DATFKB010000128.1:0-30220 GCF_035268865.1 Salinivirga sp. | reverse complement strand
CAGCTATCATGAAACAGGAGAGATTAATTACAAGGGCTATCGGAATGAAACAGGTTATTACGATACTTTATATACATGGTTTAAAAATGGCAACCTTGAACGTGAAGCTTATTATGAAAATGGAAAGCTGAATGATCAGTTGAAAAGCTACTATAAACAGGGTGGCTTGAAACGCATTGTACATTATCAAAACAATATACGAGTCGGCGAAGCTTTAACCTTTTATCCGGATGGGAGGTTGGCAGAAAAAGGATATTTCGAAAACGACCAACGGGTAGGAGAATGGACTTCTTATCTATTGAATGGAGCAGTATTTTCAAAGGGACGATACAGTGATAATAAATTTGAAGGCCTTTGGCTTATATTTCACCCCAACGGTCAATTAAAACAACATGGTGTTTATCACAAGGGGGAGCCCGAAGGCACATGGAAAATCTTTTATGCATCAGGTGCACTCGAGTCTGTTGGTGACTATAAGAATGGTGTAAGAAATGGCATGTGGACCTGGTATGATGAAAGCGGGAACATTTTACAAAAAGCCATTTTTTTTAATGGAGTATTACTGAAAGTAGTGCAAAAGAAATCTATAAATAATCAATAGCCCGCTTATTGCTTTAATATTCGGGCTTACATATCATTTCTTTGTTGCTTCGCAAATCAAATAGCCATCGCTCAAAGGCCGGAGGGCCAAATGATCCTACCACATTATTCGAAAAACCATAAGGTTCGGTGGGCATACCGACCCAGTTTGTGTTGAGTTCGCCATCGCCATCTATATCGTGAAAATAACGAAAAGCATATTGGCCTGTAGCCAGACTGTCAATAGTTATTGTGCTTCGTTTATTTTGTATTTGACCTACAACACGTTCCAGCGTATTGCGTTCGCTATCCATCAATTCAAGCATAATTTTTCCTTTGTTCTCAGGTAGGTCCATTATTTTTATTGTCAAAACATGTTGACTCATTATGTTTTGGGATGCAAAACCAAACATAATTAGCAAGGCTATTCTTAAAATCAGTACGCTCATAAATTGATATTTATAACATTAACAAAGGTAGGTAATTCCTGTTTATTTTTTGATTTTTAAGGGAACAAACCCTTAGTGCTCAAATGAAAATTGGGAATTGTGTATTTTCAATATATTTTTACCGCATGGAAAAACAAAACACGATATCAATATACAGGGAAAGATTAGCGCAGCACCAGGCTGAACATAAAAAGTACAAACGGAAATCTAATTTCAATGCCACAGCCCGGTTACTGGTTTTCGTTGCTGCAGCGATAGGTTTTTACTTCGCTTTAAGCACAACTGTTTTAGTCGTTAGCGCCGTATTGTTCTCAACCATAGTTATATTTTTAATACTTGTGCAATACAGTGCCAAGCTTGAGAATAAGGTGCAATGGCACCGGGAGATGACTCTTATTAATGAGGAAAATATTAAAGCGCTTAATGGCGATTATTCATCTTTTAAAAATGGAAAACTATATGCCGATGCTGCCCACCCATTTAGCTATGATCTTGATATTTTTGGGCAGAATGGATTTTTCCAAACCATAAACCGTACCGTTCGTCCGGGAGGAGAAAGACTACTTGCTAATTGGTTTACACAACCATTATTAGAATGGAACAAAATTGAGCAACGACAGCATGCATTTAAGGAACTGGCGCAGAAGCCTGGCTGGCGACATAAATTTTTGGCTCATGCACGCATCAACCAACTGGATGAAGCGGCAGAAACGCTTTTTAAACAATTATCAGCCCAGAAGGTGGGTGTGCCAGCGTGGATTAGTAGTTCTGTACTTCGGTGGGGGGTACCTTTATTGACTATAGCATCGGTTATATTAGCTGCCTGGCAGCTTATTCCTGTGGGCTACCTGATTTTGTTTGTTTTGTTGCAATGGGGATTGGTTGGTTTTGCAATGAAATATACCAAAAAAGCAGATGCCGCTTTAGGGCGAACAGAAAAGATTATGCAGGGCCAAAAGTCATTGATTGCACTCATTACAAATGAATCATGGAAAAGTGAACCACTCAGTGAAATAAGTAGCGCATTTCAGAAAGGCGACGAGCCTGCAATGCATTCCATAAAACAATTAGCGGCTATTATAAAAAGTTTCGAGTACCGGAATAATCTGATTATTGCCGTTATAGCAAATTCATTTTTACTGTGGGATATTCAATGTATAACCCGCTTTAGGCGATGGCACGCAAAGGCAAGTGTGCATATGACCGATTGGATGCAAGCCCTTGACAAAATGGATGCTATGGTGAGTGGTGGTGCTTACTGGCAAAATAACCCCGAATTTTGCATCCCACGTTTCGACCCCAGGCACCAGCTTGAATCAAAAGAATTAGGTCATCCATTGCTCCCTGAGCAAAAAAGAGTTGTGAATGACTATTCATTCCCCGAGGGAACACTTTTTCATATCGTTACCGGTGCTAATATGGCTGGTAAAAGTACCTTTCTTCGCACAGTTTCTTTAAATATGGTGATGGCAATGGCCGGCCTGCCTGTTTGTGCCAGAAACTTTGCTTTTAAGCCGGTTGCTGTGTTTACTAGTATGCGTACCACCGACTCATTATCGAAAGATGAAAGTTATTTTTATGCCGAGTTACGACGTCTTAGGGAAGCATATAATCGTATAAGAAAAGATGAGCGGCTATTTTTGGTGCTTGATGAAATTTTAAAAGGGACAAATTCCGAAGATAAGCGAAAAGGTTCAGTGGATTTTCTGACACAACTTATTCAATACGATGTAGCAGGAATAGTGGCAACACACGATACGCAGTTGGGTGAGCTTGCCCAACAATTGCCGGAGCATTTTGACAATTATTGTTTCGAAATAGAGATTGAAGGTGAGCATGTCAATTTTGATTATAAACTGCAACCGGGCATTACCCAAACCATGAATGCCCAATTACTCATGAAGCAGATGGGATTGATAAAATAGTTTTCTGGTTTTGTATTGTAAAATAGCTACTTATGAGATTTTCAGAGATTGTGTATAACTGAAAAAAATGATTAGTTTTGGCCTTCTAATTAGGAATGGATTTTATAAGGAAAGATCTAGGAGATGACTAAAACAGCTGTTAATTTACTTTGGACCGGAGGTCTCGATTCTACTTTTAGATTGCTGGAGGCATTATTAATTGAAAAAAGAGTAGTGAAACCTTACTATATGCTTGATACGGCACGGTTCTCATTGCGAAATGAAATTAAAGCCATGAGTAAGATCAAGGATCTATTATTTGAAAAGCATCCTTTTACAAAAGAACTGCTGCTGCCAATTGAATATGTTGATGTGGATGATATAAAAACAGATCAAACTATTCAAAAGGCATTTAAGGAACTGAGCAGCATTCGCCATTTGGGTATTCAATACCGGTGGTTGGCGGAGTTTTGTGTCGAACACGGAATCAAAGACCTTGAGCTGGGTATCATCAGAAAAGGTGAAGCCAGCGACCATGGTGAGGCTTTGTCTGAAAGCCTTGATCCATTTATTGAACCCATAGATTCCGACGAAAAGGTATATAAAATAAACACAGAGAAAACTAAAGCAGATGGCTCACAGAAGGCTATGCTCTATGAAAAAGTGTTTGAGAATTACCATCTTCCAATCATTACCTACAGCAAAAAAGACATGGTTGAAATGGCCAAAAAGAATGGCTGGATGGACTTTGTTGGACTAACCTGGTATTGCCACAGACCTAGAAAGTTTAAATATCCCTGTGGAAAATGTAATCCCTGCAAAACAGCTAAACAAGAAGGAGTAGCTAAAAAGACACCACTTATCCGTTGGAAGTATTTTTATAAGGAAAAGTATTCTTAATTTCATTTAAGAGCTCTTTTAGCATAGAAACTCATGTTCTTATCGTAAATCTAGCTTTGCTCGTAATATATTTTCTTATTTTTGCACCAACCAATGCCCACATACAATGTTTTTTGTCAATACATATCAAAAGAAATACCCCTTACCCAAACAGATTTATAAGGAGGTGCGCTTTTGGCTGAAATACTACAAGCGCTATTACAAAAATGGGAAAGTACATAAAAACATACTTTTTTATCCGCGATTCCCGGACAGGAAAACTGTAATAAAAAAGATTCTGGACGATTTGAATTACAATATTACCACCTGCATGAAACTGCCTTATGAAAGGATTGTGCACTGGCAGGATACTACTTTTCGCGAATACGATGATGCTGTGCGTGAGTTGGCCAGTAAAGAAAAAGTCATCAATTTCAATTGCAAAGATATTAGTAAGCCTACAGTAGATCGTTTGCACGAGAAAGTTTTTGGGTATTCTACGGTAGTCGATCCGCAAAATTTTGAAGGTAGGTGTGTGAAAAAGAGTGTTTTAAATGCTAAGCACGATGGTATAATTTTAAATTGCCCGGTAAATGATGAACCACAAGAGGGATATTTTTATCAACGGTTGATTGATAATCAATACGATGAACAGGTAGTTGAAGATATTCGCGTAAGCATAATTGGTGATTCCATTCCGTTTGTTATTTTAAAGTATAAACCTGTTGATAAGCGCTTTGGCGGTTTTCGTAAAAACCAGGACGGTGTAAAGGCCCCTGTAGTGAAAGAAACTGATGATGTTTTATCGAAAGAAGAGCAGCAAAAAATTATCGAATTGTGTAATGAAATAGGACTTGATATTGGGGAATTGGATGCGCTAAGAAATCGGGAAGATGGAAAAGTTTACGTAATTGATATCAACAATACCCCAACAGGCCCTTCGCACTTAACTGAAGACGAATTAAGTTTCGCCGTTAGCCGACTATCCGCTGCATTTGAAAAAGAATTTTTAAGTTAGACCTGTTAAATTTAAATCTATGACCACGGTATTGATTGCTGTACGCATATTAAAATCAACTCAATCCGGAACACCACGATTAGTACTGCAACACACCAGGTATTTAAGCAACAAAGGCTACAAGGTATATGTAGTGGCTCAACGCATCAATAGAAAAGCAATAAAAGCGCATGGTGGTATCCCTGTTAAAGTACCAATTTGGCCGGTTAAAGGTTATTTTCACAGGAAATTTTTTGCTTTACAAACCCGTATCTTACAAAAATTTTATAAACCTGATCTTACCCTGGGACATGGCGATATTTTCGATCAGGATATTTTGTATTTGCACAATTGCATTCACCTTGCCCATGAGTTAACACATGGAAAACCACTGCCACAGAAAAGTGCTGTTGGACAAATTCATGCAAAACAGTTAAAAGAGCAAAAATTTAAGTTGTTGGTTTGCAATTCAAACATGATGAAGCAGGATGCAATGGCGAGATTTAATGTACCTGAATCTAAATTAAAGGTAATTTATCCCGAACACGACGAAAACCGTTTTACTACCAAAGATGAAACTCAGGAGAAAAGGACACATCAACGCACCGCAATGGGTTATGATGAGAGCAACGTGGTAATCGGATTAATTACATCGGGAGATTTTAAAAAGCGCAATGTGCAACTTTTACTCGATCTGGTCGAATTACTTTATCACAAACATCAACTTAAACATATTCGGTGTTTCATTGCCGGAAAAAATAAAGACCCTTATTATCAGATGGAGGTTGAGCGCAAACAACTTAAAGGTATCGTTACATTTCAGCCATCTATTCCCAATGTGGAAAATTACTATTTTGCAACTGATATATTTGTTTTACCAGCATGGATCGAAGAGTTTGGCCGTAGCGTAGTTGAGGCAATGGCTTGCGGCCTGCCGGTTTTGGTCACAGAAAGGGTTGGTTCCTCAGAGTTGCTTGAAGGCGCGTCCAGTGATTATATTCTGCCACCCAAAGTGGAGTTATACGAACAAAAAATTGTTGAGTTGATTAAAGATATGGGAAAACGAAAGGCCATTGGCCAAAATAATGCAGAAACTGCCGCTAAATATAATAGTATGCGCCAAAATGAGAAGCACAATGCGGTTTTTATAAGTCTGGCAGATAAAGCGTAGTCAGTTATTTATAATGGTAGTAATTTAAAAACCATTCTGCAAAAACAGATAGCCCTTCTTTCAAATTCGTAGCGGGCTGGTAACCGGTTTTTTTGTTCAGTTTTTCTGTCGATGCATAGGTTTTATAAACATCGCCTGGTTGCATGGGTTTGTATACCTTTTTTGCCTCCTTACCCAACTCTTGCTCCAGTGTAGATATAAAATCCATGAGTTTTACCGGGTGTGAATTTCCGATATTGTAAATATCATAAGTGGGATTGTGCTCCGATGGTTTGTCCAACAGCTTTTCTATGCCCGCAGTGATGTCATCAATGTAGGTGAAATCTCTTTTGAGATCTCCGTTATTAAAAATCTCAATTTCTTTTCCTTCGAAAATTGCTTTTGCAAACTTAAAGTATGCCATGTCGGGCCGGCCCCATGGACCGTAAACCGTAAAAAAACGTAAACCGGTAACCGGGATGTTGTATAAATGACTGTAAGTATGCGCCATTAATTCGTTTGCCTTTTTTGTTGCAGCATACAAGCTGATAGGATGGTCCACCGCATCGCTTTCTTCAAAGGGTATTTTGCTGTTATTGCCATAAATACTCGATGAGCTTGCAAAAATCAGGTGTTTGGGTATTTTATGGCGGCAGGCTTCCAATATGGGTAAAAAGCCTTCGATGTTACTTTGGGTATATTTATATGGATTGTCAATGCTGTTTCTAACGCCTGCCTGCGCAGCTAAATGTATCACATAATCGAAATCGTACTCTTCGAAAATTTGTTCAACAATGCCTCTGTCATAAGTACTTGCCTGAATGAAATTCAAATTACCACCTGAGTTAGTAACCCATGTTCCGGGTTTAGCATGCTGAATTCCCAGCTGCTGTAATCTGTCTCTCTTTAATTTGGGCTCATAATAATCGTTAATTTCATCTATACCAGTAATTCTAAACCCTTTATTCAGTAGTTTTTTTGTCAAATGAAAACCAATAAAACCTGCAGCTCCTGTAATGAGTACTCTGGACATATATTTAAGTTTACTGCAAAAATATAAAAACTATGCTGTATTTGTGATTCTTGATCGATTTATTGATATTTACCATTGTGAGTGTAATTCGTCAATGTGCATAAAACCATTTGACAGCAAGACTGCACTTGTTTTTAAGCACTAGATAAAAAATAATGTATTACATTTGCCATCATATTATAAAACACGAACATTGGAGAAAAAGAAACTATATCGTTACCTGAAAATGGCTTTTAAAATAGCCTTTGTGGCTGCAGCACTTTGGTTTGTTTTTTCTAAAATTGATGGCAAAAGCGTATTTGAAACTATTCGCAATGCCAACCCGCTTTTGATTGCTGCCAGTGTTGTGATGTTTGCACTATCAAAAGTTGTTGCTGCTTTCAGACTCAAATATTTGTTCGATGCCATAAACGTTGGGATGGGGCATAAGCTTAACCTGAAATTGTATTGGTTATGCATGTTCTACAATACTTTCCTGCCCGGTGGTATTGGCGGTGACGGATACAAAGTGTGGTGGATTCAAAAGTTTACCAATGTCAATACAAAAAAGGTTTTGGGTGCTGTACTGCTCGATCGCGGAAGTGGATTACATGCCATTGTGATACTGGCATTGGTACTTACTTTTTTTATCCCTTACGCAATGCCCATGCAAGAGTGGTATTTCACATTGATTCCGGTGGCCTACATTGCTTTATGGTTTGTCGTAGTACTCTTTTTCCCAACTTATAAAAGTGAGTTTTTTCGTATTTCCGGATTGTCATTAATCGTACAGGTAGGACAGGTGCTTACAGCCTTTCTCGTACTGCTTGCATTTGGCGTGGAGATGAATTTTCTAGGTTATTTGCTGGTATTTCTTATTTCTTCTATTGCTATTATTATCCCGGTTTCGATCGGAGGGGTTGGCCTACGGGAACTTGTGTTTTTTTACGGATCGCAATGGTTCGGTTTGCATACAGAAACTTCAATAGCTCTTGCACTTACAATATATTTTGTTACAGTTATTGTAAACTTTTCAGGGGTTTATTTTTTCATTAAAACCCCAAAGTACGATGGCACTAATATGAAAATTGAAGAAACCACACCTAAAGATTAATGCTTTTTGAAAAGGATTAGTTTTCGGTTATGCCATTTCTCCTTAAAGGCATACAATGTATCGATGTTTTTCTGTTGAATCATAGTGTCAGGACCGAGATAATAACGACCTCGCTGAATTACCGTATCGTAATCCATGATATACCCAGAATGCTTAAATTGATAGTACGGTATACCATATGGTAATGTAGGCGGAATATTAAACGCTTCTTTTAATAAAACATGTCCTGCAAGCTTAAGTTCCGGTTCATAGGTCAGTGGTTCACCAGTCCAGAAAATTTGCTGGTTTTGGGTAATTACGTTCATGTTTTTAACATGGTGCTCATACTCAATAGCAGTAGATCTGCGCTCAAGAAATGGCAATACAGATAAATTGAACCATATCCGGCCCAATGCAATTGTTAGAATAAATAAGTAAATAGCCAGTTGGGGTTTGGGTATAGCATAAAATAAAATGAGGCCAATAACCACTGAAAATATTGAGGTGTAAATCCATTTATTATCTACATGTTGACTTACATTTTCAAAAAACGGGAATATAATTACAGCAATTAATGATAAAACTAATCCTGCAATGGGAAAATAGTAATATAGCCTTGCTGGTTTTTTTAATGCTGGAAGTTTAGTGTAAACCCAGGCTGCCATTATTGCCAAAAAAGGCAGAAACATATACAAATATCGGTTTCGTACACCCGGCGATATCCAATAAATGATAATATTAGTTAAGACAAACAGTATGGAAAAGACCAATAACTTGTTTTCTGAAAAACCTTTCCTAACTTTTTTAAAAACAAACGCGATAAGCAATAAAGACCAGGGCATTACAAGTATCAGTAGCTGGTAAGGAAAATGGAAAATGCTTTTGAAGATACTACCCAATGAGCCCTCATTAAACGATTTGTCAGAAGATTCAGCAAATTGTTGTGCCAGAAAACCTTCAAGATTACCTTGTTGATTATACAAATAAAAGTATCCACCCAGCATTGTAAACAACATAATAATACCTGCAATGTGCTGCCAGCTGAAAAGTAATTTCCACTTACGGTAATAAAGGCAAATTGCAAGTATCGTTATGGCCTGAAAAGCTAATGATGGAATGCCTTTGGTCATAACCCCAATAAAAGTCAGGAGGTATGAAACCAGAAACATTGCAAGATAGGCTTTTCGGTGAAAATACCGGAATATTGCAAGGGCCTGCACAACTACAACAAATGCATAAAAGATATCTATTTCCCCAGCATTGATGGTACCATAAAAAAGCAGGTCTGCACTTGTAAAATAAAACAGGGAACCAAGGAGGGCTGTCTCTTCTCCAAGATGGCTCTTAGTGGCTTTATAAATAGTCCATCCGGTGAGCAGAAAGAAAAGTATGCCCGGTAACCTGACAACCCACTCAGAAAAAGATTGAAAAATAAGATAGAATAGAGCAATTATCCAGTTGTAAACTGGAGGTTTGTTGTAATATGTCTCATTGTGAATTTGTGGCACTATGAGGTTGCCCGTTACATAAGTTTCTATCCCAACAATAGCTCTCCTGGGTTCTTCGGCTCTGAGTCCGATTTTATCAAGATGCGAAAACAGTCCGGTTAATAAAGTGATCAGAATTAAAGCAAGTAATATTTTTTTCTCCATCGAATAACAAATAAAATTGATAGCACAAATATAACCGAACTGCATTTAATAATTAATGGTCAATTGATAAAAACTGATCGTTTGCCATTATATTTGTAAAAACTGTATCCTATGACAGATTTAAAATATGATTTACTTGTCGTAACAGGTTTAACAGCAACCGGTAAAACCTCCCTGGCAGTAAATTTAGCTAAAGAACTCAATGGAGAAATAATTAGTGCAGATAGTCGTCAGGTATTCAGAGGAATGTCAATCGGAACTGGCAAAGATCTGGATGATTATGTCATAGATGGCAAAAATATACCCTATCATTTAATTGATATTAAAGATGCAGGTGAAACATACAGTGTATTCGATTTTCAGCAGGATTTTTTAAAAGCTTATGCAGATATAAAAGCGCGCAACAGATTCCCTGTAATTAGTGGAGGAACCGGATTGTATGTTGAATCGGTTGTTTCGCGTTATAAATTGCTGGATGTCCCTCAGAACCCAGAACTCCGGGCTGAATTAAAAACTAAAAGTCTTGAGCAGCTGACTGAAATACTCTCCGAAATGAAGCAGCTTCATAACACAACCGATGTTGATACAAAGCTAAGAGCCATTAGAGCTATTGAAATAGCCCGTTATTATGAAGATCACGATGTGGATGAAACAGAAATGCCCAATATAAAACCGTTGATTGTAGCGCCTTCATATGACAGGCCGCAGGTACGGAAAAGAATCACAGAGCGCTTACACCAAAGGCTCGAGGAGGGGATGGTTGAGGAAACCAAAAAATTACTTGATCGGGGCGTAGATCCTGAAAAACTCATCTCATACGGACTAGAATACAAATACCTTACGTGGTATTTGACCGGTGAGATGGATTATGATACCATGGTAGAAAGGCTCAATATTGCCATTCATCAGTTTGCTAAAAGGCAAATGACATGGTTCAGACGAATGCAACGGAAAGGCATTGAAATTCATTGGATAGATGGTTATTTGACAATGAAAGAGAAAGTAGAGCAGGTTCTTGCAATGCTAAAAAGCTAACTTCTGAAAGTTGAAATTTATCGATCTTTTCTTTTTTAGCAAAGTTACAAGATGGTGCTAAATTCCATTCCTCAAAAGTTGTTTAAATAGATTTACCCGTTTTTTAGACCCTAATTCGACTGGAGGAATTGCATGTGGCGTATGGTGAATTATTTTATTTTTGCGGCACTCGCGGCCAGCCGCATGGTTTTGAGGACATAAAAAAAGCGACACTATTGATGTCGCTTAAATTCTGAGCGGGAGACGAGATTACTTTCAGTGAGCTCCTCCTTTTAGTCGTCGGTTCAAATTCCGCAACAGTCAAAATCTATGATTTTGTAACTGTTGCGAGAATGCTCGCAAAACTGGAAAAAATCGAAGATTTTAAGTTTTGCGGCACTCGCGGCTTGCCGCTATATAAAGGTTTTTAATAAAAAAAAGCGACACTTCTGATGTCGCTTTACGGTTGAGCGGGAGACGAGATTCAAACTCGCGGCCCTCAGCTTGGAAGGCTGATGCTCTATCAACTGAGCTACTCCCGCTTGTGCGCCGAAGCTTTAGCGAAGGCGTACAAGCCTTTTACTTAAGCAACGAACTCCGATTTCGCTAAATGCTTTTTCGGTTAAAGTGGGGAGAGAAGGATTCGAACCTCCGAAGGCATACGCCAGCAGATTTACAGTCTGCCCCAGTTGGCCGCTTTGGTATCTCCCCTGAGATAATAACTTGAGCGAGAAACGGGACTCGAATTCCGCAACAGTCAGAATCTGTGATTTTGTTTCTGTTGCGAGAATGCGCGGAAAACTATAAAAATCGAAGATTTTAAGTTTTGCGGCACACGCGGCCCGAGGTTCTCCACTATCTTTCAAAAATCCTGAGCGAGAAACGGGACTCGAACCCGCGGCCCCGACCTTGGCAAGGTCGTGCTCTACCAACTGAGCTATTCTCGCTTATTGTGCTCTACTAATCCCGAAATTTAGAAAATTTTCAATTTTCATAAAATTTCGAGGACTCACGAAAAACACAAAGAATCAAAGATTTTTGTTTTTCGGAGCTGAGCTATTCTTGCATAATTTTAAAGAGCTTTTCGCTAAATGCGGATGCAAATATAAATCATTATTTTTTATCTCAAAAGGCAAAATAGCCTTTTTTTACTCCAATATAGACATGGTTTGGCTAGAACCTTGACATACAGAAAAATATTTTTGTGTATTTTTTGCATTACTGGTATATATAAAAGAATTTTATTGAAAAAAACCATGAAAAGTATGCAAACCAAAAATAATGCTTATATTTGTCCTCGAATATGATTTGAGAATTCGTTGCATTTTTTACTAATTTCTTTCACAGTATTAGTTCACATCTGCCAAAAATTTTTAAATCCTTAATTAACAAAAACTGCGGGTGATACCGCCGATCACATGCGTAAGGATTTTTCACCTCTCACCAGATGTCAGAATATCCAACAAGTATTAAAGGATGTAAAGCTTGCAGTTGACAAGAACAATTTAATTTTTTTACAATGAACATTTACGTAGGAAACCTTAATTACAGGGTTAATGAAACAGACCTCCAGGAGGTATTTGAAGATTACGGAGCCGTATCTTCTACAAAAATTATTACCGACAAATTCAGCGGTAGAAGTAAAGGCTTTGGATTCGTTACTATGGAAAACCAAGACGAAGCAAACAAAGCTATCGAAGAACTCAATGGCGCTACTTACGAAGAACGTGAGATGGTTGTGAATGAGGCTCGTCCAAGAAAAGAAAATTTTAACCGATAATAGAAATTAGCTCTATGGCACAAGGTAAAGTAAAATGGTACAATGATACCAAAGGATTTGGATTCATTGAAATGGAAGACGGTAATGATGTATTCGTTCACCGCACTGGCTTAGTAGACTCTTATCAGGGACTAGACGAAGGTCAGGAAGTAACTTTTGAAATGAAACAAGGCGAAAAAGGCCCAATGGCTGTTGATGTAAAAACAATGAGCTAAGTGAATTATTTCTAAAAGCTTGAATTGAAAATATAAAACCCATTTCAGGTATGCTGGAATGGGTTTTTTCCAACTAAATTTTAAACGAAAGGACATATATGGGCAGATCCCGCGAAACTTACAACAAAAAAGAAGTTAGAACAAAAAAAGAAAAGAAACGCAAAGCTAAAGCGCAAAGACGCGAAGAGCGAAAAGAGAATGCAGGTAAATCGAGTCTGGATGATATGATTGCTTACGTGGATGAAAATGGCAATCTAACTGATACTCCTCCTGACCCCAATGAAAAAACGGAAATTGATCCGAATGATATTGATATAAGTATTCCGAAAAATGAAGATCTACCGGAAGAAGAACTTATACGTAAAGGTGTCGTTACTTTCTACAACGACGATAAAGGATTTGGTTTTATTAAAGATAAACAATCTAACGCAAGTGTTTTCTTTCATGTGAAAAATACCAAAGAACCTGTCAAGGAAAATAATATTGTAACATTCCAAACAGAAAAAGGCCCTAAGGGCCCTGTTGCTGTTGATGTTGAAGTTATAAGATAATTTCTCTAAGGCCATCTGTTTTTTTGGATGGCCTTTTTAATTACCTACAATTTGAAAGCAAATTCATGATTATGGAGTTTTACTCCATTTGCTGTTGATAGAGCTCTTTGAAGGCTCCGCCTTTCTCCAATAGCTCATTGTGTTTGCCCGATTCAATAATTTTGCCGTCGCGCATTACACATACCAAATCAGCATTTTTAACTGTTGATAATCGGTGTGCAATTACAATTGAAGTGCGGTTTTTCATTAAATGATCAAGCGCTTGCTGCACCAGTTTCTCTGATTCTACATCCAGTGCCGATGTGGCTTCGTCTAATATCAGAATTGGTGGATTTACCAATATAGCTCTTGCTATAGTAATACGTTGCCTTTGACCGCCCGAAAGCTTACTGCCGCGGTCTCCAATTACGGTTTTGTATCCTTTCTCGGTATTAACGATAAATTCATGTGCATTGGCAACTTTCGCAGCCTTAATTACCTCCTCTTCAGTGGTTTCTTCTATACCAAAAGCTATGTTGTTATAAATGGTATCATTAAATAGAATTTGTTCCTGGCTCACAATTCCAATGAGGTTCCTTAATGATTTTATATCATAGTTTTTGAGGTCTTTCCCATCAACGAATATTTTGCCATGGTCAATGTCATAAAACCTGGGTAACAGGTCTACCAGGGTTGATTTTCCGGCCCCACTTTGGCCTACAAGCGCCACGGTTTGCCCTTTTGGAATATCGATATTGATGTTTTTGAGTACCTCTGTTTGTGAACTGTAACCAAATGTCACATTTTCATAACGGATCGATTCTTTAAAAGTGTCAATTTTTGTGGCTCCCGGGGCATTTTTTATGCTTTCATCGGCAATAAGTACTTCGCGAACACGCTCAAATGCAGCCATCCCTTTATTGATGTCGAAATAAAGGTTTGATAATGATTTAGCCGGTGTAAGTATTTGGGTAAAGAAAATTATATAAGTAATGAATTCTTCTGGCTCAAGGGTTGCTGTTTCGTCTAGCACCATTTTACCGCCGTACCACATAACCAAAACAATCACAATGGTACCCATTGTCTCACTTATGGGATGAGCCAGAAATTTTTTCCACAATACTTTATTCATTATCCTGGCATAAGAACCATTCTCTTTTTCAAAGCGATGTTTGGCTTTGTCTTCAGCTGTAAATGCTTTAATTATTCTTATACCAAAAAGTGTTTCTTCTATATTGATTAGCAGGTTTCCAAGTCTTCTTTGACCTTTTACGGCTTTGCCTCGAAGGTTTTTGGCCAAACGGCTTATTAAAAACCCACTTACTGGCAACAGGAAAATTACAATAAATGTAAGCTGCGAACTCATGGCAAAAAGCGCAAATAGGTACCCGAAAAGTTCAATTGGCGATTTTAAGGCTTTTTGCAGCGAGTTTACCACTGATCCTTCCAGCTCTTTTACATCACCAATCATTCGCGATATTAAATCTCCTTTACGCTCTTCAGAGAAATAGCGCATCGGCAAGTAAATAATCTTTCTGTACAGATTATTACGTATATCTTTTATCATGCCTGTGCGCATTGGAACGATAATGTAATTGCCCAGATAGTTAAAAATACTCTTAAGCGTTACGGATATCACTACTATCATACTAACCAGAAGAAGCGCACTGTGTGCACCTTCTTCAAGGAGCACTTTGCTTAAGAGGAAATTAAAATTGTGCATCACAGCTTTTGCTGTCATCTCCCATGGCACCTGTTCAGTAACTATTTCCTGCTGATTGAACAAAATACCCAGAAAGGGGATGGCCATACCAAATGAAGCAAGTGTGAAAATGGTGGCAAGAAAATTAAATAAAACACTTAAACCTAACCGCCATTTATATGGAAAAGCATACCTGAGAAATTCACCAAAATATTTCATTATTGAATTTTTTACTTCCTACTGTTGTTTTTAAATCACTTTTTTACTTGTCTCAAGTTCAGTTTTCAACTCTTTATAGAGGTCCATTGTTTGTTGGGCTGTTTGTTCAACAGTAAAATGGTTGATTATATATTGATAGCCGGCATTTGCCATCTTTTGGCGCAACTCACCTGAATGTTTAAACTCCAAAATAGCATCAGCAATAGCTTCCGGATCTTTTATCGGCACCGATAATCCTGTTTCATGATCGATAATAAGTTCAGAATTACCCCCGGCAGTAGTCGCAACCACGGGTTTTTTCAGGCTCATAGCCTCAATAATGGTTTTCGACAGACCTTCTCCCTTTATGGAACTGTTTACGGCAATATCGCATGCGGCCACATCGTTCAGTACATTTTTTCTGAAACCAAATGTATGAAAATTATCCTTTAAGGGGGTTTCATTAATTAGCTCCTTAACTTTTTCACTATCCATTCCGCGCCCTATGAGCAGAAAATGAATGTCGTAATGACCATTGAGGTGTTTAGCTGCTGCAATCAAATATTTAATGCCTTTCATGGGCCTGAGATTGGCCACTATTCCTACCAGAAATGCATTGTCAGGCACTCCAAGTTCATCTCTGCTTGTAGGTTGAATGCCCTGATACCAGACTTTATCGTGCCCTTTGTAAATGGTAACAGCTTTTTTCTTATTGCGCCACAATTGACTTCTAACCTGATCTCTTACCGCATTGCTTACACATGCTATGCGCGCGACTCTTGGATGCAGATTATTCATCAAAGAGCTGGGTTTGTACCAGTGCACATGGCCAGTAAAGCCTCTGTAGCTTATAATTTTTACGTTCAATTTTTTTGCTGCCTGCACTGCATTTGTTGTAGCATTGTTGTTAAAGCAGTGTATAATGTCTATTTTTTCCGTTCTGACAATATCACGAATGGTTTGAATCGCTTTTTTATCTATTTTGCCCTTAATGGTATAGGGGGTAGTTGCAATACCTTCTTCTTCAAAAAAACTTTGTTTGGGTGATTTTTCATTGAGCAGGATATGAAAATAGACGCCATTCTTATGCATTTTTAGCATGGAGGCAATCTGGGCTCTGTCTGAAATGCCACTTCCTTTAAAAGAACTAATTACAAGTGTTCTAATATTCATTTCCGGGGTTGTTTGCCGCAAAAGTAGCAAATTACGTGCAATTGTTATTTCCTTTACCATGAAATTTCATTTATTGTTTCAGGTACAGTTACAGTGTAAATACATAAGGCAATGCTTTTTTTGATTTTTTTTTCACAAACCTCCTTTTAAATGCTATTTTTGTCAGTGAAATTTTGAAGCAATATGTCGAGTACAGATACCAAGCCACAGGTTTTTTTTCATGTAGGGTTACCCAAAACAGCATCAACCTTTTTACAGCGGAATGTTTTTCCTGTATTTAAGGGTATTCAATTTGTAAAAAAACATGATTTTAAACATCACGATCGCATAATCAGTTCCACAGAGCAACCCTCAGTTTTATTATCAATAGAGCTTGATCTGGATAGTAAAGACGGTGCGAAAAAAATGAATACTATTGCTGAAAAGTATCCTGAAACCAAACCCATTGTGGTTTTCAGAAAGCATGGGTCTTGGGTGGGTTCAAAATATAAGTACTATTTACGTAAACACGGAAAGGCTTCTTTTGAGGAGTATTTTGACCCGGCATCAGATAATGGAGTATTAAAACATAAGCATTTAGTTTTTTACGATAAAATAAAAGTTCTTGAAGAAAAATATGGTTCGCGACCACTTGTGATGTTTCAGGAGGAGTTTAAAAACAATCCCTGGGAAGCCATAGAAATAATTGCGAATCATATTGGTGCCACCTATAATAAGGATGATATTAAAATATCTACTGTAAAAAAATCATACAGTGAACACAGTCTTTATTATGTTCGTAAACTTAATCGCTGGTACAATTACGACCATTCAGGTATTAAAAATAAAACGCTTCGATTCCTTTATAAGAAATTTGGAGGTGGTATTTTACACCTAACCGCATATTTTGCTGGTATAGCAGAGCCCAAAAATGGAAGCGCCAAAAAGGTTTTACCAAAGGCAGCTGTTCAAAAAATTAATGAACAGTATGCAGGAGACTGGAACCGCTGCATTGATTATGCCAGTAAGGACCGAAAGGTTTACATGTAGGTTATTCAACAGCAGGAGCATTTTGTTCAATATACTTCAGGCACTTTTGCCAATCTTCAGCAAAGTGATCTCTTATTGCATCAAGCTCATGCTCCTCAATTAGCTTTTCACCTTCAAACTTTGATTTTGGTACGAGCCAGTGGAAGTACATAATTAAGTGTGTGGCAATTTTGCGTATGCGCCTGCCGGTTTTGGTACTGTCCATTTTTTCTTCGCTTACTTTTTGCAGCATTTGTCTGGAAACTCTGCGCACCAGCAGCAACTGTTTTGTATTATACGATTTATGTTTTGGTGCCAATGAAATATCTTTAAGATCATAGGTTGTGTCGGTATATGCTGCAATTTTTTTGAAAAAAGTTTTTGGTTCATTTCGTAGCTCATCGTATAGCAAAACCAGTGGCTTCTTATTGAAATAATGTTCCAGCTGTTCTATTTTTTCATAGAAGTTCATTTCTGCAATGTCCCAGCGGCCTTTATTTTCTTTTAAATCTACAAATTCGTTAAAATATATTCCTCTTCCGTTCTTTGTAAAACGCCTGTATTGCGATGCAATCCAACTATCCTGCCTGCGCAGTACCATTATCGGGTGGGTGTCGGGGTAAGCAGTAGCAAATTTTTTTATTTCTTTTAGAAATTGCCGGTCAAATTCCCGCGATACAAAATACCGGTCGTATTGTTTACGGCTGATGATCTCAATAGATTTTTTGTAATTAGTATGATGGATATAATGAACTCCTGTGAGTTTAGAGAAAAATTTATGCTGTAAATAGGTTGATCCTGTTTTTCCAAGGCCAACATGAAAAAAAATGTCCATATTTGTCTAATTTAGTGGGCAAAAATAACAAAAAATCATCTGATGCCCGAACACATCAGTTAAATTCCGCATTTAAGACTATGAAGATTATAAAGACCACGTATTTTGTTTTTTTATTTGTTCTTTTGTTTTCCTTTAACGAACAGGTCTATAGCCAGCAACAATCGTATCAATACCTGTCTACCTGGCCTCAATTTGATTCTGCCAGGGTAAAAGATCTCGCTTTTCGTATTGAGAATGCCAACTTTTTTCGGAATGATGAATACACTTCGCCCATTGTTGACGGGTATACATTAATAGGTCTTTGGGGTAGGTTTTTAATGGAGTATTATCCTGCTGAGAATTTGCGCGTACGGTTTGGCGGACACTTTTTAAAATATCATGGACGCGAATCCATAGACGATGTGGAGTCAATACCCTATTACAGTATACAGTATAATCCATTACCCGATCTTGAGATTATTTTCGGAAACTTTGATAATAGTCAGAACCTTGGATTGCTGGAGATGCTATATGAGCCTGAGTTTTACTATACACGAAAACCCCCGGGCGGCCTTCAGGTACGTTTTCAAAGGCACCGGTTGCATCTTGAATCGTGGATAAACTGGGAGACGCATATCTTTGCAGGTGATCCATTTCAGGAGGTTTTTACAAACGGTTCCCTTATTAGCTACGATCTGATAAAAAAAGAGCGCCATAAATTATCAGTACCATTACAATTTATATATCACCACCAGGGAGGTGAAATAGACAGTACCGATGCACAAATAGAGACACTAATGAACGGAGCCAGTGGATTGAAATATAACTATAAAAAAGGAGACTGGTCTTTAGGGGTAAGTGCCTGGTACCTGGGTTATCGTGAAGCGACAAGCAATAATTTACAGGTTTATTCATCCGGACACGCAGGGCTGGCAAGAATTATCGGTGGTTATAAACGAAGTGTTTTGTCAATCGGATATTGGAATGGAAACCGTTTTATTTCACCTAAGGGACGTAAAATCTATCAGTCATACTCTTTCAGTAACCCGGGTAAACTATACCCGAGACGTCAATTACTTGAAGGCCGGATGGCTATGCAAATACCCGTTAAATATGGTGTTACATTTGCAATAGAGGGAGATGTTTACTATGATTTAAGAGAGGCCGATTTAAGTTATTGTTGGGGTATTCATTTGATGTTTTCTGAGTCATTTTTTCTGAAAAATTTTAAATAGCACACCTGTTAATAATATTTTCAAAAGCCACTATATTTTGAATTGGACTGTTCGTTTCTTTTCAATATTTTTACAAATTAATTTTGAGTAAAAGGTGCCCTTTTCAACAATATCTCTTTGTCAGAATAGTTGGTTACATATTGGCTTAATTTTTACAATCAGGGTAGCTTGTAAAATACAAATAACGATGATCATACGATATTTTCAAATTTTCGCAATTTTGGTGGTTTTAAGTATATGTGGCCAGGGTTTAAGGGCTCAGGTACCGCACGACCAACCAACCGCTGAGCAAAAATTAATGAAGGGGATTGAACTCTTTGAAAAGGAACTATACGGTTCTGCAATACAATTATTTGATGAAATTGTATTGTATCACAAAAGAGTTGGTTTTAATGATATTTCGGCCGATGCAGAATTTTATGCTGCCATAAGTGCACTACAGCTCGATAACCAGGATGCTGAGTATAGAATTGTTAACTTTATAAAACGCAATCCCGAGAGTCCCCGCATACAACGTGCGTGTTTCTTTATGGGCCAGTATAAATATGATGAACAGGCATGGGAATCTGCAGTTTACTGGTTTGGACGTGTTGAGCGTTACCGGCTCGAACGACAGGAGCGAAGCGAATACTATTTTAAACAGGGATATGCCTGGTTAATGCTTGAGGAGGAGGAGAAAGCCAACAAATTGTTTTATGAATTACTCGATTTTCCTGAAAGCGATTATTATGGCCCCGGTGTTTATTATTATTCACACATTGAATATACCCGTGGAAATTATGAAACAGCGCTAAAAGGCTTCAAGGCATTGAAAGAAGATCCAACTTTTTCGCCTATTGTGCCCTATTACATGGCACATATTTATTTTTTGCAACAGAAATATGACAAGGTCATTAGTTACGTGCCCACAATCATTAATGAAGTTACCCCGAAGCGTAAAGCCGAAATGCAACGTATGCTGGGTAATGCATGGTTTAAGCAAGCCAATTATGACAGTGCCCGGGTATATTTAGAGAAATACAAAGAGTCAACTGATAATTTTAAACGTTACGATTTGTATCAGCTGGGTTACTCGTATTATCAAACTGGAGCATACAAAAAGGCCGCAAATAATTTCAGTTTAATTACCAGTAAGCAAGATAGTTTGTCGCAAAACGCTAATTACCACATGGCAGCCAGCTATCTGAAGCAGGGCGATAAAAAAAATGCACATTTGGCGTTTGGTAGTGCTTCACGCATGTCGTTTAACGATAAAATAAAAGAAGACGCGCTTTTTAATTATGCCAAATTAACCTACGAACTCTCATTTGCGCCATTTGATGAAACCATTCGTATTTTTCATAGTTACCTCGACCAGTATGATAATAGCGATCGCAGTGATATGATTTACAATTATTTGGTTGATGTATACATGACCAGTAAAAATTATCGCAGAGCACTGGAATCTATTGATAAGATTAAACAAAAGAACCGGCAGGTGACCAATGCCTTACAAAAAGTAGCATTTTACAGGGGTATTGAGCTCTACAACAATCTCAAATATGCCGATGCTATAGCAATGTTCGATAAGTCACTGGGAGCAGGGGGCAATGATGCACAGTTAATTTCTTTAGCCCGTTACTGGAAGGCCGAGTGTCTTTTCCGTGAGAAAAAATATGACCAGGCTATTCAGCATTATAAACAGTATTTAACCACTCCCGGAGCTTATAGTACTCCGTACTACAATCTTACAAATTATAATGTGGCCTATTCTTTCTTTAAACAAGCTGAATATAACGCGGCTTCAATATGGTTCAGGAAATACATTGATAATGCAGATAGTGCCATTACGAGAATATTGTACGATGCAACCGTGCGCCTTGGAGACAGCTATTTTGTGCAGCGCAAATATAACCAGGCACTGCTGGCCTATAAAGATGCCACTAAAATCCCTGTAGAGGAAAATGATTATGCGATCTTCCAACAAGGTTTCACTGCTGGCGTTTTACATAATTATAAACAAAAAATAGATGTGCTGATTCCCCTGACTACCAGGGAATCTTCTCTCCTGGCCGATGATGCACTTTTTGAAACAGGACAGGCATATATTCAATTAAACAAACCGGCACAAGGTATTGCGCAATTCGAAAAGTTAATCCGCGACTACCCCAGAAGTAACTATATGAAAAAAAGTCACTTGCAAGCAGGGTTGATGTATTTCAATATGGGTGATAACGAAAAAGCTGCAGATCATTTTAAATATCTTATAGAGCACCATAAGGGCAGTGATGAATATGGTGAAGCTTTGGTGGCACTTAAAAATATTTACCTCGATCAGAATAAAGTTGATGAATATTTCAGCTATGCCAAAAATCGTAATATTAATATATCATCGAATGAGCAGGATTCCCTTTTATACCTATCTGCTGAAAAGGCATATTTAAATGGTGAGGCAGAACATAGCCGTCAATTGTTTAATGAGTATCTTACCCGTTTTGCAGATGGTCAATTTACACTTAAGGCACATTTTTACCTGGCGCAAAGTCTTTTTAATGATGAAAATCTAGATAAGGCCATACCTCATTACGAATATGTAATAAAACAACCGTTGAACAGCTTTACAGAGACGGCCCTGTATAATTTGGCTACCATTTACAGAGATAAATCAAATGCAAGCAAAGCCTGGGAATACTATAGCAGGCTTGAGCCCATAGCCTCAAACAAACGAATGCTTATGGAATCGAGGGTTGGTCAAATGCGCGCTGCTATAAAACTGGAGGATTATAAAAAAGTAGAAAAGGCAGCATCACAAATATTAATAACCGAGAAACTACCCGAAGAGATTGCCAGAGAGGCTCGTTTTAATAAAGCCCGTGCCCTGGAGAAACTCGGCAGAAATACTGAAGCCCTGGTGCAATACAGGTTGGTGGCGCAAAACCTTCAAACACCCCAGGGTGCAGAGTCTAAGTATGCCGTGGCAAGACTTGAATATGAAGCCGGTAAAACTGCATTAGCCGAAAACGAAATCCAGAATTTTATTAAAAATGGCACCCCCCATCAATACTGGTTGGGTAAATCATTCCTGCTTTTAGCACGTATTTATCAGGAATCAGGAAAGGCTTTCCAGGCTAAGGCTTATTTGCAAAGCATTATCGATAATTATGCCATTAAAGATGATGGGATTATAAAAGAGGCCGAGGAGCGGCTTTCCGAAATAACCACATCAGAGGATGTGAAATTCGAAACCGGTAAGGATGCAGATCTTGAGCTGGAACTCGATCCGAATTCTAAAGTGGACACGACCCAATTGAAATAATGAAATTATGTTGAGAAATATTCGCAATATGAACTCCAAAGAAATAATGAAATATATTTACCACAGTGCAAGTGTTGTTTTATTGGTGTTTTTTGCCATATCTGTCAATGCACAAAGCAAAGTAGATGTTGTAAAGCCCTATGAGCCGGCAATCAAAGATGCTTATAAAATCTCTAAAATGCCCATTATTCACGATACTGCAACCATTGATGTACAGTTCGATTACGAAATTCAGCCCAAACCATTTCAGGCGTCTTTTCAACCGGAACGTATTAAGCCTGCAAAACTTAAAGGAGAAGCGCCATCGCTCTTAGAGCGCGGTTACGTTTTGGGTGGGTTCGGCAACTATGCATCACCACTGTTTGAGGCAAGAGTTCATAGCCTGCGTTCAACCAACTACCAGTGGAACGCCTATTTTCAGCACGAATCGGTTAATGGTAAAATTAAAAACCAATACGGAAATAAGCAGTTTGCAGGATATAGCCGCAATCAGTTAGGTGCATATGGGCAAAGGATGTTCCCCTCTGCCGTGGCCTATGCAAATGTCGATTTTCTGAACCGCAAAACATATTACTATGGACGCACACTCGATGTTCCTACCGAAGATGTGCAAAATACAGAGTATGAGAAAAAAGATATGGCCGCCCAGCCTCTAAACAGATTTGCCATGCAGATGGGTGTTAATTCTACTCATATGGATTCATCTCATCTGAATTATAAATTATATGCGCGTTTCAGACATACAAATGGCCGTGGAGATGCAAAAGAGGATAAAACAGATATTGGTGCCGATCTTGATTACTATTTTAATCACCAGTTTATTGGTACAAGCGGCGAAATACACTACATCCAGAATCAGGGCATGTTTGATACACTGGAGCATATTTTCGTGGATTTTAATCCCTGGTTAGGAGCTTTTGGACGCAAATGGCGTATCCAGGCAGGGGTAAACACCACATACGATCAAAAAACAACGGATTATATGTTTTACCCGGATGTGAAACTGCATTACAATATTGTTAGTTTTATCATGGTGCCCTATTTTGAGTTTACAGGTAATTATAAACTCAATACATTTCAGGATATCATTGATGAAAACCACTTCATTGATCCTTCTTTATACGTAAAACCTACGAATCAAAAGCAGATTATTAGCGGAGGCCTGCGTGGCAACGTGAGTTCGCGGTTTGGGTTCAATGTAAATGTTACCTGGAAGGATATAAAAGACCAGTATTTTTATGTGGACGCGTCAGCTAATGATCATGTACAGTATTTTGGCGTTGTTTACGATAATATGAGGCATTTGCGCATGCTCGCCGAGGTCAGTTGGAAAAAGGCAGAGGTGTTTAATGTGCTGGTTCAGGCTTCTTATAACCAATATAACCTTGATACGCTAAAGCATGCATATTACCAGCCTGTTTATGAAATTAATGCACACCTGAGGTATAACCTTAAAGATAAAATTGTACTTACTTCAGACCTGTTTTATAAAGGTGAAAGATATGCACATGATTGGCAAAATGGCGATCAAAAAATGAAAGATATTTTTGATATTCATGTAGGTGGAGAATACCGGTACAATCATTATTTATCGGGCTTTGTACAATTTAAAAATATATTGGCACAGAAACGCTATGAGTGGCTTAATTACAGGCTTTTAGGTTTTCAGTTTATGGTAGGCGCTTCCTATCGTTTTTAGTGTTGATTATTTGTTGATAAAACACCCTTAATTAGACCCCTAAAAAAGCTTATAATCGGCTTAAAATCGGTATATTTGTATACTTTTTGCTATACAAAAAGGTGAAGCTATAAATTAATTCAAAGTATTGACTCATGACCGAGCAGGAAAGAATAAGAAAAGGACAGGCAGATTACTCTGCAGAGAGTATTCAGGTCCTCGAAGGATTAGAAGCAGTGCGAATGCGCCCTGCAATGTATATTGGCGATGTAAGTGAAAAAGGTTTACACCACCTGGTATACGAGGTAGTCGATAACTCCATTGATGAGGCCCTTGCAGGATATTGCGACTTTATTGAAGTTACCATACACAAGGACAATGCAATTACAGTGCGCGACAACGGTAGGGGTATACCAGTTACCAAACATGCCAAAGAGAACAAATCGGCGCTTGAGGTGGTAATGACTGTATTACACGCTGGTGGTAAGTTTAATAAGGACTCATATAAAGTTTCCGGTGGATTGCACGGTGTAGGTGTATCTTGTGTAAATGCATTGTCAACTAACCTGAAAGCAGAAATCCACAGAGAAGGCCAAATCTGGTCGCAAGAATACAAAATAGGCGTTCCACAACAAGAGGTTAAAGCTGTTGGAGAAACAGAAAAGTCGGGAACTATCATTACATTTAAGCCTGACGACAACATTTTTATTATTACTGAATATAAATATGAAATTTTGTCGGCCCGCCTGCGCGAACTTGCTTTTCTTAATGCAGGTATACACTTAAAACTAGTCGATGAACGTGAAACAGATGAGAATGGCGAGTTTAAATTCAGTGACTTCTACTCTGATTCAGGTCTTCCGGAATTCGTGCAATTTCTCGATAATTCAAGAGATAAATTAATCAACGATATTATCCATATCACAACAGAGAAAAATGGGGTACCTGTTGAAGTGGCCATGCAATACAACAGCTCATTTAATGAGAATATTCATAGCTATGTGAATAATATTAATACAATTGAAGGTGGTACGCACTTAACCGGTTTTCGGAGAGGATTGACCCGCACACTAAAGAATTACGCCGTAGATTCGGGGATGCTTGATAAACTGAAATTTGAAATTGCAGGTGATGATTTCCGTGAAGGATTGACTGCGGTAGTTTCAGTAAAAGTAGCAGAACCACAATTCGAAGGGCAGACAAAAACAAAACTAGGTAATTCCGATGTTAGTTTAGCGGTTGATCAGGCTGTAAGTGAAATGCTTGCCAACTATTTGGAAGAGAACCCAAAAGATGCAAAAACCATTGTTAGTAAGGTGGTAGTTGCAGCCCAGGCACGCCACGCCGCTCGCAAGGCTCGTGAAATGGTTCAGCGTAAATCTGCTATGACTGGTGCCGGTTTGCCGGGTAAGTTAGCAGACTGTTCAGCAAGAGATCCCGAGAAAGCTGAAATCTTCCTTGTTGAGGGTGATTCTGCAGGTGGTACAGCAAAGCAAGGCCGCTCTCGCCATTTTCAGGCTATTTTGCCCCTGAGAGGTAAAATTCTCAACGTTGAAAAAGCTATGCAGCATAAAGTATTTGAAAACGATGAGATTAAAAATATCTTTACTGCGCTTGGCGTAACCATTGGTACAGAGGAGGATACAAAAGAGCTGAACCTCGATAAAATCAGGTATCACAAAGTTATCATTATGTGTGATGCCGACGTTGATGGTAGTCATATCTCTACTTTGATCATGACATTCTTTTTCCGTTATATGAAAGAGCTTATCAAACGGGGTTATCTGTACATTGCTACACCACCACTTTATTTGTTACGTAAGGGTAAAAATATACAGTATGCCTGGAACGAAGAGGAGCGGGCCGAATTTGCCGAAAAATATGGCGATGGAAGCGAAGCTAACATTCATATTCAGCGTTACAAAGGTTTGGGTGAGATGAATAGTGAGCAGCTGTGGGAAACTACAATGGATCCGGAATTCAGAAAGCTGCGCCAGGTAACAATTGAAAATGCAGCCGAAGCAGATCACATTTTTGCCATGCTAATGGGTGATGATGTGCCACCCAGACGTGAGTTTATTCAGTCGCATGCTAAATATGCTAATATCGACGCTTAATAGAGTCGCATCACATATATTGAACCCGCCGGGAATTGAATTTTCGGCGGTTTTTTATGGCGCAGAAATAGTTGTGGTATTACTTACTAAGCCTGGAGGTAAGATTAAATACTCCAAAAACAATTGCAGCCAAACCAATCATCCAGGTAATGGCACTGGCGCTATCAAACGGATCGACTAACATTAGTAATCCGATTAATACCAACAAAACATTGCGGAGAAAGGCAAAACTTAGAAAAGTACCTTGTAGCCTGTAACTTTGCGATGCACCCATAATACCTATTATGAGTAATAACAGACCAACAATTACAAGGAAAAAGCTAACAATAACCTGCGGGCTGATCAGGAATACCAGTCCCAAAGCCAGGTTTACCAATGCTCCTCCTGTTTGCAATCGTTGAAGCATTATATTGCTGTTTTGCCTTGAAAAAATAAAAACCATTACAGCCGATACAATCATGGCTACACCAACAAAACGAATGATGGAAACCATGGCTCTTGAGGGTTCACTTAAAATCCAGATTCCAAGTACGATCCATAAAATGCTTAGTAATATTTGTAATGCACGATTTGGTGGATTGTTGGTTGTATAAATCATATATTTTGATTTTGGTCCAGATGTTTGGTTTATGTTTCTACCAGTTACAACCAAAAGTTACCGGTAAAAGTTCATTTCATCAATATATTCCCAAACTTTGTGGGGCAAAAAGTAACGCATATCTTTTTTGTGTGCTATTGATTTGCGTATAAAACTAGACGAAATTTCAATTACAGGTGCCTCAATCCAATGTAGATTAGGGAATTGCGGACATTGCTCTTTTGGGAACCCTCTCCGGGGATAAACGAAAATACTGTATTTCTCCTGCAATAGCTTATAGTTTTTCCATTTATGAAAATGAAACAGGTTGTCGGCCCCAATAATGAGTGCAAAGTGTTTTTTTGGATATTTTTCACTCAAATAGGTTAAGCTATCAATGGTGTAAGAGGGAACGGGCATGTGGAATTCAATATCTGAAACTTTAAATCTCTCATCATCTCCTATTGCCCTGTGTACGAGTTCCAGCCGGTCATAGTTGTCCAACATGCTGGTGTTGGTCTTAAAAGGCGATTGTGGCGATACGATGAACCACAACTCTTTCATACTGCTGTATTCAATCATGTAATTTGCCAGGGCCATGTGTCCGATATGAATTGGATTAAACGAGCCGAAAAAAAGACCTGTGATATTGGAGTACGTATTATTCATTTTAAAAATGATTTTACTGCATCAAGAATTTCCTTTTGTGCTTTATTCAAATCATCGTTTATAATGATACGATCGAATTGCGGAGCATAGCTCATTTCTTCTTCAGCTTTTGCTATACGTTTTTCAATTTCATCTGTTTCGTCTGTACCGCGCTTTTTGAGCCGGTTTTTTAGCTCATCAATCGATGGTGGTTTAATAAACAATGCCAGGGCCTCATCACCATATAGTTTTTTAATGTTAAGGCCACCAATTACATCTACATCAAATACGACGGTTTTTCCCGATTCTCTTATTCGGTTGACTTCAGATTTTAGTGTGCCATAGAACCTTCCTTTATAAACCTCTTCCCATTCCACAAAATCTTTTTGGGCGATTTTATTTTTGAAATCATCAACAGATAAAAAATAGTAGTCTATTTTATGTTTTTCGTTGCCGCGTGGTTTACGGCTGGTGGCCGATATGGAGAATTCAAGATAGGTAAGTTCTTTCATTAAAAATTTCACCAATGTACTTTTGCCACTACCAGAAGGTGCAGAAATAATCAGAAGTTTGCCTTTTTTCATGTTTAGAGTATGTTCAGCGCCTGTTCTTTAATTTTTTCAAGTTGGTCTTTCATACGTACGACCAGTTTTTGCATCTGGGCATCATTTGCCTTTGATCCCAATGTGTTGATTTCGCGGCCTATTTCCTGGGTAATAAATCCAAGCTTTTTACCAACAGCGCCTTCTTCGTCCATCGTTTTTAAAAAGTAACTACAATGGTTATCAAGCCTTACCATCTCTTCGTTTACGTCAAGTTTATCAAGGAAATGCACAAGTTCCTGTTCGAATCGATTTTCATCAACTTTTTCGGGGTCAATAAATTCATCAAGTTTGTTGCGAATTCGTGTTTTAATTTGTTTAATGCGATTCTGCTCTACTGGTGCGATTTCTGTAAGCAACTGTTGAATTGTATCAATGCGTCCTTTAAGGTCATGGTACATGGCCTCGCCCTCTTGCAACCGATACTGATTACATTGCTCCAGGGCTTCCCCAACAATTTTTTCAATTTCTTTCCATTCTTCAGGGTCCAGTTCGTCATGCACAGCAGATAAAACATCGGGTAACCGCAGGATTTCTGCAACAGCTTCATCTGGCATATTTATACCCATACTTTCGTAAACTCTCGAGAGTTGCTGATAGTAGGCTTTGTACACGGGTTCATTGATTGAGCTGTTCGTTTTTTCATCAATAAGTTCCACGTACATTGAGAAATCAATTTTTCCTCTGAAAAGCTTCTGTGCAATTTTATTTCTGATTTCCAGCTCCTTCTCGCGGTAATAACTGGGCACGCGAACACTCAAATCAAATTGTTTGCTGTTAAGCGCTTTGACTTCAATTGTAATTTTTTTACCGGGTATATCCTTCACAACACGCCCGTAACCAGTCATTGAATACATCATAACACGTAAATTTGGTCTCAAATATACTAAAATCCTTTACAATGGCTTGTATTCGTAGCTGTTTTCCTATCTTTATATCAGGTTGCCCGTGCCTGTAACCCTATTTTTTTAAGTTAGTGGGCATAATCATTTTCAGGATTAATTAAAACCATTATTTTTGCACATCCAAATGGCCCCATAGTTCAAGGGATAGAATAGCGGTTTCCTAAACCGTAGATCCAGGTTCGAGTCCTGGTGGGGCTACTACTTCACTAATAGACAGTAATCTAATTTCATTTCCTTCTTGTGCTTATTGATTTTAAATAGGTGATAAATAATTGCTAATCGTATGTAAATACAAATAAATTTTTTATTTTGGCTTTTCAAATACAGCGATTTATCCAAATGAAAATCAAAATCAATTTATTATGCTAAGAACATCTTTACTTTTAAGATCAATATTGATATTGGTCTTTAGTGTTATTGGTCTGGGTCAACTTAATGCTCAGAACCTTGAAGTTTTGAGTGAGAATGGTAATACGCAGAATGAGTTTACCCTTACCAATTCTTCAGAAAAAACAATTGAGCTCAATTTCCAATTAAATTCATATTGGATGAGCGAAGTACAAACACCCAATGGAGCTGAAAACATTATTAAAGCTATGGGTAGTTCAAGAATTCTTGAAGCAGGAGCACCAGATCTTCCTAAGTTTTCCACAACCATGATTATACCCGATTTGGCTAATATGGATGTGAAAATAGTGGATTCAAAGTATATTGAAATTGAGAATGTGGATGTGGCTCCATCTAAAGGAAATTTACTTCGCAACCAGGATCCTGACAAAGTGCCTTTTAAATATGGCGATGTTTATACAAAAGATGAGTTTTTCCCACATAATATTGCAACATTGCAAAAACCTTTCATCGCCAGAGATTTTCGAGGAGAAGCTTTATGGCTTTACCCTGTACAATATAATCCTGTTCAAAAAACATTAAGAATTTATACCAGTATTGAGCTTGAAGTTTTTTCAACTGATGGTGAAGCACAAAATGCTTTTTACCGCAAACAGGCAAATA